>JAUQVI010000010.1:0-29074 GCA_039794885.1 Thermostichus sp. DG02_5_bins_236
TAACTAGGTCTTATACAGAAACGGTTTGAATATCCTTTCTCTTGGGGAGATTATACTGGATTCTTCTGCATATAACTACCTCGACAAGAAATATCTCGCGATAGTCGGGGTATAATCCCTAGGCAGGCTTTTATCCGGATCGATCTGCCATGTTCCCCAAACCAATCCTCAAAAACAAAGTAAATATACTCACTGAGAGAGCCCCTAGCGCTCCCCCCCCAAGAAATTGCTCGATCGTGTCCGCGATACCATCCGCGTCAAGCACTATTCTTACCAAACCGAGAAAACCTATGTTCAATGGATCCGTCGCTTTATTTTGTTTCACCAAAAATGTCATCCCAAGGATATGGGTGGCCCAGAAATCACGGCTTTTCTGACCCATCTAGCTGTGGATGAAAATGTGGCAGCTTCGACTCAAAACCAAGCTCTCTCAGCCTTGCTTTTTCTCTATCGTGAAGTCTTGGATCTTGAGTTGGACTTGAATCTCGATGCGGTACGGGCCAAAAAATCTAAGTATTTGCCTACGGTTTTGACGGTGGAGGAGGTCAAAGCGATTCTGAAACACTTAGATGGTGTTCATTTGTTAGTGGTGAAGCTGTTGTATGGCAGTGGATTACGGCTGAGGGAAGCCCTGGGCTTGCGAGTCAAAGATGTTGATTTTGCCCAACAGCAGTTACAAATCCGCAACAGCAAAGGCATGGAAAGTCGCCTCACGATGCTGCCTCAATCGGTCGTGGATCCCCTACATCGATATTTGCAAGTAGTGGAGAGCCAGCATCAGCACGATTTAGAACGAGGGTTTGGAGAAACGCTGCTGCCGTTTGCACTAGAACGCAAATACCCCAATGCCGCTAAAGATTGGATCTGGCAATTTGTGTTTCCATCAGACCGGATCGCTCAGGATCCTCGTAGTCCTCTTATGTACCGATATCACCTTCACGAGAGCAGCATCCAAAAAGCGGTCAAACAAGCTGTTCAAAAAACCGAGATCCCCAAGCGGGTCAGTTGCCACACTTTTCGCCACAGCTTTGCCACTCATCTACTGCAAGATGGCTACGACATTCGCACGGTACAAGAATTGCTGGGCCACAAAGATGTGAAAACCACCATGATCTACACCCATGTCCTCAACAAAGGTGGTCGTGGAGTCAGAAGTCCTTTGGATCCCTGAGTCTCCTTCTAGCTCAGAGATCGTGCAACATACCTGAAACCATTGCGAATTATTACGCATGTAACGGCTCTTAACGAGCCCCGCCCTGTTTCTCTGGTAGAACGAAAGACAGGCAATAGGGGGTAATGCCCACCCTGTAGCTGGTTCACGTTTTGCATTGGAGAGCGACTGCATGTTTACGCTAGTCAAACCCACAACCCGCCATATTGCCCCTGCTGAGCTAGGGGATCGCACGTTGATGAAGGTGGTGTACGTGGTGTTGGAGCCACAGTATCAGAGTGCCCTGACAGCGGCGGTGCAGCGCATCAACAAGGGGAATACACGCCTTGCTATTGAAATAAGCGGCTATCTGGTGGAGGAGCTGCGGGATCCCTCTGGCTACGAAGCGTTTCAGCGAGATCTCGAAACTGCCAATGTGTTTATCGGATCCCTGATCTTTATCGAAGATATTGCTCAGAAGGTAGCTCAAGCGGTTGGCTTGGTGCGGGATCAACTGGATGTGGCGGTGGTGTTCCCGTCCATGCCGGAGGTGATGCGCCTCAACAAAATGGGATCTTTTTCTATGGAGCAGTTGGGGCAGTCCAAGAGCGCCATTGCCCAGTTCATGCGCAAGCGCAAGGAGAAACAGGGATCCAGCTTTCAGGACGGGATGCTAAAGCTGCTGCAGACTTTGCCCAAGGTGTTGAAATACCTGCCCTTTGACAAGGCTCAGGATGCCCGCAATTTCATGCTCAGCTTCCAGTACTGGTTGGGGGGATCCACCGAAAATCTGGAGAACTTTTTACTGATGCTGGCGGATCGGTATCTGCCAGGGATGAAAGATCAGGTCAAGTTTGCCGAGCCGGTCACCTATTTGGATATGGGCATCTGGCATCCACTGGCCCCCAAGATGTTTGAGACGGTGTCGGAGTATCTGGGCTGGTTGAACGGGCGGGAGGATCTGCCGGCGGAGGTTAAGGATCCCTTGGCTCCCTGTGTGGGCTTGGTGTTGCAGCGGACGCACTTGGTGACCGGGGATGATGCCCACTATGTGGCGATGGTGCAGGAATTGGAGTCGCGCGGGGCGCGGGTGCTACCGATTTTTGCCGGGGGATTAGACTTCTCGAAACCTGTCAATGAGTTTTTCTGGAGTGAGGCAACCCAGGCTCCGATTGTGGATGCGGTGGTGTCTCTCACAGGTTTTGCCATGGTAGGTGGCCCCGCTCGCCAAGATCACCCCAAAGCCATCGAGACCCTGAAGCGGCTCAATCGTCCCTACATGGTGGCGTTGCCATTGGTGTTTCAATCCACCGAAGAATGGGCCGATAGCGACCTGGGCTTGCATCCGGTGCAGGTGGCGTTGCAGATCGCTATTCCGGAGCTGGATGGGGCGATTGACCCGATTATTCTTTCGGGACGGGATGCGGCAACGGGCAAAGCTCACGCCATGCAGGATCGGATTGAAATGATTGCAGGGCGAGCCATCAAGTGGGCCAATCTGCGCCGCAAACCCAAGCTAGACAAAAAAATTGCCATTACCGTCTTTAGCTTCCCGCCGGATAAGGGCAACGTGGGTACGGCAGCTTACTTGGATGTGTTCTCCTCCATTCACCGGGTGATGCAGGCCTTGGCCAGCAATGGCTACGATCTGGGATCCGAGTTGCCCGAAACCTCGCAAGAGTTGATGGAGGCGATCCTGCACGATGCTCAGGCCCAGTACGCCAGTCCCGAGCTCAACATTGCCGCCAAGTTGTCGGTGCGGGAGTACGAAGCCCTCACCCCCAATGTGAAAGCTATCGAAGAATACTGGGGCCCGGCACCAGGACAACTGAATACCGATGGGCAAAACCTGTTGGTGTACGGCAAACACTTCGGCAATATATTCATCGGCGTCCAGCCCACCTTTGGTTACGAAGGGGATCCGATGCGGCTGCTCTTTTCCAAATCCGCAAGCCCCCACCATGGCTTTGCCGCCTACTACACCTATCTCGAAAAAATCTGGGGGGCGGATGCGGTGCTACATTTTGGTACTCATGGATCCCTGGAGTTCATGCCCGGCAAACAAATTGGCATGTCTGGGGAGTGCTATCCCGACAATTTGATCGGTTCGATTCCCAATCTCTATTACTACGCCGCCAATAATCCTAGCGAGGCCACCATTGCCAAGCGGCGGGGCTATGCCTGTACCATTAGCTATCTGACTCCGCCGGCGGAAAATGCCGGTCTGTACAAAGGCTTGCAGGAATTGCGGGAGTTGATCGGTTCTTACCAAAGCCTGCGGGAAGGGGGACGCGGGATCCAAATTGTCAATAGCATTTGCGACAAAGCTCGCTTGGTCAATTTGGATAAAGATGTAGAGCTGCCGCAGGTGGATGCTGCCGAGTTGAGCTTGGAAGAGCGGGATACCGTTGTTGGCTTGCTTTACGGCAAGCTGATGGAAATTGAATCACGATTGTTGCCCTGTGGCTTGCATGTGATCGGGGCGCCGCCGACAGCAGAAGAAGCCATTGCCACTCTCGTGAGCATCGCCAGCATTGACCGCAGTGAAGAAGGGATCCTTGGCCTACCTCGCATTCTTGCCCAAAGTTTGGGACGGGATTTGGATGAGATCTATCGCAATCGGGATCGGGGCAATTTAGCGGATACTGAATTGCTAGATCAGATCAACAAAGCCTGTCAAAAAGCTGTTGCTGCGCTGGTCAAAGAACAAACCGATGCCGATGGGCGGGTTTCCAAGGTAGCACGGCTGAACTTCTTTAATATGGGTCGTCAGGCCCCTTGGCTGGTGGCGCTCAAAGAAGCCGGGTATCCCCATGTGGATGCGGATTTGCTCAAGCCCCTGTTTGAGTTTTTAGAAGAATGCCTCAAGCAAGTCACCGCAGATTTTGAGCTGGGATCCCTTTTGCGGGCGTTAGAAGGGGAGTACATTTTGCCAGGGCCAGGCGGGGATCCGATTCGCAACCCGAATGTGTTGCCTACCGGGAAAAATATCCATGCTTTGGATCCCCAGTCTATTCCCACGGCAGCGGCCATTCAATCTGCCGAAATCGTGGTGGAGCGGCTGTTGGCGCGGGAAATGAGTGTCAACGGTGGCAAGTATCCCGAGACCATTTCAGTGGTGCTATGGGGCACCGACAACATCAAAACCTATGGGGAATCCTTGGCGCAGGTGTTGTGTTTGTTGGGGGTACGGCCCAAACCCGATGCCCTGGGTCGGGTGAACAAAGTGGAGCTGATCCCACTGGAAGAATTGGGTCGTCCCCGCATTGATGTGGTGGTCAATTGCTCCGGCGTATTCCGGGATCTGTTTGTCAACCAGATGGATTTGATTGACCGAGCGGTGAAATTGGCTGCCGAAGCAGTGGAGCCCTTGGAGCAAAACTTCATTCGCAAGCACGCTCTGGCTCAGGCAGAAGAGATGGGCTTAACCGTCAGCCAAGCCGCCACACGGGTGTTTTCCAACGCATCGGGATCCTATTCTTCTAACGTCAATTTAGCTGTTGAAAATAGTTCCTGGGAGAATGAAAGCGAGTTGCGGGAGATGTATCTCAGCCGCAAGTCTTTTGCCTTTGGCTCCAACTTGCCCAATCAACAGATGCGGCAACTGTTTGAGTCCAGCCTCAAGACGGTGGATGTCACCTTCCAAAATCTCGACTCTTCTGAGATCAGCCTGACGGATGTCAGCCACTACTTCGACTCGGATCCCACCAAATTGGTGCAGGGCTTGCGCAAGGATGGCAAATCCCCCTCGGCCTATATGGCTGATACCACCACCCCCAACGCCCAGATCCGCACCCTCAGCGAAACTGTCCGCCTCGATGCCCGCACCAAGTTGCTCAACCCCAAGTGGTACGAAGGCATGCTCAAGCATGGCTACGAAGGGGTACGGGAGATTGCCAAGCGCCTGGTGAATACCTCCGGCTGGTCTGCCACCGCTGGGGCTGTCGATAACTGGGTTTACGAGGAAACCAACGAAACCTTCATCAAAGATGAGGCGATGCGCCAACGGCTGATGAACCTCAACCCCCATTCCTTCCGACGCATTGTCGGATCCCTGCTGGAGGTGAATGGTCGCGGCTATTGGGAGACCTCACAGGCGAATATCGAGCGGCTTCAGGAGCTATATCAGGAGATCGAGGACAAGATCGAGGGGATAGAGTAGCTACTGAAGAGGGAAGGATCCCTTGACTCAGTTTGATAAGCTATTGGCAAAGATCCTATTGGGAACGTCTGACACAAGCATTCCCTTCGCTGATCTTTGCCAAGTTTTGAAAAGACTTGGGTTTGCAGAACGCATTAGAGGTAGCCCTCACATCTATACAAAAGACGGGGTTGCTGAGATTATTAATATTCAGCCACAAGGCAATCAAGCCAAATCTTATCAAGTCAAACAAGTTAGGGAAATTATTCTCAAATACAAACTCAATTCTGGAGATGGCTATGAGGTATGAGATTATTCTCTACTGGAGCCAAGATGACAATGCCTTTATCGCTGAAGTGCCCGAACTGCCTGGCTGTATGGCAGATGGCTCCACCTATCAAGAGGCTCTGCAAAATGTGGAAGTCATCATGCAAGAGTGGATTGAAACGGCTCAGGAATTAGGCAGAGGGATCCCGCAGCCCAAAGGAAGACTCATGTCTGCTTAGGTAGAGCCGTAGCCAGTTTACTGAATGGGCTTAGCTACATCCCCTACCGAGAAGCTTGCTCCGCTGAGAATACGCCCAACGCTGGAGCCATCATCCACTTCTGTGAGTTGGATTTGTCCGGCAGGCTCAGTTAATTTACGCAGCACTGCCCCTGTGGCCGGATCCGTGACTTCCCGCACCACGCGCTCCACCGAGAGAATTAAACCAACCCGATATCCATCGCGGCTGCCCTTATTCAAAATCACCTGGTTGCCATACACATCCGCCACCAACGCATCCACCGTCGGCAAGGCTTGTGGTTGAGCAGCCAAACGCCCAGCAGAGGTTGCCAACTGACCCGCCACTTGATCCACAGCCTGCTGAGTGGCCAATACCAACAGCTTTTCTTCATTACTGGTGGCGGATCCCCCCCCAAAACCAGCCACAGTTACGGTGCTATCGGACTGGCTAATGTTCCCTCGACCTTCGGCAACAGTCAAAATTTCCGCAGTGCTGGTGCTCACCAGGCGTACATTCAGCTGCACATTGGCATCGGCATCTACCGACTCAGCCCCCACCGCCACTGGGAACCGCCCAAACGGAGTCAATACAGGGGCCCCTCCTCCGGAGCGGCGTACCGACACATCAAACTGTGTCACACTGCCGATGATCACAGCATCCACCCCGAGGATGCGCCCCACTTGAGCAGCTGTGTTGGAGTCCAATCGCCCAGATAGCCCCAGGTTTTGCTCGGCCAAGATGGCTTCTAGCCGCGACCGTTCGATCACTGAGAACGTTCCATCTTTAACCAATCGATCCACCAATACATCGCTCACTCCCCGGGAGGCATTGGGAATGCTGTACTGATTACTAAGGCTGCTGAAATCAAAATCCAGGACAGCAATACGAGGCCGGGATGTAGGTTGCAGTGCTTGTCCACTTTGGCTGGGAGCCGAAAGAGTACAGCGGATATCCTGCGGAAATTGCTGACAGAGAGCCGGGTTGGCTGACTGGGCCATCACAGGGACCCCGCCCCACAATCCAGTGATCACAGGGATCCCGAACATCAAAACCCACCGGTTGCGCATAACCAAGTTCTCCAAACACAAGACAGAATCAGGGTGACTTTCCACAGCCTGCCCCCAAAATAGCTTAAGGGCAGTGACAGATATCACAAGCGTTATCTTTCCAAGCGTAAAAAATAGGCCACCCTTTCTCCGGGCAGCCTATCGTGCATCGTCTTGAGTTGACTTTGAATGTAGAACCGTCATACCGCTTTAGTGGCTGACGGGGCATTTGCCACTCGTCAGTTTCATCAGCATGTTATTTGTATCAAAAAAATGTTCTACCGATTCAATCTTCAGATCCTCGGTGACTTTGGCGATGCTGAGCCCCACCACTTCAATGGTTTCTCCAGTAGGCTGGTAACCTTTATAAGCCCCCTTGAATGTGCCCCAGTGTCTCCACTTAAAAACAACATTGGGAGGGCCTGCCACCACTTCAACCAATTCCCAGTGGAAACCATCCGGGAAAGCATTATGGAAGAGGTTGTAGGAGGATTCAAAGGTTTCTTCGGAGGCCCGATAATGATCGGAGTCTTCTAAAAAGAGGTTGTAGGTGCCGCGCTCTACAATATCCTCGGCTGTGTATGCCTTGCCTCCATTGGTGCTCATGCGAAATTTATCTGCGACGATAGACAGCCACTGCTGGGAATTGGTTTTGAAGGAGGCCTCCATTTCAAATGCCCGCACCAGATTGTGGGCAATAGCATTCAAGGAGCCTTCCGCATGATTGCATTGACGCTCTTGTTCGAGAAAAGTATTGGTTCGCGAGTAGTCTGGCCGTTGACCATCACGCCATTGCACACCTTCATCATGCTGAATTACTGTCTCACGATCTTGTACCCAGAGCGGTAAGTCTTGAGTTGTCGTCACAGCTGTTCGTCCCCTACGTCTGCGATAGAACATCAAAAAACAGACATTCAATTTGCCTGCGATTGAAGTTTAGCACCCTCTATTCCTAAAGAAAATGTATGCACAACTACAAAAAACACTCACAACAGCTTCAATCCTACGGAGCAAGGTCTTAAAGTTTGACGATAATGGGCCTGCATAAAATAGTTAAGAATCATTAAGACAAAAAACAGGGCTGGACAGGTGTTGCTCTCTCCTAGAGCAGGGATCCCTAAATTCCCCTTGCTCAATAGGGTTTTCCCTGACGAGATTAGTAGAACGTGAAAGATATTTAGTGAATTAAGGGAGCCACTATCAATTTTTCATCGAGCTTGCATGTTCTTTCGGAGCTATCCCTTCTGTTATTGTAATTATTTTAACTGTCTTCTCGATTGCCTGCCCTTTTGATTGAGTATTGGACTCGATACTCGTGAAATACAATCAGAAATCCACCTTTTGAAACAGCTAGTCCCCGAAGATCTACTGATTAAATTCGTAGGCTAGCTCAGTGATCTGACCCCGCCAGTAGGGTTTTGCCCCATCTGCCAAAATCCAGGCCACGTCCCCTTCCGTTGGCACCACCATACCCTGCCGCCACTCGTAGGCTGACCAACGCCCTTCCCAAGGAGTGGGAATGATCTCCCCCTTCACAGTGCGTCCACGGGCTTCCGCTCGAACGGTCTGGATCAACCCCTCAGCGTCAAAGTGAAACAGCAACCTCAGGCTCAAGTTGCCATCCCGAATGGTGGCCCAGGCGGAGTTGTCATCGATGGGATCCCACTGCACCCCCTGACTGGGCAGCAAAGCCGTCGGGTACCATGGGGCTTCTGCAAACCAGCGCATCAACTCCCCGACAGCAGTATCGATTCTGTCTTGCCGATGCACCAGCGGGATCAGGCCAAACAGGGTGCCATAGAGGATCCCTTCTCCTTGAATGTAGGCATCATACACCCGTGCCACCACTCCCGGCAGGATGGGTATTTGGGCATCCCACAAAAATCCGGCAGGATGGGTCGTCACCCATTGGGTGGAGGTGAAGGGTCGCCACTGGTCACCGTTCTCGCTCAGGTTAAAGGTGCCCGTATGACGAACCTGCACCGTGTGAACCAACGGTTGCCCTTCGGATAGAACGGCGCGGAAATAGCGCTGCACAGGCAGCGGTAGCCCCTCCAGCTCTTGCGGGTCATAGCGGGTAGGAGAGGATGGGGTCGTTTTGAGATCCGACCGAAGTGCCTGAGTCTGCGCCTGCCAACGGGATCCGCCGTACCAAACCACCACAAGGCCGAGCAGCACAAGAGCCAGCAGACCCAAGCCAAGGATTCTGACCATGGCCATACTCCTAATAAACAAATAAACAAGTCCAAAAAAGGAAAAATGGCCTTACCCGAGGAGCACATTCTCTAGAGGGCGGCGGGGCGAGGGGGATATCTTTTCGAGGGGATAGCCCAGTCGCAGGAGAATTTGCGGGAACCCGATCCCTTCCACCAGTTTTTGCACCTCTGGCCGCAGGGACTGCACCTGGAGCGGTTGGTTGAGATAGGAAGCTTGTAGCCCCAGTTGCCGAGCCGTGAGCAATACCCGTTGCAACCCCTGACCAGCTTCAAGCCACCCGCGCACATCCTCCTGATCGGATCCCAACACCGCCAATAGGGGAGCCGATTCCACCAGGTCTTTGTCTTGGGATCCCATACTGTGGCCCATATCCAGCGTGCGCACCACCAACTGGGTGATTGGCCCGCTCCAACTGGAAACCGTCAGCCCATCCCCCCGCCACCGGGCATGCATCCAGGCTGCCAGCTCCCGTCGCCACCGGGGATCCCCCCATTGCAGTACATCACCCTCTGCCACCAAGACTGCGGTCTTTTGACGAGCCTCTGGAGCCAGAAGGGGTTGCAACCAGGCTTTTTCGGCACGGGCTGCCTCGATTAGGGCGTCTATCACAAAGGGCTCAATCGGTCTGTCGGCAAAAGGCTGGCGGTAGGTCTGTCGCAAGGGAATATGTTCCACCAGTCCAGCCTCAGGGAGGGCAATCTCACCCCCTGGGATCACCGTTAGACGCGCCAACCAATCGGGATCCTCAGGATCCGGCAACAGCTGCACCTTGACCCCATCATTGTGACTGGCAACGGCGATACGTAGGTTCATCAGAGCACAGCCACAGCTAAGGGTCAGCTCGCGATCATCAGGATCATTGACAGGCAGTGCGCGAGTACGGTCGGCAAACAGATCGATGTGTTGCCCCACCACCCGAAACCACCAGGGTTGAGTGTTGTGACTGGAAGGAGCCAGGATTGCTTGGGCAATGAAGCGCTGGGCCAAGTCTTGGCGTTCATCCACGTTGAGCATAAATCCTCCTTAACTGAGATAGGGAAAGCAAAAACATGGACTGAGGGGTATTGGGATCCGGTCGCAAAAATGAAGCTGAGCCAGTCGGAGCCATCCCCTACCTTCTGATTAGACTCATGGGAACCAGGCCTTTTCCCTGCCTAGATCGGGATCCCTTCCCGGTGAATTTTGGGCGAACCGTTCAAGAGATTCGGAACTTACGAAATAGAAGTGCCACAAGCATCCTTAAGAGGTTGCTGAGAATTGCCAGCAAAGATTTTCAGTCTTTTCTATAGTTTCTCACGAATAAAACTGAAGCTGAAATAGATTGATATGATTATTCTTTTTTTGCTTTAGCTATCCTGTTGTGGATTGATAATTCAGCAAGATTGTTTCGCAATCAATGGGTTGCTTTAATCGAATTTTTCTGGCTCAGATTTGAAGGAACTAGGAGCCAGAGATTATTGAGGGATCCACTGGAGGGCGGTTCTGCTGGATGAGCGCTTGGGCGAGGGCTACGGAGGTCTGCATCGGTAGATGAAAGTCAGGATCTGGCGTTGAGTTAAATTCCACAAGACACACCCCCCAAACTCAGTGCTAGCCTAGTGAAGCTGTATTCTCATGCACGGTCATGGCTGTTCCCAAGAAGAAAACCTCCAAATCCCGCAGCCGCAAGCGCTACGCCACCTGGACTCACAAAGCGACGCTACAGGCGCAACGGGCAATGACGATCGGGCGCTCGATTTTGACCGGTCGCAACACCGGCTTCTACTACCCCGATGCCAAGACTGAGGAAGAAGATGAGGAAGAATAAGCCTCTAGGCTTGCGTATGGGGGATTAATGATTCCATTGGGTTAAACTGGGCCCGTCAGAGAAGAGTCCTTCCGCTGTTGCTGTCTCGCTCATCTATTGGCTTGCATGCACTCGCTGACTTCCCTCACCTACTACCAACGGTTGGGCCTGTCCCCAGGGGCATCTCCTGAGGCAATTCGGCGGGCCTATCGGCAACTGAGCAAACGCTACCATCCCGATACCTCTCCCCTAGCTCCAGAGGTGGCGATTCGACGCTTTCAAGAGCTGCAGGAAGCCTACTTAATCCTCAGTAACCCCCTCCAGCGAGCCATTTACGATGCCAGTCTACAGGCAGTGCTCTCCAACTCCGGGCCAACCGATGGCGATTCGCTGGAGCTGAGAATGGAAACCCGACCCCTCTCAGGGGGGGAAATCTGTGCCCTACTGTTAATGGGATCCACCTTCGTGGTGTGTTTGCTATTGGCGGGTACTCTGGCTTGGCTACGGGAGAGTGGGGCAGGTTAATGGCCTTGTATCGAGAGTGCTTGACTGGGATCCCCAGTTTGACCGTAGTTTGACTGTTTTGACGACTTCTCCTTGACCTCGCCATGCCTTTGCCTCCTGCGACTACGCCCCTGTACAATCATCCTCTCCACACCATCGAACGGTGGCTAGAGGATCTTGGCTGCACCCGGGATCCCGAAGATGTAGAGCAATGGTTTTGTGAACGCCCCCAGTGGAAGGCCTGTCTGCGCCTGGATGAGACCACCATTTGGGTGCGCTACACCTACCAGGATGGCAATACCAAGACCCTGTCCTTTCCTTATTCCCTCAGCCGTGGGGATGTGGAACAGGCGATTTTCGAGGATTAGCCATGCACATTCTACAACTGCCCGTCCTGCGGGATAACTACGTGTACTTGCTGCATGATCCCGATACGGCAACGGCGGCAGTAGTCGATCCAGCTGTGGCTGAACCGGTGCTGGAAAAACTGGCGCAGCTACACGCAGATCTAGTGGCCATTTTGAATACCCATCACCATCACGACCATGTGGGCGGTAACCAGGAGTTGCTAGCTCGCTATCCGCAGGCGGCAGTTTATGCCGGTGAGGGGGATTGGGGACGGATCCCAGGGCAGACGGTGGGGTTAGCCGCAGGGCAGACGGTTCGGTTCAACGGCCACAGGGCGCAGGTGTTGTTTGTGCCGGGACATACCCGTGGCCACATTGCCTACTATTTTCCTGAAAGTGGTGATCTCTTTTGCGGGGATACTCTGTTCGCGGGGGGATGTGGACGGCTGTTTGAGGGAACACCGCAACAGATGCTGGGATCCCTGGATCAACTGCGCCAACTGCCAGAATCCACACGGGTGTGGTGCGCCCACGAATACACCCTGAACAATCTCAAATTTGCCCTGACGGTGGATGGCGATAACCCCCACCTGCAGGCTCGCTACCGGGCGGTGGAAATTCTACGCCAAGCGGGATCCCCAACTGTACCCAGCAGCATCGGTGAAGAACAACTGACCAATCCTTTTTTGCGTTGGGATCAGCCGGCCCTACAAGCGGCTACCGGGATCGAGGAGCCGACCCGGGTTTTTGCCCGCCTGCGCGGTATGAAGGATCACTTTTAACTTCTGAGGAGTTCGGGTAGCATCTTGCTTGGCCGGTCAGTGTCGGGAGGATGTTAGCTCTGCTGCCGAAGTCAACTTTCGCTAACTTTTGACCGGAACCAACTGCAGTTAACTTCCTCTTAATCTTGGTGCCCTACTCTCTTGAGGGTGATTTGGGTACAGCCGCATTTTGGTCTCTGGTTCCTGGGCAAGGGGGACTGCTTACCTCGACATTCAAGAGGTTGGTCACTGCTATGGGAGGGTGACAGCCCTGGAGCAGATTTCATTGCAGTTGGGCAAAAGTCAGATTCTCGCTCTACTGGGCCCGAGTGGCTCTGGAAAATCCACATTGCTAGCAGCCATTGCCGGACTGATTCAACCCACGGCAGGCTCCATTTGCCTAGACGGGCAGCCTCTGCTACATCTGCCGGTGGAAAAGCGTGGCCTCGGTATGGTGTTTCAGGATTATGCCCTCTGGCCCCACATGACCGTTGCTCAAAACATTGCCTTTCCTCTGCAGCAGCAACGGATCCCGGTTCATCAGATTCGTCTGCGGGTGGCGCAAGCTCTGGAGCGCGTAGGACTGGAGGGATATGGGGATCGCTATCCTGGCGCCCTCTCGGGTGGGCAACAGCAGCGGGTAGCTTTGGCACGGGCAGTGGTGGGGGAGCCGCGATTGTTGCTGTTGGATGAACCGTTTTCGGCTTTGGATCCGGCCACACGGGCGGCAGTACGGGCGGAGATCGGCGGGGTGTTACGGCAGCTGCAACTAACCACTGTATTGGTGACCCATGACCGCGAAGAAGCCTTTGAACTGGCGGATCAGGTGGCGATTCTGTTGGAGGGGCGTATCCAGCAGTTGGCGCCACCCCAAGAGGTGTACGAACAACCTGCCACGGTCGGGGTGGCCCAGTTTTTGGGTTTGAACCTAATTCCTGTAGAGCCGGGATCCCATACAGGTACAGTGCGCCTGGCTGGAAGGGGGCCAGAATTGCGTCTGCTGGAGCCGGTCTCTGCTGCAACGGTGTATCTTTCCATCCCGCCGGAGCGGGTGTTGGTGTTGCCGGATCAGCCCCGTTTGGGAGCCCAGCAGATACGCGCCCAGGTGCTGAATGTGCACTACAGCGGTGGGGAATACCGTCTGTCTTTGCAGCTGCTCTTGGGAGAGAGAGTGCAGCGATTACAAGCCCGCTCTCCGGTGAAACCCACAGGCGAAACGGTGGTGGTGGAGTTACCGGCTGCGGCCTTGCATGGCATCACTGAGGTTGAAGTGGGGGCAGAGACACTGGTGGGTTCTCCCTCGGGATAGGGGGAGAACCATTTGACAAAGATTTGTTGTTTTTTGGAGAAGCAAGTATGAAGCAGGTTTTAACAGTACTGGCCGGTGCAGGAGCCATGCTCTTGGCGGGTGGAGCGGCTTGGGCTCAATCTCTTACCTTTTACACGGCGGGCCCCGGAGGTTTGGCAGAGGCTTTGGCCAATGGTTTCACGGAGAAAACTGGCATTGCCGTTGAGGTGTATCAGGCCACCAGTGGGGATGTGCTGGCACGGCTGGAAGCGGAGCGGGCGCGGCCTCGAGCGGATGTGGTGGTGCTGGCTTCCTGGGGAGAGGGGCTGGATTTGATGAAGCAAGGGTATGTGGCCAACTATGTCTCTCCACAGGCAGCCAATCTACGTGCTGGCTGGACAGAGGGCGGCTTGGCAGCCCAAGGGGGGGCAGCCTTAGCAGTGGTGATCAACACCAATGAAGTCGAGTCGCCCCCCACCTCTTGGTTTGATCTCACCCAAGCCGATTGGCAAGGAGCGGTCACCATGCCGGATCCCACCCTGTCCGGTAGTGCGGCGGAGTTTATCGCTGTATTTGTGCAGAATTTTCAGGATCGGGCCTGGCAGTTGTTTAGGGATTTGGCCAACAACGGCTTGGAGGTACCTGGCCCGAATGCGGCAGCTCTCAACCCCGTTTTAAGTGGCGAACGCAAAGCCACCCTTGCTGCGGTGGATTACATTTCCTACGGGCAAATCGAACGAGGTGAGGCACTGGAGGTGATCTATCCCGAAGAGGGTACGGTTGTTGCGTTGCGACCTATTTTTTTACAAGAAGGAGCGCCTAACCCAGCAGAGGGGCAGCAGTTTGTTGATTACATGCTTTCGCCGGAAGGACAGGAGAAGGTGGCGGATGTGTTTTTGATTCCATCCCTACCTACCGTTAAGGCCAAGCGACCTACCCCTGGGGATGGATTTACTGCTCTTACCCCCGATTGGGATTTTGTGGCCAGCAACATCACAGACTTGGTGGGCCGGTTCCGCACAGAGATTGTAGAGGGGATTGTCCAAAACCGCTAAATTAAACGGCTGTTCACTCCGGCGGGTTGGTTGGCTGGGCTTTGAGAGGCTAGCATTGATACAGTGATTCCTGCTAGCTGGGCGTAGCATGGGCGCTGTGAAGATCTTTGGCCTACGCTACGCAGAAAGCTTGCCTAACAGGCTGGGGAGAGTCTCAATTCGCCGAGGGGTTGCAGCCCCGCAGCCCCTGACTAATCTTGCTAAGATTGGGATCCCTTTAGCAACAAACAAAACCTTGACTATGGCCCTGACCAACAGGCACCTTGCCATCGACAACGACGAGCTGATGCGTCGGGTGGAAGATCTCATCAATGCCTCCAAGAACCGCTATCGCATTACTGTGCAGGTGGCCAATCGTGCCAAGCGCCGCCGCTACGAAGATCCGGACGACATGGAGGATGGCTGGATGAAGCCGATCCGCCGGGCAGTGATCGAAATGTCGGACGAGTTAACCGAGCCAGAAATTATTGGTGATGAATAAGGGCAAGTAAGGACGGGACGGGTTACCCAGCCTCAAGCCACGCCTGAGGGGATCCTAACTGCGATGGGATCCCTCTTTCAGGCTCTCGGAAGCGGACTGGCTTTCTACAGACTCCTCTGGGCTGCTGTGGGCGTGCAGATGTGATTCCATCAGGTGCAGCAGCCGCTGGGTTTCTTCTGAGCTGAGCCCCTGAATGTGCATTTGCAGGGGGTTGCGGAATCCCAAGGTTTGCTGAGGGAAAGGGATCTGGATCCCAGCTTTGTCGAAGGCATGTTTGAGGCGACGACGATACTCCCGCGCCACTTTCCACTGCTGTAGGGGCTGCACCTTGATCCAAAGGCGCAGGGTTACCCCCCGTTCCCCCAGATGATCAACGCCGTGCATCTCCGGCAGATCCAAAATTTTCTCTCGCCAAACGGGCTCTCGGTACATCTCCAGGGCCACCCGCTCGGTGATGTGCATCGCTTGCTCCAGATCATTTTCATAAGCAATGACAATGGCCAGATCCACCCGTGACCAGCCGTTGGAGAGGTTTTCCACCACCCGAATCGCACTGTTGGGGATGGAGATCAAGGTGCCTTCGGTGTTGCGCAATTGGGTCAGGCGTAGATCCATGTGTTCCACTAAGCCACCCCGCCCATCCACCACAATCACATCCCCTTCGGCAAACTGATCCTCCAATAAAATCAATAGGCCATTGATGATGTCTTTAATCAAATCTTGCGCCGCCAGGGAAATACCCAAGCCGATAAAACCAAGGCTGGCCACCCAGGGGCCGATGTTCACCCCCACCAGAGCCAGCCCCACCAGGGATCCCACCACAACCAGAGTCGTGGCCGTGAGCCCTTTCGAGACTCCGGCAAAGGTGCTGAGGCGCTTACTGAGGCGATAGGTGGGGGTTGTGGGAGCATTTTGCCACTGCTCTTGGCGTAAAGCAGCGAAGAGGTTATCCAGCACCAGGCCACTCAGCCAAACACTGCCATAGGTGGCGAAACCCACTCCCGCCAAGCGCAACAGGGGGCCCCGCAGAGAAATGAGCAAGAACGTTTGCAAAGCTCGAGTTTGCGGGAAAAGCCCCAAGCTCACCCCAATCCCCCCCATCCATAGGCCAATCTGCAGCAAACGCAGCAGGCGAAGGCGCAGATCCAGGTAGGATTCCTGTCGTTTACGCTGGGCTTGTTGCTCCAACAGAATGGGATCCACACCAGGTTGATCTTCTTGCTGCAGGCGCTCCTGCATTTCCGCCTGGATGGTGCTGTACTCCATCTGCAGGGCATCCCGCCCCTGCCTCAGCCGCCGCCGTTCCCGTTGGCAAAGCTGGCTGATCCCCCAGGTGATTCCCAGGATGCTGAGGGCAATGACCGCCTGTCGGCGCAGAAATTGTGGCTGTCGTTCCTGTTGCGAGGTGCGTAAGGCTTGCTCCACAATGCCGGCTACCTGCTCGGCCCAATCCAGGGGTTGGGTACCCTGGAGCTGGGCATCCAGAGAGGTCACGGTGAGCAAATGTTGCCCGTTAACCCGAATCACCGGCTGGTTGGTTTGGGCATCCACAGTTACCGAGACTTCTAGAGTGTCTAGGTTTAGGGATGAGGTGGCAAGACGCCGCAGAGTTTGTTCGATGGAGCGGACCCGCTGCGACACCGGCGGGGTACTGCCGGGATCCCCTTGCGGGGCAGTGACCAGAAACAAGCGGCGGCCATCCAGGGTAACCGCCCCGGTTTGAATGTTGGGGGAGGTGGGTAGGCTGAGGGCTTGCCGCAATTCTTCCAGGGCATCCACCGTGCTGAGTAGCGGCACAGGGGACGGAGGGCTATTTTCTGGAGAGGGAGCTTCCTGTGGCCAGGTGGGCTCGGCCACCAGGAAGAGGCCGAGAATCAAGGGGCAGCCCCACCAGACTTTGAGCTTGGTGCCGGTGTAGCCCGGTCGCAACCGGGATCCCCTTTTCCCGAGCTTCAGCCGGTGCGGATGGCATGGCATGAGCCGAATCTCAGTCCAGGAAGAAAAAAGCAATGCCCAGGATGGCGTAGGTGGCCAGCAGCAGCAACCCTTCCAACCAGTTGGAGCGTCCATCGCTGCTGACAGAGTTGATCAACAGAACGGAGACGGCGATGGCCACCAATTCCACCATGCCGAAATTGAAGTTCATCGGCTGATGGAGCACATCCCCTGCCAGTACCAATAGGGGCGCCACAAACAGGGCAATTTGCATCGTCGAACCCAGGGCCACCGAAAAGGACAGATCCATCTTGTCTTTGATGGCCACCGTCACCGCTGTTGCATGTTCTGCCGCATTGCCGATGATCGGCAGCAGGATCACCCCCATGAATAGGGGCGTAACGTGAAAGTGCTCCAGGGTGCTCTCCAGGGTACCCACCAGCAGCTCAGATTCCACTGCCACCAGCACCGTCAACCCCAGCAAGGCCAAAAGCCAGGGCCATACTCCAACTTGCTCTGGAGGTGCTGTCAACACCTGGGGAATGGATCCCTGAGCTTGCAACACTGGATTGGGGGCAAGGCGATCGGCGGCTTCATCTTCAGCGGCCTCCGCTTCGTGAATGCTGTAGAGGTAACTGTGGGTTTTTAGGGAGAAGAGCAACGTCAACCCATACACCCCGATCAACACCAAGGCCACCGCCGAAGATAGCTCCTGAATCGACAGCTCTCCCAAAGTGACATCGGCATAGGTCACCACACTGGGCAAGATCAAGGCCACCACCGCCAGGTTCATCACCGAGGCATTCATGCGAGCCACCTCGGGCCGAAAGCTCTGCTCCCGAAACTTAATGCCCCCCAAAAACATGGCCAAGCCCGCCACCAAGAGCAGATTGCTGATGATCGAGCCGGTAATCGAAGCCTTGACCACATCCACCAACCCAGCCCGCAGCGCCACCAACCCAATGATCAACTCCGTGGCATTGCCAAAGGTGGCATTCATTAACCCCCCGAGAGTAGGCCCGGTGAGGGCGGCAATCTCTTCGGTGGCTTGACCCATAAACTTCGCCAGGGCCACCACCGCCAAAGCGGCACAAATAAAAACTACATTGGGATCCCAGCCCTGGAAGTGCCCGATCCAAGACAAAGGGATCCCGGCCAACAAGAGGATCATTAAAGTGTTCAACCCTTTCTGCCAACCTTCAGCAGAACGATCTAAAGAAGCCAGAGGATTTGCATCAGCAAGGGTCATGGTCACACAGGGGGAGAGAAAACACAGTGAGCCAGCAGAGGCAATCAGGAGAAGAGCTGCCCGATCCCAGCGCTTACAGGCAACAGGATAAGCCACTCCCAAAAGTCTAGCGGTTGTGAGGAGGGGTTGAATAGATGCTCGGAGCTAGGGGGAGATGACGCGAGTGCGTTCTAGCTGACGGGTGATCTCGGCCCCCAGTTGATCGGACAAACGGCGCGGATCGGCAATTTTCAAGACGCTACTGCCCTCCACCTCGAAGGGAAAGGATCCCTCTACTCCATCGCGGGGCAGTTGCACCAATAGCAACTGTTCGGGGCGCTTCGATTGCAGAGCATAGCCCAACTCCAAACACACTTGCGGGCTAGGCAACGGGCGGCCATGACCATTCACCTGGACAGGCGTGACGTCGGCCACCACCAGCAGGGCATGCTTAAGCTTGCGAATCAGGGCGGCATCGATGAGCAGGGTTGCCGCCTCAGATAGGGGGGATCCCTGCAACTGCAGGGGGAGACTGAGCTTGTGTTTACGGTTCAGGGTTTCCACCACCACTTGGAGGGTGCGCTGGAGGGTGTGGCTGGATTCAGGGTAATCCGATTGGCCGCAAAAATAGATCAGCGGCTCTACGATGCTGAGGGTAGCGCGTTTGTTGAAGTAGATCTCACGGCTAATCAGATCCAGATTGGAGATGCTGTAGGCGCCGCTGCCCTCGATGTAAAACTCCACCAACTCCCCTTCCAGGTAGCGCTGCCACCAGAGGGAGGCCTTGACTTGCTCAACATCGTCGAGGAAATCCGCCCGCATCGCCGTTTTGAGTAAGCCGGTGCGACTCAGACGCAGATCAGGGCTTTTCTGCTGAACTTGGGAGGCGGATAGCACTGAGTCCAAATACCAGGCTTTCAGGACGATGATCGCCATGGGATCCCTCTGCGTTTAGCCTCAAAGGTACCTGATTTTTCCGGAGATTGTTAGAAGCGCGTTGTGTATCCCTCAACCCAACTGAAGGGCCAGATCCAACAGTCGATGGGCCATTATCGGTTTTTCACAAGGGTGGATTTTTTCAATCTCTCCGCAGCGCGGGATCCAGTAACCCTGGTTGTGGGGACTGCCAAATCCACTCTCCGGCAGATCAATCGGGTTGGCCACAATGGCATCGAGTCCTTTCTGGTGCAGCTTGGCTTGTGCCGGTGGTAAGGGATCCCCAGTTTGGGCGGCAAAGCCGATGATGCGTTGAGCAGGGTGTTTGCCTTGGCTCAAGGCTGCAACAATATCAGGAATCCGTTCCAATGGCAGCGTCTCCGGCAACTGGGCTTTGGGCAACTTTCCTGCCAAGGGCTGAGCGGGTCGCACATCCCCCACCGCTGCTGCCATCCAGAGCACATCCACCTGCGGGAAAAGGGTATTCAGGGCTTGCTGCAATTGGGTGGCCGTCTCTACAGACACAGCTTGAATGCCGAACAGTTCGGGCTGAAACGGGATCCGCAGTGGCCCATGCACCAGAGTAACACTGGCCCCCCGACAGGCAGCCGCCACCGCCAAAGCGACTCCCATCCGACCACTGGCGGGATTGCCGATAAACCGCACCGCATCGATTGGTTCACGAGTACCAGCGGCAGTGATCAAAACCCGTTTGCCTTGCCAGTCCCGTTGCCCCTGGGTCCACAACAAGGCCAGCACATACTCCTGCAAGGCTTCCGGTTCCAACAGGCGTCCTTCCCCCACGGCATCACAGGCCAGGCGACCGCTAGCCGTCGGTAAGGCCCAAAAGCGGGGATCCCGTTGCAACATCTGCCAATTCTCAGCCACAATCTGAGCCCGCCACATCTGGGTATTCATGGCCGGAGCCAGAGCCACTGGGCACCGGGAAGCTAGCACCACATTGGTGAGCAAGTTGTCGGCAAGGCCACGGGCCAATTTACCCAATGTATTGGCCGAAAGTGGGGCGATTAAGATGGCTTCTGCCCATTCCCCAAGCTCAATGTGCAGAGGGCGGCCCCGTGTTGATTGCCAAAACTCTGCGTCGGTCAGAGTCGGTTGTCGGGACAAAGCCGCAAAGGTTAAAGGGGAAACAAACTTTTCCGCAGCAGTCGTTAGAACCACTTTCACCTCTGCTCCCTGTTGGGCCAACCCAGAGACTAAGGCACAGGTTTTGTAGGCAGCAATTCCTCCACTGACCCCGATGAGTAGGCGCCGACCTGACCAAAAAGGATCCATACAGAGTTGACAAAAAAACAGTCTTGATTCCAGTTTCCCTGTTTTTGCTCGATTCCGCCGCTGGAATCCAGATCTATAGGCTAAAGATACTTTTATCTGCATACACGATGTTACCGGGAACATTCCCCTTGGTCTGCATGGGTTGTCCATCTACCTGAGGACAAACCCCTCTTCTCAACTGATGTGAAAGTCTCAGCACAGACAATCGCCAACAATGCCATCAGGGAAGTCAATTCCCACTGCTGTTTTGCGCACTCTGTCTACTGACCGAAATCTGATTGGCAAATTTATTTCATTGGATAAGAATAGGTTTGATTAGAACTCTATTGCAAGTTCTGTTTCTTTCTGGCTACACTAACTGTTGTCCTCAAACCATCTTGATATGGCTACAACCACCAAAGCAAAACCACTGACTGGTCAAGAACTCCTCGATAAGGTGACTTCGATGGAGAACGTGGATCGCAAAGAAAAGGCCCGTGCCTGTGGTTATGTCACCTACACCAAGAATGGCCAAGAGCGAGTGAATTTGATGCAGTTTAACAATGCATTGCTCAAGGCTGTCGGCGTAGACCTGGATGCCAGCGATGAAAATGGATCTCGGGGCCGCGCACCGACCTTCCGAGTTTCGGTTCATAAGAATGGCAACCTACTGATTGGCGCTGCCTACACCAAGAAGATGGGTCTCAAGCCTGGTGATGAGTTTGAGATCAAGTTGGGTCACCACAACATCAAACTAGAGCGCCTCGACTGATCTCTCTTACTTTGTCGATTCAGGCTCTCCATAGCCAAGACCCCACTCTGGGTAGGCTTTTACCCTAATGTTTTGTTTTCCTGAGAGTGTCGGAGGGGTGAGCACCTCTCTGGGTTAGTTTTCCTACAAAGGGATCTCTGTTGGATGGAGATCCCTGATGATCTACGTCTGATTTACATCAACAAACGGCTTGGCCGCTGTACGGTTCGTTATCCTGAAGAATAGTTGAATTTGGGCTGTGGCGATGAGCACTCCGACATTTCAGATCGTTTCTCGCCAGTGGCGACGGTGGCGAACTTGGGTGGGGCTGTTGTTGGCGGTGATGTTTTTTGGCATCAGGTCTCATCCGCCGGTTTGGTCACAATCGAATGCCCCTTTGCAGTGGGTTTCTTCTCAGCCCACCCCTGAACAACGGGATGTCTATGTAGATGGAGTGATCCGGTTGCAATTTAATCAGCCGTTGGATGCCAATCTGCGGCGTTTGATTGCGGATCTCGACCCCCCGGCACCGGTTATTTTTGATGTGCAAGGGAATGAGCTGTTGCTGAAATCTCGGGATCCCTTGAACTTTAGTACCGATTACACGCTCACAGTTTCTCCTCAAGAAGGGTTGCCACTGGAGCAGGTGATACAGCTAGCCTTTCGCACCGAGCCAGAATTCACCTATGAAAAAGATGTCAAGCCACTTTTGGAAGCCAGTTGTGTGGGTTGTCATCAGGCAGCCGGGCGGCAACGAACCCAGTTGCTGGACAGCTACGAGGCGACTTTGGCCTATGTCAGGCCGGGAGATGCCAACAGCGAACTGATCAATCCCCGTTGGACGGGTCGTCATGCCACCATTCTCAATGCCAATAACCCCAACCGTCCGCAAGCACGGGGGGGATCCCCGGAGATTGCTTATCTGCAGGAGCGGGGATTGCCCTTGTCCCGTCTGGGTTTCTGGACCCCGGAAGAGGTTGAGATCGTCCGCACCTGGATTGTGCAGGATGGTGCCCCGCAAACCAGTGCCCGTGTGCAGGCGGGTGGGTAAAAGTCCATTCTTCGCTGGGATCCCGCTTGTGGGACTCACTTATCTTCTTCCCTAACCCGCCATCCCCCGCTCGGGTGAAACACCAACAGACCCCCCTACGGATCTGTTTTGGAGCCGCACAACCATGAACCCCTTGCAACCTCTCGCCACTGTTATCCAGGGATCCCTGAGTCGCGGCATCGAAGCTCGCCTCAACCCTGGCATTTCAGTGGAAGATCTGCGGGTAGGTAACTTTATGGTCATTCAAGGGCAACGGAATCGCTTCTTCGGCCTGCTCACGGATGTCACCCTTGAGGCCAGCAACAACCAGATCTTGATCAACCCACCTCGCCCGGAGGAAGTCCTGCTGCGGGAGGTTTTGGCCGGTACCAGCACCTATGGCATCATCGCCCTTACCCCAATGCTGATGTTGGTGCCCCGGCAGGCTGAGACAGAACGGGAATATCCTCTCGTGGGGGCAGAGGCTGAGGGGCAATCCTCAGAAAGTCTGGAGTTGCTGCCTGTCAAAACGGTGCCGGCCCATTTCTCACAGGTCTACGAAGCGCGAGAGTTGGATTTTCGCACCGTATTCGGCTGGGAAGAGGACCCAGATCGGCGCAACTTTGCCATTGGTCAGCCGCTCGATATGCCTGTGCCCATTTGTTTGGATTTGGATCGCTGGGTGGAACGCAGCAACGGCATTTTCGGCAAATCCGGCACCGGCAAATCTTTCCTGACCCGTCTGATCCTCTCCGGTATCATTCGCAAACGGGCGGCGGTCAACCTCATCTTCGATATGCACTCGGAGTATGGCTGGGAAGCAGCCACCGAAGGGAGACACCTCAACACCGTCAAAGGCTTGCGGCAACTGTTCTCTGGTCAGGTACAAATCTATACCCTGGATCCTGATTCCACCCAGCGACGGGGGGTGCGCGATGCCCAAGAACTTTACATTGCCTATAACCAAATTGACGTGGAGGATCTGGCACTTCTAGCGGGAGAGTTGAACCTGTCGGAAGCCAGCCTGGAAAATGCCATTATTCTACGCAATGAGTTTGGCCGCGATTGGATCAGCCGCCTCTTAAGCCTCTCCAACACAGAGATTCAAGAGTTTTGTGAACAGAAAATGGGCAATAAAGCCTCGATGATGGCGCTACAGCGTAAACTGACCCGCCTCGATGATCTGAAATACATCCGTAACAGCCTCCCCCACAACTACATCGGCCAAATCTTGGATGCTCTGAGCCGCGGCATTCATGTGGTGATTGAGTTTGGATCCCAGTCCAACCTGCTTTCTTACATGTTGGCCACCAATGTCATTACCCGCCGCATTCACCAGGCCTATGTGCATCAGGCGGAGCGCTACCTGCAGTCCAAAAATCCCCTCGACAAACCGCGTCAACTCTGTATCACCATCGAAGAAGCCCACCGCTTTTTGGATCCGCGCGCAGCCAAGCAAACTATTTTCGGCACCATTGCCCGCGAGATGCGCAAATACTTTGTCACCCTGCTGGTGGTGGATCAACGGCCTTCCAGCATCGACAGCGAGGTGATGTCGCAGTTGGGCACCCGCATTACTGCCTTGCTCAACGATGACAAAGATATTGAAGCCGTTTTCACAGGTGTAGCCGGTAGCCAAAACCTCAAAACCGTTCTGGCCAAGCTGGACTCCAAACAGCAGGCTCTTGTCTTGGGCCATGCGGTGCCCATGCCGGTGGTGGTGCAAACTCGCCCTTATGATCAGCGGTTCTACTCCGAGATCGCGGATCCCGATTGGTCTCAGGCTGCCGATGCGGAGGTGCTGCTGGCCGCTCAGCAAGCCAAGGCCGATCTGGGGCTATAGACAACCGGCAGGAGTGTCAAATCTTAAAACCCGCTAGGGGATCAACACTATCTTTCCCTGCACCAGACGTTGGCTGAGGTAGTAGTGAGCATCGGCGGCGGCTCCTAGGGGGAAGGTTTTGTCCACCACCACCTGCAGTTCTCCCCGATCCACAAGGGTGGCCACCTGCTCCAGGATCTGCCGTTGATGGGCCAGCGCTTGGGTCAGAGACATGAGCTGAGGGGTGAGCATGAGGGTAAATTGAATCTGCAGGTTGCGCTGGCGGGCCACCTTCCAAGGGGTATCAGCAGGAGGTTCGAGCAGGGTCGAGAGGCTGCCGTAGGGACGGACAACCGCAAAGGTTTGCCCAAAGGTGCTACCGCCAACAGTATCTAGGGCAAAATCCACTCCTTGCCCTGCCGTCCACTCTAAGACTACTTTTACCCAGTCTTCTGTTTTGTAGAGGATGGGCAAGTTGGCCCCCAGCTTTTCCACCAAGGTTGCTTTAGCAGTGGATCCAACGGTGGTGGCCACCGCTAGCCCGGCCCGTCGGGCCAGTTGCAGGGCCAAGTGCCCTACTCCGCCTGCCCCAGCATGGATGAGGGCGGTTTGGTACCTGGCTACCCAAAAAGTTCCCTCTCCCCGATCCCCAAGCGCTTCCCAGGCGGTGATGACGGCTAGGGGTAGGGCTGCTGCCTGAACAAAGGACAAAGACTTGGGCTTGTGGGCCAGGGCTACCTCCGGGACAACCGTGTACTCGGCATAGCAACCGCCGCGATCCCCAAGGCCGCCGTAGCAAAAGTACACTTCATCCCCCACCCGAAAGCGTTGCACCGCTGCCCCCACAGCCACTACCACACCGGCCCCATCACATCCCAAGATGGCTGGGCCCCGCTCTGGGTAAAAAGTGCCCCGCTGCCGCAACTTGGTATCGATGGGATTGACACTGGCCGCCCGCAGTTGAATTTTGACTTCATCTGCTGCTTGGATCTCAGGTTCCGGTAGATCCCGCAGGGTTAGAACCTCTGGGCCGCCACATTCGCTCAGGACAATTGCTTTCATAGGATTCGCTAACCGCTCAGCTATGATGGTACGTCCAGGGGGCTGTGCTCCATCAAGAGTTGGGGTAAGGGAGCAGGGGCTGACAAGGGTAAGCCCAAGTTGGGATGATCGGACACCCTATTTGGATGGCAGCGGATGGACTTTCCGTTGAAGATGGGATGATGAACTTGCCGCAATCGGTTGGCAGTGCGGATGGGAGAGGAAGACAGTGAGCGAGAGAACTTTATTCGATAAGGTGTGGGATGCCCATACGGTGCGTGTCCTCCCTTCGGGGCAAACACAACTGTTCATCGGCCTGCATTTGATTCATGAGGTCACCAGCCCCCAAGCTTTTGCCATGCTGCGGGAACGAAATCTACCGGTTCTTTTCCCAGAGCGCACCGTTGCAACGGTGGATCACATTATTCCCACCGACAATCTGGCCCGGCCTTTTGCGGATCCCTTGGCCGAGGAGATGATCCAAGAGCTGGAGCGCAACTGCCGCACCTACGGCATCGACTTCTACAACAGCGGCTCCGGTCGTCAAGGGATTGTGCATGTGATTGCTCCGGAGCAAGGGTTAACCCAACCGGGGATGACCATTGCCTGTGGAGACAGCCACACCTCTACCCATGGGGCTTTTGGGGCGATTGCTTTTGGCATCGGTACTAGTCAGGTGCGGGATGTGCTGGCCAGCCAAACCCTCAGCCTTTCGAAGCTGAAGGTGCGCCGTATCGAGGTGAACGGTCAACTTGGCCCCGGGGTTTATGCCAAGGATGTGATTTTGCACATCATCCGCAAGTTGGGGGTGAAAGGCGGGGTGGGCTATGCCTATGAATATGGGGGCAGCGTGATTGAGGGCATGAATATGGAAGAGCGCATGACCCTCTGCAATATGTCCATTGAGGGGGGAGCCCGCTGCGGCTATGTTAACCCGGATGGGGTGACCTTTGAGTATTTGCAAGGACGGGAGTTCGCGCCTCAAGGGGCTGACTGGGAGGAGGCTGTGGCTTGGTGGCGCAATCTGGCCAGCGGTAGCGACGCTGTGTACGACGACCGGGTGGTGTTTGAGGCGGCTGAGATCCCTCCGACGGTGACCTGGGGAATTACCCCCGGTCAAGGGATGGGGGTAGATGAGCGGATCCCACAGCCAGAAGAGCTACCGGAAAGTGAGCGCGCTTTGGCCGAAGAAGCCTATGCCTATATGGATCTCGAACCCGGTCAGCCGATCTTGGGTACGCCGGTGGATGTCTGTTTTATCGGTAGCTGTACCAATGGCCGCTTGAGTGATCTGCGGGAAGCAGCTAAGGTGGCCAAGGGTCGGCAGGTGGCAGCAGGAGTGAAGGCCTTTGTGGTACCTGGCTCGGAACAGGTGAAGCGACAAGCGGAGCAGGAAGGTCTACACGAGATCTTTATGGCGGCAGGATTTGAGTGGCGGGATCCCGGTTGCTCTATGTGTTTGGCCATGAATCCCGATAAGTTGGTGGGCCGGCAACTGAGTGCTTCTTCCTCCAATCGCAATTTTAAGGGTCGCCAGGGATCCGCCAGTGGACGTACGCTGTTGATGAGCCCGGCCATGGTGGCGGCAGTGGCAGTGAGTGGCAAGATTGTGGATGTGCGAACGTTGCTTTGAAGAGGATTGAGGTTCCTTGCTGACAACTCCCCCTTGTCTGTAAGAAAAGGCGCTCCAGTTATCGCTAGAACGGTTGGGAGGGAGCCTGTCGGGCAATGACAACGATTAAATCCTCTTCCAACAGTTCAGTATCTGCCGGGGGGTTGACCATGGAGATGCGGGATCCCCCCTGTCGCCGCTCCAAGGCCAGCAAGATACCGTCGAAATCCTGTTTGGCCCGCAGGGATCCCTGGGCAAAGGTGAGACCCACCCAGCTTTTGGGCAAGGGCACCTTATAGAATTGGTTGCCGATCTGAACCGTCAGTAATTCCGACAAGATATCCGTGAGGCCACGGTTGCGGGTGGAGGTGGCGATCAGGTGGCTGGTCATTTCATCGCCGACAACTACATCTTCGACGCCGGCCACCCGCATTTGCACATCATTTTTGCGATCCAGCAGTTGGGCACAGGTGTGGATGCTGGGGTTGAGCTTCTCGATGGTGAGGGCGGCCAGAACGGTGCGGGCATCCCGGTCTTGGTCGCTGCGGGGGCGGGTGGAATCTGCCAGCAGGATCGCCTGGCTAGCCTGCCGAATGCCAATACTCTCCAAGACATCCAAAGCGGTGTAGTCCCCCGTATGGAAGTAGAGCTGGGAGCGATCCACCTTGCGCAGATCCCGATCTGGGGTTTCCACAAATTCCGCTACGATCACAATCGGGCACTCCCGCAGCTTGGGATCCGATTGCAACTCCTCGATCACCAAATGGCCGCTGCGATTCCAACCACAGATGACGATGTGCCCGCATAGCTCATCCAATTCCATCAAACGCACCTCAAGAGCCTGCCTCAGCCGCTCGATCATCACTGCCGACACGATCCCCGTCAAGACGGCAAACATGGTCAAACCGCTCAAGGTCACCACCAGCGTCACCAGTCGTCCCGGCCCCGTACTGGCTTCAGCGCCGATGGGTTCTGCCGCGATCATGGTGAAGACACTCCACCAAAAGGCTTCATTGAGATTGGAAAAACTCCCCTCAGGATTGCCTTCAAATTGGTAGATGGCCAAGGTGCCACCGATCAGGATCAGCCCAATCACCAGAAAAATACCGATCTGCAAACTCAGACTGGTGGACAAAGGGCCGGCCCGACGGGCGAGGCGACGATTGAGGAGGATACCTAAGCGCAGCAGACGCAACAACCGCAATAGGCGCAGCCCCCGCCATAGGGGGATCACCGAGAGAATATCCAGCCAGTAGTTCTGAAAAAACCGGGCCTTGCGATTGGCTGTCCAGTAACGTAGCGACAACTCCAGCACGAACAGGCCGTTGATCCCATCTCCTAAGCGCTGCAGGGGCTGACCCAAACCTGTGCGGCTCAGTTCCGCTTCTGCCACGACGAGCAAAACGGAAGCCACGATCAACCCCATCAGTAAAAACTCAAATCCAGGCTCCAGTAGCAGTTGCGACACTTGAGCTTTGAGGGCCTGCCTAGAAGAAGGATTCTGAGAACGGGAAGATCCAGGCAAAGGTTGCATGGCAAGAGCCCTCGCTTGCAATCGGGTCATGGGCAGAAGGCATTATTCTACAGGGATCCCACCGGCGCCGGAGTCGATGACAAGGTGGGGGCAAGGCTTAAGCGGCGTAATCCTGGCAATCCTGCATCCGCCACCACCAGGCTGCCATCCGGTAACAAGGCCAAGGTGGAGGGTTGCTCAAAGCGGGCTTGGTCAGCCGGGCCATCCTGCCAACCGGGCTCATCCTGGCCTGCCAAGGTGGACACTTGACCTCTGGGGTTCAAGCGACGAAGGCGATGATTCTCTCGATCAGCCACCCAGAGGATCCCTGTGGCATCAAAGGCCAGCCCACTGGGAAATTGAAAGCGGGCTACCGCCACAGGGCCATCCGCATAGCCCGCCTCTTGCCCGGCAAAGGTGGTCAGTTGCCCGCCAGGAGATAACACCCGAATGCGATGGTTCCCTTGATCGGCAATCCAAACCCGTCCGTTGGCTTCCACCGCCAAGGCAGTGGGGTGAGACAGCTGCGCCTGCTCCCCAGGCCCATCGGCGGATCCCGCCTGCCCCGTACCGGCTACGGTTGTAACTTCCCCTTCAGCAGTAATGCGGCGGATGCGGTGATCCCCTCGATCCGCAACATACAGGCTGC
>JAUQVI010000011.1:0-28931 GCA_039794885.1 Thermostichus sp. DG02_5_bins_236
GAGATTAGTTAAGAGCAGATAAAAGTAGAATAGACTACCTGCTAAGCCATAGTCCCAGTAGCTTTTTTGTACTTAATCTGTGAGCAACACGGTTTGCGTCACCACCGCACTTTGCCCCAGACGGTCGAAAGCCCGCAAACTGAGCAGGTAGGATCCGGGCACTAAGCTCAAGGGGGGACGCAGGCTAAAGCGGGTTGTACAGGATACTTCACCAGACACACAATTCACTTGTGCTGCCGGTAATGTCTGGACTGCGATCCCTGACCACGATACCTGAAAAGCCAGCTCCGCAGGGATCCGCCCCGGTACCGATACCGAAACCCCAAGTTCCAAAAAACCGTTCCGACTCACCGCAGAAGGGATGTCGCTGCTGGTGATCAAAGGCGGGAGAGGGGTGCTGGCCGTCAGAGAATCAGCCCCGCAACTGGTTAGAGCTAAAACCATCAAGCTCAGCACTATTCCCCATGGCTTGGATCCCGGTTGCATCTGCCCACTCAGTTTCACCACCGACGATCTCAGTATAGGTGGGGTGAGCGGTAGTTTTAGTGTCAGCTGGGGAGAAGATTAAAGATTCACCCTACATGTAGTGCCAAGCTGGATATTCGCCAAGACCATCTGCTACAGTGAGGCCCATGACCTGTTGAGCGACCTGGCTATGGAAGAGGAGTTGAAAGCCTTGCGGGCGCGTGTGCGCAATCTAGAGCGATCTTTGGCGGAATCTGAGGCGCTGTCGTTGCAGCAGATTGAGTGTACCCATCGCCTAGAACATCAACTGTTTGAAGCCCAAGCCCAAATCAACGAACGGGATCAAGCCCTGCAAGCCTGTCAGCAGGAACAATCTCTTTTGACGCAACGGCCCACTCCAGAAGCTTTTCAGCTGCAGCAACAGCATATTGAAGAACTGCAAAACCTGCTCTGGGAAATGGAGCGCCGCCCCACCCTGGAGCACTATCAGATCTTGCAACAACAGCTGCAAACCAGCCAGACCGAGATTGAGATGCTCAAGTCAGAGTTGCAAAGGCGGGTAGACCCAGCCCGTTTTTATCAACTACAGCAAGAACTCCTGGAGCTGAAACAACACGCTGGCCAGCTTAGTGAGTATGCTGTCAAATTGCCACAAGTGCAGCTTCTGCAAACCCAAACCCAACTGCGCCTGCAGGAACTGGAAGAGGAAAAAAGGCAATTACAGGCCCAGATCCAGGAGTTAGGGAGTCGGCCCTCTACCCAAGAGTTGACCGCTCTGCGGGAAGAGCTAGAAGCCAGTCACCGTCAAGCAGAAGCTGAATGGCAACACCTAAAAACCACCTTGGAACACGAAAAAGCACAAATGGAAGCCGATCTCAATATCCACCAACAACGCATTCGAGAATTAGAGGAGCGCCCCACACTGGATCAATGGGCACGGTTGCAGTCGGAGCTGGATCACCTCCGTCAACAAGCCTCTTTTGCCAAGGCAGAGCGGACTACCCTACTGGAAGAATTGCAGCAGAGCCAACAGATGCAGGCGGCACAAGCGCAGCAGATAGCAACCCTTGAATCGGAGCTTGAGGCGCTACGGCAACAGGCATCTCCAGATCTGGCCACAGCGCATGCAGAACAGTCGGAACGAATTCTGGCTTTAGAGGATGAACTTCAGGCCCTCACCATCGGACTTGATACCCTGCGAACTGAGCGCGACGAGTTGATGCAGGAACTTGTGCAACGTCCAACTCGGGAAAGCTACGAAGAAGCCCAACGGGCAAGGGAAGTGGCCGAGGCCCATCATTTGGTGAGCCAGAAGCAAATCGATAAGTTGCAGCAGCAGGTGATGCTTCTCAAAACTGAGTGTGTCCAGGCCCATGCCTATGCGCAAACTCAGGAGAAAGAGGTGGCTTTGCTACAGCAGCTTAAACAGGAGCTAGAAGATCGACTGGCCAACTTACATCAGCAACCGATCCCCCCTGGTTCACTGACTCCGGAGGCTGCTGAGCCCAAATCGGTCTCTCGTCTGAGCTGGGATCTGATTCACCCTGAGGAAGTGGCTCCAAAACCTGTAGTCACAGCGGTGAAATCGACTGTGAGCCAGCGGATGAGCTGGACGACCCCGACCGGAACACCTGCAACACCCACCACAGGGATCCCCCCCCTGACTCTGGAGGAACGAGAAGATCGGGCCGAAAAACTGCTGAAACGATCCGCTTTGGCCACCGGTGCCGGACAACGAGCTGTGGTGGAAACAACGGGTCGCATCCCTGGATCCCGTGGCCGTATTGAGCTACCGGCTTTTGTGCAGCGGCGGTCTTACTGAGCCATCCATTCTGTGGGAGCCAGCGGCTCTCCTGCTTGAAAACGGGGCCATGCCCAGCGCAGCAGGGATCCCATTTGGGCATGAAAGCGAGGCGGGGCAAATTGCAAAGCATGGGCTCTAATCCGCTGGGGATCCCATTCTTGGCGATCCGCTTGCCGTAACCCTTCCACCAGGGCATCGACGCTGGCCTCTGGGATGTGGATCCCGGTTTGAGCATGGATAACCGTCTCCTGAGTACCTCCCCGATTGAGAGCAATGACAGGACGGCCGCAGGCTTGGGCCTCTACAGGCACCAACCCAAAATCTTCCACCCAAGGAAACAGCAGCGTACGGCAGTGGGCTAGGAGTTCTTGGAGGCGGGCCTGCGGTTGATGAGGTAAAAATTCCACCAACGGCCCTGCCAATCTTTTCAGGCGGGGTAGCTCCGGCCCTTCCCCCACAATTAGCAAGCGACGACCTAGCCGTTCACAGGCAGCAATGGCCAGATCCACCCGTTTGTAAGGCACCAGACGACCTGCCACCAGGTCATAGTCGGCGCTGGGGTGGGCCACTGGTTCAAACCCTTGCAACGGTACCGGTGGATGGATAACCACCGCATCGCGGCGATAGAGTTTGCGGATGCGGTGGCGAATGTGCTGGGAGTTGGCAATCAATAGATCTGGGCGCTGGGCAGCCAGGAAATCCCATTGGCGCAGCCGGTGGAGCAACCATTGGCTAAGGGCATAAGCAGGTTGGGTTCGTGCTTTGCTCCCCCGCAATCGTTCCAGATACAGCTCTCGTTCCTGCCAAAGGTAACGGGTAGGGCTGTGGATATAGCTGAGGTGGAGGGTTTGCTCGCCGGTGAGGATCCCTTTGGCAAAGGCATGGCTACTGGAGATCACACAGTCATACCCTGAGAAGTCAAAACTCTCGTAGGCCAGGGGCATCCAGGGCAGCAGGTACTTGAGGCGGGCATGGTAATCCTGGCGCATCACCCCTAGGCGTTTGGCCCAACCTTGCAAAAAGGAGGTGTGAATCTCCAACTCTTGCCAGGCAGAGGGCATAGTATGGGCCGAGAAGAGACTGACGTAAAGAGGTGCTTGGGGAGCAAGAGCCGTTAACTCCTGTACTACCTTCTCCGAGCCACCCGCTTGGATCAGATACTCGTGTACCAAAGCCATGCGCTCAGGCCAAAGGGGATCCCTATCGTGTCGGGTTGCGGAGGCCATAGGGATCGGGATCCGGTAGTGATGGGGAGCTTTCAGGATTTGACAGCACGCTTGCGCTTGCCGATCGGGCCACTCACCTGTTTGGCTTTCTCGTCAATCCGCTCGTTAATGTAGTCATAAATCTCCCGGAATCGAGGCAGTGCCCGCATTTCTAAACGACTGCCATCCTTGAGGGTAAGTACCATATCTCCCCAAGCTCCCAAGCCCCGCGGCACGGTGACCACTTTGGCAATTTCACTGTAGATGATATCGGAGCGCTCCTTGCCTCCCCACCCCCCGATTACAGTAATGCGGCGATTGGTGATGCGATAGTGCACCCAAAGCTTGCGCACCAAAGCCCCGACAAACAGAGGCAAACCGACGAGCGTGGCTCCAATGAAAGAGTTCACCACCAAATCGCCACTGTGAGGGCCGCCCTCAAAAAATACATCCTCTTGCACAGCCATGCCGAGCATTACCTATGGGTTGACGATGTTAACGATCTTAAACGTTTTCTCAGTTTTCCCCAACTGCCTCAGGATTTGATAGAGGGGCGGGGTTGGGCCAGCTTTTGAATAGCTCGCAGCGAGCGGTAGGTCGCCCAAGCCAAGTGACCAAATAACAGCAGCACGACCCCAGCAACTGCCAGCGCCCCGATATTGCCTAGCCAATGCCAATTTTCCCATCCTGTTAGCGCCACTAAGGCCCAAGAAGCCGGGTGTAACATTCCCCCCAAGAGCAAGATTTGTGAAAAAATCTGTCCTGCTGCCAGTCGGGATCCCAGCACCACCAAAGCCAGACCGCCACCCATATTCACCAACCCCATGTTGCCGAGAAAGGCGTAGCAGATGTGCCAGGCATACTTTTGTTTGGGGACTTCCTGCCAAGTGATAAAACTCCGCCCTGCCCCTGGAACAGATTCTGTTAAGGCAGTAACTCCATCAGCAGAATAGGCTGGGGTCGGAAGATCAGAAGCGGGAAGCAATGGCTGAACTTGGCTGAGCCATAGCCCCAGGGCAATGGCGGCTAAAAGCATCACTAGGCCCGCCTTCACATTCAGCTTTCCGGGGATAACCAGCCTGGGGTAAGCCAACATCGCCGCTTCTCCATACAACGATCCGCCTTAGCCTATCCTGTCTCGGCTTCAAAATAGGAAACTGCCCCCAATGTTTTACCAACAGCCTGCTGAGGTGAACAGGCTCAACCCGCTAGGGGTGTGCCACAACGTTTGCAGAATTGGGCATCGACATCGTGTTGGGATAAGCCACATCCTGGGCAGACCCGTTGCACCGAGTTGCCACTTTTCACCAGTTGTTTGATCAAATCCCCCACCTGCCAGGGAATGAGAGCAATACCCGTCAAAATCATCAATACCGTCAACAGGCGGCCCAACTCAGAACTGGGGGTGAGATCTCCAAACCCCACTGTGGTCATGGTAACGACAGAGAAGTAAAAGGCATCTAGGAAGGTGGCAAAGGCGCTGGGGTTCACCGGATGTTCCACCTGGTAAATCAACCCTGAGTAGACAAAAAGAATGGCAAATAGGGTAAAGAAAATTCGCAGTAAAATGCGGCTGTCGGAGGAGATAACTGTTCCGAAGAGGGTTTTTCCCTCCACAAGACGCAACAGCCTTAGAATACGGAACCAACGGAAAATACGAATAAAACGAACATCGGTAATACCGGCCAAAAAAGGCATTATCGCCAGCAAATCAATGATGGAATACAAGCTGACGAGATAGCGGATTTTTTGAGGAGCGGCAGCAAAACGCAAGAGGTACTCCAACACAAACAGGCCGAGAATGACCCGATCCACCCGTTCTAACCCCAGGCGCACCGCAAGTGGAATTGGATAGGTTTCTACCACAAAGAAGACAGCCGAACAAAAGGCCAAGAGAGTCACCAGCAGGTTGACCCAGCGACTTTCGGGGGTGTCTTGATCCCCCCAGTAACGTTGGAGGATGCCAAGATGATTAACCTCAGTTTGGGCGGAAGCCTGGGAGTGGAGAGTGGTCACGAGCAAAATCCGGTTAACGGCATCGAGAGAACTGGCCTTTTGGCGCACACTGGAAGAGAACGCGTCTTAGCATTTTTGGGAACCGATGTTGCCTCCCATCGTACTGGCTTCACAATCTACTGCCCGCCGCCAATTGCTGGACTCTGCTGGGATCCCCTACCGGGTTCAACCCAGCTACTTTGACGAAGCGCAAATTCACCTGACGGATCCGGTGCAACTGGTGCAGAAACTGGCCTTGGCCAAAGCAGAAGTGGTGGCAGCTCAGCAACAGGATCCCGTTTTGGTGTTGGGAGCCGACTCGGTGCTCTATTTGCAAGGGGAGATCCTTGGCAAGCCTGCCGATGCAGCGGAAGCAGAACGCCGCTGGCGACAAATGCGGGGTCAGGTGGGAGAACTTTATACCGGCCATGCACTGGTGGATACCGCTCAAGGACGCCGCCTCACCCATTACGCTGTAACGCGGGTGTTTTTTGCCAGGCCCAGTGATGAGGAAATTCGTGCTTATGTGGTGACGGGTGAGCCTCTAGCCTGTGCCGGTTGTTTTGCCATTGATGGTCGCGGCAGCCTGTTTGTGGAGCGGATCGAAGGTTGCCACGGCAATGTGATCGGGTTGAGCTTGCCGCTGCTCAGACGCATGTTCCACGAGTTGGGCTACTCTCTTACGGAAGCCTGGCAACTCTAGTCGGTGTCCCTTGGCTAGGAAACGGTTGACGCTTATGCGGCTAACGCTACACCTATAGCGGGAGATTCCCCGTTCCCGGAGTTTGAGCGACGAGATGCCCTGCAGAGCACCCCAGACCCTCTGCGGGGTCATGCTCAACCCGGCGCGCCCCACCGCGCATTCCTCAGCACTAAGAGGGTGAGAGGCAGATCTCCCAGGAGTTGGAGAAGGCTGTGCTGCGGTAGGATTGGCGTAGCTCACCCATCAAGATGTTGTTTCAGCAAATCATTGGCCAGTTTTGGATCCGCCCGCCCCTGGGTTTTCTTCATCAGTTGCCCAACAAAATAGCCGAAGAGCTTGGTTTTGCCACTGCGGTATTGCTCTAGCTGTTCAGGGTTCTCGGCAATCACTTCTGTGATCATCTTCTCTAGCGCGCCGCTATCGGAGATTTGCGTCATGCCTTTGGCTTCCACTAGGGCTTGAGCTGAGCCACCTTTCTCCAACAATTCCGGCAGGATTTCCTTAGCGATTTTGCTAGAGATGGTGCCCTGATCAATCAGACCGATCAGTTCCGCCAGGGTTTCCGGCTTCAGGGCAATATCGGGGTAGTCCAGCTTGTGGGTGTTTAGGTAGCTGGCAATGTCACTCATCATCCAGTTGGCGGCAGCTTTCGGATCCGCCCCGGCGGCGATCACCGCTTCAAAATACTCAGCCGTATTGCGTTCGTCGCTGAGATAACGGGCATCGTACACCGAAAGACCGTACTCCTGCTGGTAGCGCTGCCGCTTCACGCCGGGGAGCTCTGGCAATTCGGCTTTCCAGCGGGCTTTTTGGGCCTCTGTGACACGAATCGGCAGCAGATCGGGCTCAGGGAAATAGCGATAGTCGCTGGATCCCTCTTTTTTGCGCATGCTGATGGTGCGCTGGCTGTTCTCTTCCCAAAGGCGGGTTTCTTGCACAATGGGCTCACCGGCTTCTACTGCTTTCACTTGGCGGTTGAATTCGTACTCAATGGCTCGTTGGATGGCGTTGAAGGAGTTCATGTTTTTGATTTCTACCTTGGTGCCAAAGGTTTGAGAACCGAGCGGACGCACGGAGATATTGACATCGCAGCGCATGGATCCCTCTTGTAGGTTGCCATCACACAGACCGGCGTAACGCATAATACGGCGCAGTTCTTGTACGTACTCAGCGGCTTCTTCGCCGGTGCGAATATCCGGTTCGCTGACAATTTCAGCTAGAGGCACCCCGGCCCGGTTGAAGTCCACCAGCGAATAACTGGAACCGGAAAGGCGGTCACTGCCGGCATGAACCAATTTGCCCGCGTCTTCTTCCATGTGTAGACGGGTGATGCCAATGCGCTTGGTGCGGCCATCACTGAGTTGAATCTCCAGCCAGCCTTGGGTGGCAATGGGTAGATCGTACTGGGAGATTTGATAGTTTTTGGGCAGGTCGGGGTAGAAATACTGCTTGCGGTCGAACTTGCTGTAGGGGGCAATGGTGCAATTGAGGGCCAAACCCGCCTTGACAGCGTATTCCAGCACCTTTTCATTCAAGACCGGCAAAGTGCCAGGCAGACCCATACAGATGGGATCGATCTGGGTATTAGGAGGGGCGCCAAAGGCTGTTGCACTGCTGGAGAAGATCTTGGTCCGAGTGCTGAGCTGGCAGTGAACTTCCAATCCAATTACGGCTTCGTATTGCACTTTGGCGGGGGCAGCAGCAGTCATGGGCACCAAAAGATTGCGGTGTACCTATTCTAGTGTTAGACCCTGGATGAAATCCCTCCAACTGGGCTTCCCTGACAGGATGAGCCAAGGGAGTATTGGGGAGGTGTCGGTATGGAGTTGTGGTTGAGCATCCTGAGCAGGTGAGTTTGATGTGAAAAAAGCAACGGAAGTCTCTGCGTTGCAGGGAGAGTAGTTTTCTAGTTGCTTTCCGGTGAGGCTGTGGCAGCACAATTTGGCCGGCCCCAAAGCACCTGTTCTTGTCGATAAATGACGATGCCGGGTGGGGATCCCTTGGGTTTAAAAACCTGCTTGGGGTGGGTATAAACCACCGGCACCTGATCGCTGAGGCGACCACGACTAAAGTGAGCCGCCAAATCGGCAGCGGCCTGCAGATCTTCGGGTTCGGCCACAGCACCGGGGGGCAAACGCAACAACACATGGCTACCGGGGATCTCTTGGGCATGAAACCACCAATCCTGCTCCTGGGCCAGGCGGAAGGTGAGCTGATCGTTTTGTAGGTTGTTGCGCCCCACCCAGATGGGAAAACCGTTGGGACTGGTGAACCGGTGTGGAGTCAAAGATTCTGAGGGAGTCTGCTTTGAGGGTAGACGCTCCGGGTTTTCTAAGTAGTGCTGCTGGATCAATTCTGTTTCGATTTCCTTAAGGGCACAAAGATCTTGTGGAGCCCGATAGGTTTCTAGATGCAGCAGGGCAGATTCCACCTGTTCTAGGTAGAGAATTTCTTGATTGACGCTTTCTAGCAGGGGCCAGACAGCTTCTTGGGCACGTTTTTGCTTGCGGTGCTTGCGGTAATAGGCCTGAGCGTTAAGAATGGCATTTTTCTCCGGGTTGAGCGGGATCCGAATGGTTTGACCCGTTTCAAAGTCCGGCAATTCGATGGAATCCAGGCCTGGTTGCCACAGGTGGAGGTGGGCCATCAGCAGATCGGCTGCCTGTTTTGCTTTTTCCGCCTCGGCAGAGCCGGCCAGCATGGCTTGGAATTGCTGACGCCGTTGGTAGAGCTTTTTGAGCAGGCTGGAGAGCTTTTGCAGCAGCCGGTGGCGTTCTCGCTCAAAAGATTCTCGCTCCAGCTGAGTTCGATAGTAGGTTTCCAGCAGCCGGTGCAAATTCTCTTGGGGGGCAGCAGCCGAGGGATCCCTTCCCGCCCAACTGCCTTGTCCTGTCCAGCCGAGAACGGTGTAGCCCGTTGGCGTCAAGGCTGGTTCAAAACGGCTCTGCTCCAGGCGAGTTAGCCAGTCTTGCCACATCCGAAACAGGGCTTGCCAAGCTTCTGAGGTCAGTTGATCACTGGGGGTTTGCGGCGGGATCCCGGCTTGCCAACACATGGCTTCTGCCAAGTGTCGACTGAGGCCGCGATAGGAACGGAATAATCGTTGGCTGATGGGGCCAGGGATCAAGGCTACCCGTTCCTGCCATTCCAGAAAGGGTTCTGAGGAGGTTGGGATGGGATCCGTCAGGGCAGGGGGAGCCTCGTAAACTAGACCCACTTGCACCGGACGGACCCGGGACTGGCGTTCACTCACCCCGTGGCCGCTGGCCAAGATGATCCCGGCTTCATCCACCAACACGGCGTTGCTGTATTTTCCCATCACCTCCAGATAGAGATGACGTCGCGGTGGATCCCCAGGTCGTGGGGCAAAGCGGCAATCCACCACCCGTTCCCACTCATCCAACAAAATCAGTTCTGTCAGGGCCAAACCCTTCAGTTGCCGTTGCAGCGGTTGGCTGAATTGAAAAGGATCCGGCCCCTTGGCAGGCGGCTGACAGAGATGAATCCGCGCCGCCTGCGGGTGCCAACACAGCAACAGACACAAACGGGCCTTGAGGGTGCGCAGACCCAGGATCACCGTCCACAGATCCGTCTGTTGGATCCATTCCAAGCGGGCCGGCAGCAGGGGATCCCGATTTTCCTTGATCTGAGTGAGATCCGCCCGCAGGGCCCGCAGGGTGGTTAGATCGACAGGTTGCATGGCCTGTGTCCTCTCCTGAGCCCAGGATCTTGATCCGGTTAGAAGCCCATTAAGCGAGCGACTGTGGCCGGATCCGCCTCAATTCCCGTATGGATTTGGGTTTGTCCCTGTTGAGTGGCGGTGTCTGGATCTTTGAGACCATTCCCCGTCAGCACACACACCACTCGCGCCCCCACCGGCACCTGATCCCGCCATTTCAACAATCCGGCTACGGAAGCAGCACTGGCTGGCTCACAAAAGACCCCTTCTTCTGTGGCCAACAGCCGGTAGGCCGCCAGAATCTCCCCATCGGTCACACTGTCCACCCGTCCACCACTCACCTGTACAGCAGCCTTGGCTTTTACCCAACTGGCGGGGTTGCCGATGCGAATGGCTGTGGCCACTGTTTCTGGGTGCTCCACCACATGATTCAACACCATAGGAGCGGCACCGGCTGCTTCAAAACCGTGTAGACAAGGGCGTCGGGTTGCCTTACCTTGCTGAAAATACTGGCTAAACCCCATCCAGTAGGCAGTGATGTTGCCGGCATTCCCGACCGGAATACAGAGCCAATCGGGGGCATCCCCCAGGGCATCCACCACTTCAAAAGCAGCGGTTTTTTGGCCTTCCAAGCGGAAACGGTTAACGGAGTTCACCAAAGCAATCGGATGGTGTTCCGAGATTTGGCGTACCATTGCCAAGGCCCGGTCGAAGTTGCCCCGAATGGCGATGATCTCAGCTCCGTACATTAACGTTTGCGCCAGCTTGCCCTTAGCCACATAACCATCTGGGATCAACACATAAGCCCGCATCCCACCTTTGGCAGCAAAAGCGGCGGCGGCGGCGGAGGTATTGCCGGTGCTGGCACAAATGACAGCTTCTGATCCCGCCTCCTTGGCTTTGGAGACGGCCAGGGTCATGCCCCGATCCTTAAAACTCCCGGTGGGGTTGAGGCCATCCAACTTCAAGTAAACCTGAGCGTCTCGTCCGATGCGCTGACTTAAAGCGGGAGAAGGAATGAGAGGGGTATTGCCTTCATGCAAGGTGACAATAGGAGTGGCAGCACTGACAGGCAGCCATTCCCGATAGTGCTGGATCAGGCCAGGCCAAAGTCCAACTTGAGACTGGGGCCCGGCAATGCGAGAGGGATGGATGGGGTTCAGGGTCACCATGCAGCAGAAAACGCCAATACCAAGGCTGGGAAGAAAGTTTGCTTCTTATTAACTGTAACTGTAGCTGGTTGTGTCGGTGCTGCGAAGCAGCGAGACAGGATCCCGGTTGGAACCCTGAGGATGAGCTTAGGCTTGGCTTATGATGATCTAGGTTCAAGCTGGGAGGTCTGTGTCGTGATCGAGCCGATTTTGTTGGGGATCGTTCTGGGAATGGTGGTGGTCACCTTGGCCGGGTTGTTTGTGGCTGCTTACATGCAGTATCAGCGCGGCAATAAGTTGGGTTTGTAGAGACTGACTTGGCCTGCTGAGAGCAGTTAAGTCTAGTTGGCAAATGGAGTGAGGTGGCATAGCAATGCATTGGCTGCACACTGTTGCTGCTTTGCGGGAGCACGTGACTGCCTGGCAGGGATCCACAGTCGGGTTGGTGCCCACGATGGGATCCCTGCACGAGGGCCATCTCAGCCTGATCCGTCGGTGCCGCCAGGAATGCGATGTTACGGTCGTCAGCATTTTTGTCAATCCGCTGCAATTTGGCCCAAGCGAAGATTTAGAACGCTATCCCCGTAATCTAGAAGCGGATCGGGCCATTTGCGAAGCCGTCGATGCTGATGCTGTGTTTGCTCCAACTCCGGAGGAAATGCAGGCAGCTTGGGGCAGCGGAGCTGATATGCCTAACGGCACGCTAAGCGATCGCACCTGGGTGATGCCGCCGGACTCGCTGTTGCAAACCTTGTGTGCCCCCCATCGTCCAGGTCATTTTCGCGGGGTGGCCACCATTGTTCTGCAACTGTTCCATTTGGTTCAACCGCAGCGGGCCTACTTTGGCCAAAAAGATGCTCAGCAACTGGTCATTCTGCAGCGCATGGTGCGGGATCTGCAGCTGCCCACCACAATCCTGCCCTGTCCGATTGTGCGAGAACCCGATGGCTTGGCCCTTAGCTCCCGCAATCAGTACCTCTCTACTTCTGAGCGGCAGGTGGCCTTGGGGCTTTACCGAGCTTTGTGTCAGGGATACGATCACTGGCGGTCTGGGGATCCCTCGGCAGCAGGGATCCTGGCTGCAGCCCAAGCCGAACTGAGCCGCTACCCACAGTTACAGCTGCAATATCTAGAACTGGTGCATCCGCAAACCCTTCAACCCTTGCAAAAGGTGGATGTCGAGGGGCTGTTAGCCGTTGCTGCCTATGTGGGGCAAACCCGCCTCATCGATAACCTTTTGCTGACCGTTGCTCAAGAAGAGGCAGCACAGCCTGTCGAAGCCATTCACCCGAGAGGGCTATCCGGTGCTTCTGCTACCCCACGACGCCCCTTGATCGCCATCGATGGCCCGGCTGGAGCTGGAAAATCGACAGTGGCCCGTGCCGTAGCCGCCCAGTTGCAGCTGTTGTATCTGGATACGGGAGCGATGTATCGGGCCATCACTTGGCTGGCGCTACAACAAGGGATCCCCCTAGACAATGCGGAACAATTGACCCAACTGGCTGCCCAAACCCAACTTTCTCTCAAAAGTGGCACCTCTTCGGTAGAACCGACCCGCATCTGGGCCAATGGAGCAGAAATTACCCAAGCGATCCGCTCGCCGGAAGTGACCCGCTGGGTGTCGCAGGTGGCGGCAGTGCCAGGGGTACGACAGGAATTGGTGAAGCGGCAACGCAGCATTGGACGGGATGGGGGTGCTGTCTTGGAGGGACGAGATATCGGTACCCATGTCTTTCCAGATGCAGAATTGAAGGTGTTTTTAACGGCTTCGGTGGAAGAGCGGGCACAACGGCGACAACATCAGCTGGAAGCCCAGGGGCAACAGGTGGCTTTGGAGGAGTTAGAAGCACAAATCCAGCAGCGGGATCGCCGCGATAGTGAACGGCTGATTTCTCCACTGCGCCCTGCCCCCGATGCCATCTTGATCAATACCGATCACCTGAGCCAGTCGGAGGTTCAAGACAAGATTGTCATGCTCTATCAGCAGCTTTTGGCCTGCTCCAGCACACCACGTTTTGACCAGTAAGGCTCCTGGAAGAACAAAGCTGTGAGGGGATCCCAGGCTGGGTGCTATGCTCCGGCAAAATCGCTAAGGTGTTGGGATGGATCGATCTGGCCTCATCTGTCTCAATTCTGCTCTGAACAACCTTCATGGTTAACGCACTTTTCTTGGCCTTCTTGCTCATTCTTTCAGGGGCCTGCTCTGGGGCAGAAACCGCCATCACAGCCATGGATAACCTGCGTTTGGAGTCTCTGATTGAGGAACAAGGGGATCCCCAAGGTTTATATCGCTTGGCTCAGCAGCAGCGTTCGCGGCTGATCACCACCCTGTTGCTGCTGAACAACTTCGTCAATATTGCCATTGCCGCCTTGGCCACGACGATTTCCATTCAACTACTAGGACCCCAGTTGGGGGCCTTGGTGGCAACGGTGCCCGCCACCATTCTGGTGCTTCTGTTCGGGGAGGTAACCCCCAAATCTTTGGCGGTAAGCCATCCCCTGGCTGTGTTCCGTTGGGTGGTGCGGCCCGTACATGCCCTGTCGGTGCTACTGCGCCCTTTTACTCAGGCGTTTGAGTGGATCGTCAGCAAGTTCTTTAACCTGTTGGAATTGTCCCCCTTGACGGCAACGGCTTCTCTCAAGGATCTGGAGCTTCTGATCGATGTGTTGGGACAGCGGGGGCTATTGGATTGGCAAAAACGGCGGTTGTTTCGGGGGGCCTTGGCTTTGGATCTGATCCAGGCGCGGGATGTGGCCAAGCCGAGGGTCAAGATGGAGACAATCTCTCATGATAAAACCCTACAGGATGTGGTGAAGCTATGCCTAGAAACGGGTTATTCCCGCATCCCGGTGCAGGGAGAATCTAAGGATGAAATCGTTGGGATCATTCATCTGAAGCAGGCCCTGCGCCATCTCGATCAAAAGGGAAATGGGGAAGTGACCAAGGCCATGTCCCCTCCATTTTTTGTGCCAGATACCAAGCGCATCAGCCTGTTACTTAAAGAAATGCTGCGTTCTCGCCAACATCTGGGCATTGTGGTGGATGAATTTGGCGGCACCACCGGCCTAATTACACTAGAGGATGTCTTGGAGGAATTGGTGGGAGATATTTACGATGAGAGCGACCTCTCCCCGCTGCTTTTGCAGCGACAACGGCGACAAAGTTCTTCCGTTTCCAGTTAGAGATTCTAGAGGTTTAGGAGGCCAGCAGTTTATCTCCTCTTTTAGGGATCCGCTTCTGGGGCTTCTGAAGGCTCCATCGGGGTCAACTCTACGTAGCCGGGATTGACTGGGTAGCGGGCCACAAAGAAGATCCAGAGGCTGTGGATGCCAAGGCTCAAAGCCCACCAGCCCAAGAGCGGCACTAACCACTGCCAATCTGCCCGGTAAAGCTGCTGAAAAAAGACCAACCCAGAACCTACGCAGAGAAAGACCGCAATGTGGGCAGCATAGGTGTAGCGGTCATCTAACTTGCGAAACTCGGGGTCTTGGCGGGAGGGTTTACGGGGCCAGCGAGGAGGCATGAACGCAATTATCCGAAGCTCAACCTTTCTTAAGTCTAGAACAGCTGTTACAGCGATCCCTGCTCAGCTTGGGGTGAGAGAGGAGCTGGTTGCACTGGGCCCCTGATTTTTTTGACGAAACAACAGTCGCACCGCCCGTTTACCCAGCCAATACAGCAACAGGCCCAACAGAAGTACTGCCAGCCACGGGGCCAGCACCGCCACCACCGCCAGCAGCAAAGATGTGATGTTTTCCGTGGTGGCCAGCAACGGATTGCCCAAGCCTGCGGTGGTTGTGGTGGAAACCAAACGCAGCACGTCCGTTGTTCCCTGCGTGATGCCGGCTGCTCCACCCCCCAGGATGGCCGCCAAAGTCCAGCGCAGCAGGGGGCTGACTTCGCCGATATCGCCGATGGCTGCCGACATGACAAGGATCCCGGCCACCACCGCTACCGGCGTTGCCACCACATCCAGCAGGTTATCCACCCAAGGCACATAGTAGGCAGACACCTCCAAAAAGGTAGCCACCGCAAAAACCATCAAGGCCGTATCCGAGCCAATCCAGTGTAAATCGTCAGCCAACTGTAGATGCTCAGACCGGGCGGCCATGCTCATCACCAGGAGAGGCACGAAAATTCGAAATCCACAAGCTGCACTGAGCCCCAATCCCAAGAAAATTGCCAGTAGGCTTTCCATCCGACTGCCTCCCCTTGTAGGAATGCCAGGCTTTCCTTATACTTCCCACACTGTAGCCAACCTTGCTTGCGGATCTCCGCCGATTCAGGCCCTTATTAGGCTGGTTCATTCTTCAAACTTCAAACGGGTTCGGGCACACCCTCTTCTTCGGGGCCATCTCGCCAGCCACAACTGGGGGGATCCGTTTCCGCCTGTACTGCAGCAAAGTCTAGAGGCATCTCATCCCCAACTCCGTTCAAGTGCAGATCAAACCAGAAGGTGGATCCCTGTTCCAGCTTGCTTTCCAGATGAACACGGCTATGGTGTTTTTCCAGAATGTTGCGGACAATCGCCAGCCCCAAGCCGGTGCCCTCCAAGGTGTGAACGCGGTTTTCTACGCGGAAAAAACGGTCGAAAATCCGCTCTTGATCTTCGGGGGCAATGCCAATACCCGTGTCGGCTACGGCTACCCGTACCGCCTGCAGGGATCCATCCGGCTGGGTGACCACATGGGCATGCAAACTGACAGACCCACCTGAGGGGGTGAACTTAAGGGCATTGCCCAACAAGTTGGTGAGCACCTGCAGCAGCAGATCGTAATTGCCCCACACCAGCGGCAGATCTGGATCCACAAATTTACGCAGGTGGATCCCTTTATCGCGGGCTTGGAGCTGGTGGGTGCGCAGGGTTTGTTCAATCACCGCCGAGATATCAATGCCCTCAAAACGATACTGCTTGCCCGATTCCAGACGGGACAAATCCAAAACATCGTTGACCAGGCGAGAGAGGCGATCCGTCTCGCGGTTGGCAATTTCCAGATAATCTAGCCGCTCGGCGGGAGCCATCTGCTCACCGTACTCGTAGAGGGTTTCAATAAAGGATTTGATGCTGAAGAGGGGGGTGCGCAGCTCGTGGCTGATGTTGCTGATAAACTGAGCTTTTGCCTCGTTCAGCTCTACCTCGCGGGTGATGTCTTGTACCGTCACCACAACTCCCTTCAAATTTTGCCGCCGCAGATCCGAAACTGGCGAGAGCATGACGCGGATGATGCGGGTAGTGGGTTCTGTCAGATTGACCCGGATTTCTTCGGCTTCTTGATCCCCACGGGCAATTTGTAGCAACGGACGGGCCAGTTGTAAGCGTAGGTTTTCCGGTAGCAACTCCAGCAGGTTTCTCCCCAAAACGGGATCCCCTTCCCAGCCAAACATTTGCGAGGCCGCTGGATTGAGCAGCAACACCCGAAACTCCGCATCCAGAAGAATGGCTGCATCAACAATTGAAGAAACCAACGTTTCCAACTTGGCCTTGGCAGCTGTCAGTTCTTCGATATTTTGTTCTTCGTAGCTCTGCAGCCGCTCCGCCATCTCATTAAAGCTGTCAATCAACTGGGCCAGCTCACCCCCAAAGGGCAGATCAATACGCTGCTTGAAGTTACCCTTGGTAATCTCCTGAACCCCTTTGACCAATTCTTTGATCGGCTGGGTGATGGTGAGGGCATTGACCACCGAGCCGAGAATGGCCAAGACCCACACTGCTAGAAAGACACCAATCGACACTTCCCGCGCCAGTTGGGTAGAGCGCATCAGGGTGGGGTTAGGGTTAATGCCCAGGCCCAGGGTGCCCAAAAATTGCCCATCCTGATAGATACCGACAAAAATATCCGTGACACGCCCGGCAGGACTGAGGTGGGTACGAACCAGCGGCTGACCTTCTGCAGGGGGACGATTGTCCGGCAGCTGAATGCGCCGGGTAAGGCTGAGGGAGGTTTTCACCTCTTGATTGGAAAAGGGGATCCCATAGTAAATATCCCCATTCGGGTCGGCATAGAGCAGATACCGGATGCTACTGGTGCTCTCAAAATACTGCCGCGAGAGTTGGGCCACTTCACCAATGCGATCCTCAGCCACTAGAGGCGCCACATTGGCTGCCAGAAGCAAACCCAGATCTCGACCAAAGCGCGCCTCGTTAAATTGGGCATCCTGCTGCACGTTGCTGACGGCCCAAAAGGTGAAACTGCTCACCACTAGCGACACCACTAGCGTTGCCACAAACAGCAACTGGGTTTCCAGCCGCAGCTTTTGTTTCCATTGCGCCCACCAGTGCTTCAGGGATCCGATGCCTTCTGGAGTCGGGAGTCCGGGTTCCGTTCGCCCTGGCGTGCCAAAGGCGCAAGGCAATGGTTCTGAGCTAGAAGAAGCTGACTCAGCAGTTTCGGCAATCGGCTCGGCGGTGCTGACAGAAGGCATGAACCTAAAGTAAACAAACATGGAGAATGATGTCGCCACCATTCTGACATGGGCAGGGGAGCCCCTTACTCCGTCAAAGCGGGGCGGGGCCACTGGGAGAGAAGGATTGCGGCTTCCCAGCGGTGCAGATCTTGAGCAATATTCAGAGGGGTGAGGCCGTAGCCATCCGGCTCATCGATCTCAGAACCATGCTCCAGCAACAGCTTGATGACCTCTGGGTTGCCTGACCAAGCGGCAAAATGCAACGGGATCCCGCCACCCCCAAAGCGGGCATTCACCTCTGCTCCTCCTTGCAGTAGGGCTTGGGTAACTTCAGAGTTGCCGATGCGGGCGGCTTGGTGCAAAGGGCTGGCTCCTCCCTTGTCCAGCTGATTGGGATCAACTCCATGCTTGAGCAAAAGGCGGGTGTTGAGGCCACTGTCCACAAAAAACAGCGCAGTTTTGCCCCGCATATCCACAACATGGACATTCTTGCCCAACCAAAGAGCCAGTTGCAGTCGCAGTGGATGGGTTCCCGCCAAAACCTCAGGATCCTCAGGCAAGGTGTGGCCGTAGTAGAACAAGCCCGCCACCAGCAGCGATCCAAGGCCGATACTGATTCCCAAGACCCCCCGCCGCATGATGGCTACTCCCCAAACGAGAGAATGACCGTTCCTCGGGGAGGCAAAGCCTGGGCGGACAGGATGAGGGGATTACTGGCTGCAGGCTGTAGGGCTGCCGCAGGAAACAGACTTAAAAATTCCTGCAAAGGCACCAGATCACATTGCTCATCCGCAGCAGCGGTGCGGTACATGGTGGGGATCACCAGCTTCGGTTGCAGCGCTTCAATGGCAGCTTGGGCTCCAGCCGGGTCGTAGTTCTTTGGGCCACCACCAACCGGCACCAGCATGACATCGGGGCGAGACAACAAAATCGACTGCTCTCGTGTGATCGGGGCTGCTGCTCCCCCCAAATGCACAATGTCAATCCCGGCCATGGTCCAGCGCCAACCCACATTGACCCCAAAGCGAGGCCCACGCGGCATGCGCACCCCTTGTACCCGGATCCCGTCAATCTGATAATCCCCCGGTTGGAAGAGCACCCTTGGATTGCCGGGCACCACATCCAAGGCCCCCTCATCAAACAGACGGCTGCTCAACAACACCAGATCGGCAGGGACTCGTGGGGCAGGATAGCCGGCTGTGCAGCCAAGCGGGCGAAAGGGATTCACCAAAAAGCGTGTCCCCTCCGCCTCAAACAAGACACAACTGTGGTAGAGCCAAGTGAGCTGCAGCCCTTCCAAGCTGGAGGCAGGGGTAAATTCTATGGCCGTCGGTGCTTCTGTTCCCCCTTGCTCACCTGTTTGGGCAGCAACCTTCAGGCCTACCACCATCGACCCCAGCACCCCAGCACTAGTTTGCAACAATTGGCGGCGATTCATGGACAAGGGATCCCTGACGGCACAACAGCAACGGTTTCCCGAAACGGGGTGGAGGCCCCGGATGACTCAGTGGCAAAGTCTTGGGCTCCCTGTAAAAAATTGCTCAACAAACGTTTGCCTTCTCCGGTCAAGATACTTTCGGGATGGAACTGTACCCCCTGGATGTGCGGGTAATGGCGATGGCGCACCCCCATGATCATCCCTTCGTGGGTTTGAGCCGTTACTTCCAGCTCAGCCGGACAGGTGGTAGGCTCAATCACCAAGCTGTGGTAGCGGGTGGCTGTAAAAGGCTGACTCAACCCCTCAAATACCCCGAGCCCCTGATGATAAATCTGTGAAGTTTTCCCGTGCATCAGCTCAGGCGCACGCACGATCCGGCCTCCGTACACCTGCCCAATACATTGGTGCCCTAGACAAACTCCCAAAATGGGTAAGACTGGCCCCAGCTCACGGATCAGATCCAACGAGATTCCGGCATCTTCAGGGCGTCCTGGCCCTGGGGAAATCACTACGGCCTCTGGCTGCATGTGCTTTAGCTGGGCAACCGAGAGGTGATCATTGCGAAAAACCTGTAGATCGACCCCTAGCTCCCCCAGATATTGCACCAGGTTGTAGGTAAAGCTGTCGTAATTGTCGATGACGACCAGCACAATGACTTCCAGCAACGGCATTCTATTTTAGCATTGCTCAAGCTGCCACTCGACTTGCTCTGAGGCCATTGCGGCAGGCAATGACAGAATCGCGGAGATTTCTCCGTACTCCCATCCAGCAACGGGATGAGTTCAGTAGCTGCTCTTCCCAAATCATCCTTTGGGGGTAGAAACTTTAGATAGGTGCAAGTTCACCTCTGCGCACTTCAACCTCACCATGAGCCTTTAATAGGGCAGCCAGCTTACGGCGCATGAGAATACCGGGTTTATCCGTAAACATGTGCTGTTCCACTTTAATGTCGAGAGGAACATCGTAGTCAGTACCCTCTAAAATCAGCTGATCCTCAAAGGTGACTTGGCGATCGAAGGCGATGATGCTCTCGGCACTCACCTCAGCCTCGGAATCGTTGCGCACACAGAACTGCACCACCTGTGAGGTCTGGTCATCGATGGGAGTAGCTCCTGTAAAAATGATGTGGACGAGGCCGTTGGGATAGGAGATCTTCAGCTTACGGCTGAAGGGCATAAACCAGGTGCTTTCCAGGATCCGCACCGTTCGATCCTCGGTCATCTTGAGGTTCTGCTTCTGGATATCAGTGTTAAATACCGGCAAAGTTGAAGTTGCCCGCAAACCGTAGTCCAGCTCCTCCAAACTATCGAGATCGGGAGGTACAGGCTCGGAAATAACCCCAAAGCTTTTCTGGTGGACAAAGTGAGGGTGGGCATTGTCGAAGGAGTTTTCCATCAGGCGCAGGCCGGCACACTTCCAAACTTCGTAAAACTGGTGAATTTGGCGAAACTGAGGATCCACCACCTCCGGAATCTCGGGAATGCCCGTCAGCGGATCCGCTAAGGCTACCCAAACATAGCCGTAGCGCTCTCGGCAGCGAAACCCTTCTACCTTGTAGGTACGCGGGATGAACTCTTCTGTGAGTTGGGGCACCTTCACACAGGCGCCTGAACCGTCAAACTCCCACCCGTGATAAGGGCAGCGAATATGGCCATCGCAGACAATCCCTTTGGAGAGTTGAGCGGAGCGGTGGCAGCAGCGATCCAAAACAGCGCAGGGTTGCCCCGACTCATCCAGCCAGAGCACCAACGGAGTTTGTAGCAGTGTAAACGCTTGGGGGCCGGCTTCTAGGGCCGACATCGGGATCACAGGGTACCAAAATCGCTTCAGGACAGGTTGCTGGGTGACAAGCATAAACCCACTCCACCACTAGGGAATCAACGAACATCGGCGTAAACTGGCAAGCTTTTCGTGACCTTAGGTAACTCAAACCATTGCCGTCAGCGAAAATGGTAAGCATTTGAGCAGCAGAAATCCGTATTCGCCAACACAGCTTCCCCCCACGGCAATGTGAGGGTTTCTCCCCAGACAACTGCCCTTTTGCGTAGAGATGAGCTATTGATCAAGGGGGGCCAAGCTTTGGCCCGACAGGAGTGTGAGACTGCCTAACCAACAGGCTTCTGTTGGCATGGGGTTGTGAGGAGGAGTGGCACAGTGGCAATAGAGGATCAACCGCAGTTAGAGGGATCCCTTCCCTCGGGTTCGTCAGCGGAGGTTGAGCCGGTGCTAGCTCCCTCAATAGGCGAACCGACTCCAGCACCTGCTGAAGCGCTGGAAACTTCTCCAGCTCAGCCAGAGGGATCCTACACTGTTCATTCTGATCAAGAGACTCAAGACATCGCCGAAGTTGGGATCCCAGACGAGTTGGTGGAGAATCCCGAAGCATTGCCTAGCCCTTTTGCTCTGGTGGGCACTACCGATACAGGTTCAGCCACACCGCAGATCTGGCAGACAGTAGACAACTTTCCCAAACGGAGCCGTTCCGAGGAAAAACGACAACAGGAACGTCACTCTTTACCCTGGCGCTTGGGCTTGGCCAATCTTCTTTCGGCAGGGTTACATCTTCTGGCCATCGGGCTGGTGGGCTGGCAGCCGGGGATCCCGGAAGAGGTGGAGATCATTGCCTTTGAGTGGGTGGAAGTGGAAGCTGAGCCGCCTGCTGAGCCAGATTTTATTGCTCCTATCTCTGCCCGTGCATCGGGAACCTCTCATCGACGGGATCCCTACCTATCGGCGCGGCACTCGCAACTGGCCAGATCCAGAGACTGGTTTGATTTTGATGTTGAGGCAGTGTCCTCTTCATTCTCCGTTCTGCCTGGAGCTCGAGCCCAGCCCCTCATCCCTGCGCCCGCAGATATCCCGGAAGTCCCCTACCCTCCACGCTCCCTGACTCCTCAGCGCCAGCAACAGTTTGAATCCGCCCTGGAGAATGCTGTGGCTGATCAAAATTGGGCGGAAGCTCTGCAACTAACAGAAAGTTGGCTAGATACACTGTCCCCAACTTCGCAACAACGAGAGCCTCTACAGGAATATCAACACCATTTGCACGGTCTACTCTCCACCCCAGCCGACGTTGTTGAACCTGCCACATCCCCAGCTCCACCGGTAGAGCCCCCAAACTCACCAAGGACTTCTCAACCTGACGCAAGCAGCTCCCCTTCAGAAGCAGCCTCTTCCCCAGAGCCTCTCCCCCAACCGCATCTGCTAGCACAAGCGGAGCCCCGACCCATTTTGCCCCCGCCAGCACAGGATGCCACCTCGCAAAACGAGCACCAAGATGCCCTCAGCGCGCTTTTGCCTGCTCCAGAAAGCCTTTTCCAATCCCAAAGCCAGGGATCCCCAAACCCCAAAGCTGAGGAACCCGGCCCACCCAGCCTAGATACCATTGCCAATCTGGACTGGGGAGAGTACCTAGCACAGTTGCAAGAAAAAGTGCGCCAACACTGGGTGGTACAGCGAGCTGGCGGATCCTACTTGACGGTGGTGCAGATTCGTCTAGATCGAGAGGGATCCCTGCAAGAGCTGCGCCTGCAAACCCCTTCGGAAGATCCCCTCTTGGATGCCGCTGTACTGAGCGCCATTCAACGCTCAGCCCCTTTTGCCCCGCTGCCTGAGATCTATACCGGAGAAGAGCTAACGCTAGAAATTGATGTACTGAGCGGATCCCTAGAGGCCAATCCCATTGCGGGCGCTCAACCTTAAAGCTCCAAAGCTCCTCAGGCCATGGACTTGCGGCGGTTGCGCCGGACGGCTACTGCTTTGCGCTTGCGCTTTTCTAAGTTGGTTTCAAAATGGCGATGGTTACGCAGATCCCGCAAGATGCCCGCCTTAGAAACCTGACGCTTGAAGCGGCGCAGCGCAGATTCAATCCCTTCATTTTCGCCAATTGTCACTTGGGTCATAAAAGAGCCATTTCCTCCCTTGAATTTGCAGAAAAACTGGGATCCTTATGATAGACCATCCCTAGACCCTTGCCCGGTTCACTGGGCGCGGCTACCAAAGTTAAGACCTGATACCACCTCCCCCCCGATAAGATTTACCGTGAATGCAGCTGTTGCCCCAGGAATGACCGTGGGGGTGGGGCTAGGTGGGGTTGGAGTGCTGCCAATCACCGATTGCACGAAGCCGGTGAAGCTGGACACCCGGGTGTACACCCCAAAGAAATTGGGCAGGGCACAACCGATCCCAAAACTGGTAATCCCTGCCAGAGCAAGGCCATTGCCACTGGGCACAACCAAGGGGCCACCGCTATCTGCCTGACAGGAGTCTACCCCTCCCTGGGGAAAGCCCGCACACAACATGCTGTCTAGAATGATGCCGTTGTAGGGCACATTACACTCGGTGTTGGACACGATGGGAACGGTGGCCTGTTGCAGATCCCTGGCAAAACCGCTGGGTTCTTGGTCGGCAGTTCGAGGCTGAGTCGCTCCCCAACCCAGAATGGTGGCAGAAGTGCCAGGGGCTGTGAGGGTAGTCTGGTTGGGCTGCAGCAGCGGTAGGGTAGGAGAAGCAACCGGCTGAGAAAGGCGCACCAGGGCAATATCGTTCCCGCCGGGTTCCCTCAGTTGTGGGTTATAGCTGGGGTTAACCACAATTTGAGCAGCACGAATACGCTGACCTGCCCCTACCTCTAGGCGGTTGGTACCCAGCAACAGATCTAGATTTTGGGGGTTCACCACCTGCTGACCCTGACCGTTGAAAAAACAATGGGCGGCTGTGATCACCCATTCTGGTGTGATCAGGGATCCGCCACAAAACTGCCCCTGAAAAGGATCGGGTTCACCCGCAAGCACCAAAGCCACCATCCAGGGAAAAGCGCCTGCCGGAGCATTGCTTCCCCCCACAATGCGCTCTAGCTGTCGGCCAGAACGGGGTGTGGTGAAGACCCGTCCAGGTGGCAAAGTAGCCGTGACGCGATAGGTGCCTGAGGGCAGATCAAAAAAACGGAAGTTGCCACTGGCATCACTGGTGACACTGGGTTCCCCTGGATCAAGACGGCCATTCCCATTTAGATCCAAAAAGGTGAGGATACCCGGCAGGCCAGGTTCTCCTGGATCCCGCAGCCCATTGCCGTTGAGATCATCAAAATGGGATCCCTCAATTCGGCCTGTGGAAGGAACCGGAACAGGAGGAACAGAGCGAGATCCTCCCCCGCCTCCTCCACAGGCACTCACCATCAGCATCAGAGAAAAACCCCAAAATATCCACCAGGATTTTTGGGGAGACAGTGATCTAGAGAGGTAGGGCATAGATGATTTCTCCAGAAAAGAAGGGTTGCTAAGTTGAGCTAGCCGGAGATCCCCATGCTTGACAGCCCGATCTTAGGCAGGAGGTAAAGCGTTCGGCCCCAGAATGGCGGAGGAATCCAGATGCTCCACAGCCTGACTTTAGGCAGCTATTTGGCCGCAGTACGCAATTATGTTACCTTTTCTACGGCTCTCGAATGGTTGCGGCTCTGGAGCAGCTTTCTATGCGTTTGGGTGCCACGGCTCTACCCAAAACCCACAATCTATGGTGCAGCCATGCGCAACCTTTTCCCTCTTGTCACCCGTGTGATTGGGCAGTAAAACCGGGGTGAGAGTGTGTGGGGCCAGATGAATATTGCGGTCTTGGGATTCAAAGGTGGTGTAGGCAAAACCACCACAGCAGTGCACTTGGCTCTCTATCTGCAACAGAAGCAGGGTGAGCCTGGCAACAGCACTTCTCCATCCGCCTTGTTGATCGATGCCGACCCGAACCGCTCCGCCTCCCGCTGGGCAGAGCGGGGATCCCTATTTCCCGTTAAAGTGCTGGCTGGGGATCCTGCCACCCCTACCCCCGCTGGTTTTCAGCATACGGTGATCGACACCCCAGCCCGCCCTACCCCAGAACAGTTACAAACCCTGGCCCAGCGCTGTGAGCTACTGGTCTTACCCTGCTCCCCCGATGCCTTAGCTTTGGACGCTTTGATGCTGACCACCGATGCTCTACACCGATTGGGGGCAAAGCACTACAAAGTGTTGCTCACCCTGATTCCGCCTTGGCCCAACCGGGATGGGGCCGAAGCGCGTAGCTTCCTCAAACAAGCTGGGATCCCCCTCTACCAAAATTCCATTCGCCGCACAGTGGCCTTTCAACGGGCCGCCCTAGAGGGGGTTTGCATTAACGAGATCCCGGAAGCCAGAGCCAAACAAGCCTGGTCAGATTACGTCGCAGTGGGAGAAGAAATTTTGTCATGAGCAAGTTTGAACGTCTGTTGGATATCCAAGGGATCCCGTCCCGTCCTGCCCCGAAAAAGTTAAGTGCCCAAGCCTACAAGATTCCCGATCTGACAACCGCACCCGAACCGGTGGAAGCTCCTGAAACGCTTCGCAAACCCGGCAGCGCTGAGTACGTCAAACTCACAGCCTATGTTTCTAAAGACACTCATCGCGCTGTTAAACGGGCTCTGTTGGAATCGGATCAAGATCTCTCGGAACTCATCGAAGTATTGCTCACCCAATGGCTGCGCTCGCAATAGGCCCCATCTCTGGATCATGGTTTAGTCCAGACAAATGACCGGCCCATCTGCGGCACATTGCTCTCCGTGCAGCCATTCTTCCTGGGGATCCGATTGGGCAAACGGCATCACCGCCAACAGCCCCAAAACACTGGCCACCACCGCGATCCAAATGATACGCATGGCCTTCCTCCTTGTTCTGCAATGGGTTTAGTCTCTCGTTTCCTGCTCAGCCCGTCTGTGATGGGATCCCATAACCAAGCGTGATCCGGATCACAGTCAACCCTTTTGGATTCAATTCTCGCAACTTTGTTGAGGAAGTCTGAGCAGATTGAAAGTTTCAGAAACACTCTTCAACAAATTCACAAACAAGTCCACACAACCCCTCAGCGGAGACCACGACCAAAAGGCAACAACGACAGAATGATCAACTTCATATGCTGCTTAGCAAACGGGATCCCGATGATGGTGATCGCCAAAATCAAAGCCCAAAACAGATGGTTCAGCACCAGGGGCCAACCGAACAGCAACAGCCAGATCACGTTAAAAATCATCAGCAACGGGCTATTGGCATCGGGATACTCCACCACCTCTCGACCGAAGGGTGTGAGCACCGCAAATCCCAACTTGATACTCTGCCAACCAAAGGGAATACCGATGATCGTCAGGCAGAGACTGAATCCCCCCAAGATATAGCCCAGAGCCGTCAGGAATCCGCCGAAGATCAGCCAGATGATGTTGCCGATTAAACTCACGATCAGACCCTCCACTATCGAGACTGGACAACTGGACTGAGGTGAAGAAACAGCCTTCTAGCCAGACCTCCCTAACTTAGCCTGCCTTTGTGAAAATCTGGGGAATGTAGCAAAATAAGACGGGTCTAACGGGTTTATGCATCCCTCACAGGGATCCTGTCTGAACGGCAGCAGCGTCCTGAATCACCTGCTCTCCCGGCTGGATCCCTGCATGAATTTCCACCTGATTTCCATAGCGGGATCCAAGAACAACGGGAGTAAAAACGGCCTTTCCTGCCACCCACCGATACACTCCAGTGATCCCAAACTGTTCCAGCACACTCTCCTGTGGGATGAGTAGAGCTTGTCGGGTTTGCCCCAACACAGTCAGTCGCCCCAGTAATCCCGGGATCCCTCCTGCTAGGGCTGGCACGTCTACCTTCACCACCACAGTTCTGGCGACTGGATCCGCACTGGGGATGATTTGCTGAATCGTTCCCTCCACGGTCTGATTCAGATTATCGAAAGCCATGGGTACCGACTGTCCCACGTGAATCTGAGATACCTGAGATTCAGGCACGGTTACAGAAAAGCGCAACCGCTCTGTACTCTCCAAATGAACCAGGGGTTGACCCGGCCCAGCCAGGGATCCCACCTCTCCATACTTGTGGGTGATCACCCCATCAAAGGGAGCCAATAGGCGTCCATATTCCAAATTGGCTTGGCTTTGGTCAATTACAGCTTGGGCCTGAGCAATGGCTGCTTGAGCCTGGGGGATCCCACTTTCTGCTTGGGCAATTTGGGCTTGGACTTGGGCGATCCCTTGTTCTGCCTGTTGGATTCCGGCCTCGATTTGGGCAATGCGGGCAAGAATCACAGCCACTTGGGTACTGGCTTGATCCAACTGGGCCTGCGTGACCGCGCCTTCGGCGTGGAGGACTTGCATCCGCTGTTGGTGGAGTCGAGCCTGACTCAGTTCCGCTTCAGCTTCTCGTTTTTGTGCCTGCGTTTGGTGAAGCACCGCTTCCGCCACCCTGAGTCCAGCTTGAACAGCAATCCGATTGGCTTGAGCCTGTTGCAGTTGTGCCTCGGCTTGTTGTCGTTGGGCTTGGGCTCGATCCTGATCCGCCTGTATATCACTCACATCCAGGCGGGCAATTAGGGATCCGGCAGCAACCCGCTGGCCCTCTTGAACCGGAAACTCAAGAATTCGACCGACAATGCGGCTGCTGAGGCTGACACTCTCCACTGCTTCCAAGCTGCCCACCAAGATCCGCTCGCTACTGACGGATTGTGGGCTAACTTCCACGGTCTTGAAGGGAAGGGGCACACTTTCTTGAACAGCAACGCTGGAAACCACCTCTGTCTGCGTCGGTTGGGTTCGGGATCCCAGTACCCATCCGCCGACCCCACCCACCGATAGGAGCAACACCGCAAATCCCACCCCGCCCCAATTCCAGCCTGAGGAGGTTGGCCGCCGAAATACACCAAGTTGCGTTTTCATGGGATGAAGAAAGAAGAGGATAGCTCAAAGTCACTGTTGCGACGCAACGCTACACGACTGGGGACTGATATTCACAACCCTGAGGAGGTTAAACCGCCCACCGACTTGGGGAGAGGTTCCACCAGCGATAATCCCACCCCTCGCAGGCTGAGCCGCTCAAACCAGGGTACTGCCCACCCCCAGCGCATCTTGGCCAGGAAATACTGCTCAAAGGCTGTTTTCATCCAACTGACCCAAGGCCCCTGTAGGGCAATGGCGCGGCGGCGGTGCCCCAGTTCTGGCACGGGTAATACCGGATCCGCCAAAAAGAGAATACCCGTATCTCCAAAGTCGGCAAAGCAGATGGCCTCAAGAGTCGGGGCTACTGGATCCCCCTTTAGGATTCCCAAGCGCAGAGCGAGGTTGTGGGCAACCGCAATCCCCATCGCCTCTGTCATTTGGCCAGTTTTGGGCACACCCACGGGCAAAGGGGTCTTTTCGGGAGGAGCCAATTGGGAAACAACACCCACACTGTAGAGGGTGTCAAAGTCAGGATGCTGGTAGGTGGGAGTCACGGGCAGAAAGCCCTGTTGATCGGTCAAGCCTGGGGTTTCTCGCAGGAATTGAGCCCCCCGGAACGGTGGCAGAAGCATGGCGTAGCCAAAGGGGATCCCTTCCCCGTCGTTCAAATAAATGCGATCTTTTTCGATACGAGCGATAGCAGTATTCTCTAAAACCGTGATCTGCCGCTGGGCCATCAACTGGCTGACCCATTCTGCGGAGTGAGCCATGCCCCCAATGCCCAAATGCCCAGCGTAGGGTTCAGGGGTGATGAACGTGATCGGCACCTGATCCCGCACCCCTTTCCGGCGCAATTGCTGATCGGCTAGCAGAGCAAATTCATAGGCCGGGCCAAAACAACTGGCTCCCGGCACCGCTCCCACTACTAAGGGCCCTGGTTGCCGGAGAAAGTCTGCCCAAGCTTCCTGGGCCAAGCGGGCATGGTGAGGAGTACACACCGATTGGGTAAACCCCTGCTCCGGCCCTAAGCCAGGAACAGCATCCAAGGCCAAGTCCGCCCCGGTGGCCACCACCAAGTAGTCGTAGCTAAGAGACTCGCCATTCACCCTGAGGGTGCGTGCCTCGGGTTGCAAATCGGTCACAGCTCCCTCAATGAAGCGGATCCCTTTTTTTTCAACCCGTTGGGGCAAATGCACCTGAATATCCGCCAGTGGCTTGAGACCCAAAGCCACCCAAGGCAGGGCAGGAACAAAGGTAAACGTGGGGGTATTGGAAATAAGGGTCACCTGATGGGATCCCTGGGGTAAGCGACGCCGCAATTCATAGGCAGTGGGCAAGCCACCCAACCCTGCCCCGATCACCATCACCT
>JAUQVI010000012.1:0-27551 GCA_039794885.1 Thermostichus sp. DG02_5_bins_236
CGCAAAGCGCAGGCTACGCCAACGGTGGCATCGTAGCTTGCTTCGAGGGCATTGAACCCACTCAGCAAGCACGGCTTTCATCCCGACACTGACCTACAGTGCGGGGCTTCCCGCCGATTAAGCTAAATGATGTCTGGAGGTTGTGTAGGTCGAGGACGGGGCAATGATGCGCATTTCCATTCAGCCGGACAGCGGGATCCCTGGCTCTGTACAGTTGTTTAACCTGCTTTGTTTTGCCATCGCTTGTGGGCAGTTTCCCCCTGGCCGTCGCCTGCCTAGCACCCGTCAATTGGCCATGCAAACGGGCCTGCACCGCAATACCATCAACAAGGTCTATCACCAACTAGAAGAAATGGGCTTGGTAGAAACTCGGGCCGCTTCCGGGATCTATGTCAGTGGATCAGCCCGTCAAGTAGCAAATGCTTCTCGAGTCCTTAGTCAAGACCTAGACAAATCCAAACAAGCCCTGCAAGAAGTCCGTTTGGGCATTGACCATCTCCAACAGCAAGGGTTCTCCTTAGAACAGGTGCGGGATCTGCTACAGGCAGAAATCGATTGGCGCTTGCGCTGTAGTGCACAGGTCTTGGTGTGTGTGCCGAGTCGAGATTTGGGCACAGGTGAACTGATGACTCAGCAAATTCAACAGGCTTTGGGCATCGGAGTGCAGTTGGTGCCCTTGGAGGACTTGGCCACGGTTTTGGAGCAGCTTCATTCCGGTACAGTAGTGACCATTCGCTATTTCCTCAGCGCTGTAGAAGCGATAGCCCAACCCTACGGTGCTCGGGTTTTGCCCATAGAGGTGTCTGACTACGCCAAAGAAATTGATTTGGTTCGCCAACTACCCCCTCAGGCTTGCCTGGGTCTGGTCAGCATCAGCACTGCCCTTTTGGAAGTCGCGGAGGTGGTTGTGCATAGCTTGCGGGGGGAGGATCTGCTGGTGCTAACAGCTGTTATTTCTGATACAGAGCGGGTGGGTTCTATCCTACGCCGCGCTCATACTCTGATTTGCGATGTCGCTAGCCACTCCACTCTCCGAGCCCTATTACGCCAAGCCCGAGCCGATCTGATTCGTGTGCCCACCCTAGTATGTGCCGATCCCCATATTGGAGAGGCGGCCCTAGAGGAACTGCGGCGGGAGTTGGGTCGGATCCCTGCTTAGGAGATGGGATAGCCAGAAGAATTCATTAAGCATTATTGCATCCACGCTGTTTTGCGGATGACTGACTCAGAGTGTCATGCTTAAGTGGAAATACGGCACTACCTATTCTTTTTGATTCACCCTCTCTCAGTCTCTCCACTTATGGTGATCCTCGACTACGCCTCCACTGATCATGATCATGTAGCGGTCTCGACGGATGGGTTTTTAGAGTCCATCCGCTTCCAGAATCATTTTTATGGATTTAATCGCACCTTCCGTCAGTTGAAGGAGGCTGTCGATAGCTGTCGCTATGATATGGACTATGGATCCCTGGTTAGTATTGTGGTGGTGCATTCTGACCGCTGTGAGGTCTGGTCACGGTTGGGCCCCGAAATTCCCGTTATGCCCAAACGCCTCCTGAACATGACCGTCTCTCAACCCTCAGTTCCAGCCAAATCCAAAGCCCAGAACCCCTTCCGCAACTGGAGTCAAGCTATCCCGGCTGATGCTTATTTTGTTGATGCTGAGCCTTCTCCACGCCGCCCCCTCTTCTATCATGGCGCTAGACCCTGCAATGCTCTGCAAGCCTGAATCTAACCTGAAGCAAGCCGTTCAGGAAGGACATATTGTCCGCAACTTCTTATGAAAAAATAGGTTTTTGCCTGTGGAGTTCTGTCAGCTATAGCTGAGTGGGTGAGCAGAAACGGCTAGAACAGACCCAGAAGCAATGGGAGTAGCGCCTCAGTACTTTAAGCATCTGGCAACCGAACCAGCTTTTGCCGCTGGATGGCCAGAAGTTGCTAGAAACTCTACTAACCCTGATCCGCCATCACCCCTCCCCCGATCCGACTCGACAAAACCCTGGCGGAAACTGAGCTGCCACCTGTTCAAGGAGCGGCCCATTCAGAGTTCCCAGGTTGCAATGCAAGACTCGCGAAAAGGTTCCCTCTGCCTTTTGTTCAATATCGGAAGCCAACAAGGTTTTTACCTGGATCCCAGTTTGCTCATACACATACTGTCGCCCCTGATTTTCCGTTTTTTCAGCAATGGTAAATACTTCCAAAATCTCTGCCCCTGCCTTGCGTACCGACTCGATCAAGGCCACCATCGTCCCGCCAGTACTGATCAGATCATCCACCAGCACTACCCGATCCCTTGCCGTCACCCCATTCAAGTACACCTGAATCGATCCTTCCGGAATATACTCGTTGGCCAAGGGGATCCCAATTTCCCCCGGTGCGCCTGTAGGAGTCCAACGAGCCAAAGTGCGCGGCAAGTTGTAGCTAAGAAGAATATCCGAAATGATCATTGCGCCCCGATCCTCTTCCCCTACCCCCAAAGTGGCTTGATGAGCCTGGGTTAAATGCAGGCGGCTGAGCAAGCACACAGCTGCCGAGAGGTGGGGATGCAAGGGGGGAATATTGTCGGTAATCGAAGTGGCAAAAAACTGAAAAGAACGCCCCCCCTTCCCGGTGACGCTGTAGGTGGGCCGGGCATGAAAGTCAGCGATCACCCGTTGCAAGGCTTTGACAATACTTTCAGGCGACTGGACGGGATCCCTAAAGGCAGGGCTGAGCATAAGGGGCAAACTCAAGCAAGCTGAGCCTGATCTTGCGGGAGAAACCGGATCCGCGTCAACTGAGGCGAACCTGAACCGGAACTGGGACTGTTTCTTCCTTGTGCAGAGCCTGGGTTAGCCGACTCAGCTGAGCTTGGGCTTCCAGTTGTTCATCGATCCAATCCGCCAGTTCTCGCATGTAAAGCACCACATGCATCGCATCGTTTCGCTGTGTCTGCTCCAGACCCTTCTCCGTCAGACGGGCCAAGATCATGGGGTCACTTAATTCTTCTAAAGCCGCAAAATCTTCCGGTCGATCAAATCCCAATTCTGCCATTCTTTCAAACACATACCCCAATCTCAAGCCCGTAACCGAGCAGCGCACCTCCTGTTGCAAGGGATCCCGTAGAGTCAGGGCGGCAGTCCGATAAGCAGTTTGGGCAATGCTCCGCCAGGTACCGCGATGAATACGCAAACTCAGTTGATCCCCGTCCCAGCCCAAGGCTTCCCGCACCAGCAGCCCACAATTACAGCGGGTGCTATCCTGCCAGCGATATTCCGTATCCCAAAAGCCCCATCGCTGGGACTGGATGCGACGGGCTGTGCGACGCAGCAGGCTGGCCAACTCAGGTGTTGGGTGCATAGGCCGAAGGCTGCCAGAATCCAGCAGCAAATACTTGCTTTGAATAGCTTCAGTCTAGGCAGATCTTGGGGTGAGAACAAGACAAGGTTCATGAGACTTTGGATCCTATTGCGAATCCACACCCGTATCCCCAGGGGGTAGGGATCCCTTCTCCTTTATTTGCCTCTTCCTTTGCAGATGCCGTTGCCAGGCACCCCAAGCCACTCCCCCTAGCACCAGAGAGGCCCCACCCAAATATGTGCCTCCTGCCGGTAACCCTGCTAAAGCCAAGGCCAGGGATCCCACCCAAAGCGTCATGGCATAGATCAGCAAAACCGAGTGCCGTTGCGAGAGCCCTGCTTTGAGTAAGTGATGATGTAGATGTCCCTTATCGGGATGGAAAGGAGATTGCCCTCTGGATAGCCGCTTGAGGATCACCGTGGACATATCCAGAATGGGCACCGCCAAAATACAAAAAGGGAAAGCTACCGCCAATGTCGTCACCACTTTGGCTACCCCAATTACCCCAATCCCAGCCAAGGTAAAGCCCAAAAAATAAGCTCCACCATCCCCCATAAAAATTTGTGCTGGGTTGAAGTTGTAGCGCAGGAAACCCAAACAAGCTCCTGCCAAAGCCGCTGCAATCATGGCTGCTGCCGGTCGATCCACAAGCAAGGTCACCATCAACATCGCCACCGCCGCAATCCCTGACACCCCTGCCGCCAACCCATCCAACCCATCCATGAAATTGATGGCATTGGCCATCCCCACCAGCCATAACAAGGTGATCAGCAGGCTCAACCAAGCGGGGAAAAACCAAGTGCCCAAGACCGGCAAACTGATAAATTCTATGCGGACTCCCACTCCCCAAGCGGCAGTAGCCACGGAAAATTGCATAAGAAGGCGAGAGAAGGGCGATAGATGAAACAGATCATCCGCCAGCCCAATCAAGAAAAACAGAACCCCACCAATCGTCACTCCCCAGATCTCATACTCTTGCTCCGTGCGCAGCCCCCCAAAGGCCCCTGCCCCCCACAACAGCAGTAGAGCCACAAGGTTGCCAAAAAAAATCGAGATGCCCCCCAGTCGCACCATCGGCTGTTGATGGATCTTGCGCTCATCCGGCAAATCAAATTGACCGCTGCGGATCCCTACTGCCTTGACCATGGGGGTTGCCCACAAGACCACACAGGCAGCAGCAAGGAAGGCGACCAAATAGGGCATGGTAAGCCGTAGAAATTATCCCAGGTGAGGGTAAAGGGGGAAACGGCGACAGAGCTGCGCTACCCGCTGCCGACAGCTGGACAACAGGGCAGCATCCTCAGGATGAAACAGACAATCAGCAATAATTTCCCCAATCTCCCCAAATTCTACCGGCCCTAAGCCGCGAGTGGTCAAGGCAGGGGAGCCCAAACGCAGACCGCTAGCCACAAATGGTGATTGTGGGTCAAACGGAATGGTGTTTTTGTTGGTAGTGATGTGAATCTCGTCCATCAGCCGATCCGCCCGCTTACCTGTCATCAGAGGATCCGCCGCTCCACTCTTCTCCAAGGCTGCTGAAACCGAGCGCAGATCCAACAGCATCAAATGATTATCAGTACCCCCAGAAACCAAACGAATACCGCGGCTTTGCAGTGATTGGGCCAGCGCTTGGGCATTGGCGATCACCTGAGCCGAGTACTCCGAAAAACGGGGTTGCAAAGCCTCTCCAAAGGCAATGGCCTTACCCGCGATCACATGCTCCAGCGGCCCCCCTTGGCTACCCGGAAAGACGGCCTTATCGAATTTTTTGCCCAGTTCCGGATCCCGGGTCAGGATCAAACCGCCGCGCGGCCCCCGCAGAGTTTTGTGGGTTGTTGTGGTCACCACATCGCAGAGGGGAATAGGGTTGGGATGGTGTCCTGTCGCTACCAAGCCGGCAATATGGGCAATATCCGCCAGCAGATAGGCTCCTACCTCATCGGCAATCGACCGGAACGCCGCAAAATCGATCACCCGAGGATAGGCAGAATAGCCGCAGATGATCAACTTGGGGCGGTGTTGTTGCGCCAGACCACGCACCTGATCAAAATCGATCCGCTCACTTTCGGGATCCACCCCGTAATGCACTACATTGAACCATTTGCCGGAAACATTCACTGGAGATCCGTGGGTGAGGTGACCCCCATGGGAGAGATCCATGCCCAAAATCGTGTCTCCCGGCTGCAACAGGGCCAGGAATACGGCGAAATTGGCCTGGGCCCCCGAGTGAGGCTGGACATTGGCATGAGCAGCCCCGAACAGTTGCTTGGCCCGATCAATCGCCAGTTGCTCCAGTTGATCCACAAACTCGCAGCCGCCGTAGTAGCGCTTCCCGGGCAGTCCCTCAGCATATTTGTTGGTCAGTACAGAGCCTTGGGCAGCCAAAACCGCTGGCGAGGTAAAGTTCTCACTGGCAATCATCTCCAGGTGATCCCGCTGCCGGTTCAATTCTTGCCCAATCAGGCCAAACACCAGCGGATCCGTTTCCGCCAAAATCGACAGACTATCCCGATGCGTGTGCAGACTTTGAGGAGCAGCTACCATAGAATGCCAGTGAGGTAAAAATACGGTTCAGATCCAATGCAGATCTAAATTGCCACGCCATCGTAGCACGGCTGCCCCTCTCCATAATGATACTGGACAAGATCCGGCTGAGCGCAAAACAGGCTCACTGTAAAGAATTTTGAGCTTTTCCTTCCGATTCAAAAGCACTTCCTGAGGCCAGGGTAAAGTGAGGAGGTTCGCCTTTGCGGAACGGAATTCCATCGTTAGGGAGTTGGCTATGACGGACTCACAGGTCTTTACCATTCTGGCTATTGCCTTGGTTCCTGCAGTGATGGCACTGCTTTTGGGAGCTGGCTTGGCCCGCAGTTAAGCAAGTCACCGGGATCGATGGGTTGAGGGAAGCTGCTCTCGATGTGCTCTTTCGGGGCTCTAAGATTTTTGTCCCATCGCTCTCCAAGGCAGATTTCGCCTCAAGATTTCATTCTGAATTCCTCTGGCCCACCCTGATGTGGGCTTTTTTGTTGGGGAAAAGAGGGTTTCTCAAAAAATGTTTTGTGTCAGAACCTGACACTTTTGGAAAAATCGGCTTCAATAGGCCCTAGCTGCGCTTTCTGGCAGCAGAGGTGGCTTCTCATCCCCTTACCTCCTTCCCTTCACCTGTGACACCCAAGTCTTCCTCCCGTATTCCTGCTCGCCGCGTACCCGTACGTCTAGATCCGGTTGTCGGGCCCCGACTGGGCCTGAATGGTGCTTCTGTCCCCGTTGTCTCTTCCTTTCAGGGTCGGGAGGCTCTTGTCTATACCCGACGAAAACACCTGCGACCAGCGGGATCCCCTGCCTCCTATCAGGCTTCCACTGTTCGGGCGGTTCCCGCTTACACCCGGCGCTCTCGTTCTTCTCAACCCCCTCAGGATCCACAAGCATGGGAAGTTGCTTGCAGGATTGGAGTGAATGTACTGTTCGCTGCTGCCGCCATCAGTGGTCTGTATCGACTCTTACCTGTGCAGCTGGCTCAATACCATCGTCTCCAGGTTCTAGAGCAACAAATTGAAGTCTTGGGAACGCGGGTTTCTCGGCTGCAGGATGGTGTGGATCGGGGTATGGATCCCATGCAGCAGGAGGCTTTAATTAAGGAACGCCTCAATAAAGTGCCCGCCAACCAGATTCAGGTGCGCTTAGTGGATCCCAGCTCCTTAGTGGCTAGTGACGGTGAAGAAGCCAACCAAACCTGGATTGGCCAATCCACAGAACCCTTGTCTAACCCTTAGAAATTTCGCTGCAGCTCAAGCCTTCAGGAGCAGGGCTACCTCTTTGGCAAAGTAGGTGAGGAGGATGTCTGCTCCGGCGCGTTTCATGGCCAGCAGGGATTCCAGCATCACTTTCTTGCCATCGATCCAGCCCTTTTGCTCAGCCGCCTTGATCATGGCGTACTCCCCACTGACGTTGTAGGCAGCTACCGGTAGATCGGTCGATTCCTTAATCCGGTAAATGATGTCTAGGTAGGCCAGGGCCGGTTTGACCATCAGCATATCTGCTCCTTCCGCTTCGTCGAGCTCTGCTTCTTTGATGGCTTCTCGGGCATTGGCGGGATCCATCTGATAGGTTTTCTTGTCCCCCGATTTGGGGGCAGAGCCGAGGGCATCCCGAAAAGGACCGTAAAAAGCAGAGGCATACTTAGCGGAATAGGCCAAGATAGCTACATCCGTATACCCCTGGTCATCCAAGGCTTGGCGAATCGCGCCGATACGGCCATCCATCATATCGGAAGGGGCAACAATGTCGGTGCCAGCTTCCGCTTGTGAGAGAGCCTGTTTAACCAAAACTTCTACCGTTTCGTCGTTCAAGATTACTCCATCCCGGACAATGCCATCGTGGCCATCGCTGTTGTAGGGATCCAAGGCCACATCCGTCACGACCAAGATCTCCGGGATCTCCTGCTTGATGCGCCGCACGCAGCGTTGGATAAGGCCTTCTGGGTTGAAGCATTCTTGTCCAGTTGGATCTTTTTTGGCTTCCGGCACCACCGGGAACAGAGCCACTGCCGGGATCCCCAACCGGGCCGCTTCTTCCACCTCCTTAAGCAGCAAATCTAAGCTGTAGCGGTAGCAGCCGGGCATGGACTCCACTTCTTGCTGCTGGTTCTCCCCTTCCATGACAAACAAGGGGTAAATCAAGTCCTGCACCCGCAGATGGGTTTCCTGAACCAAATTGCGGAATGCCTCAGTACGCCGCAGGCGACGGGGACGGTAGATTAAGTCTTGGCTCATGGGAGCAGGCGGTTGAGAAGAGCGTTTCCATTCTGCCATGGGGCTTGTGGGTCTTTTCTAGGGCTTGCTGCAACATCAGGGCTGAAAATGTTGGCTTAGCCACTGCTGCACCGTCTGCTGCACCGTCTCCATTTGGCTGTCATGCAACAGATCGTGGCGAGATTGGGGAAAGTCTTGTACTTGGACATTGGGTAACCGCTGGGCAAAGTGCAAAGCCCCGGCAGGGTTGACAACGATATCGGCAGACGTATATAGCAGCAACACCGGCAGGGTCAGACGATGGGCTTGGGCAATACACCGTTGCCCGCTCCGGATCAGTTCGGCGGTAAATCGGGCCCGAGTCACCCCACACAGGTAAGGATCTGCCGCAAAGGCTGCCTGTTGCTCTGGCAAAGCGGTCACCCGTGCTGGTTCGTAGCGCCCTGTGAGCGCCAGTTGAGGGGCCACCCAATCCAACACCTGTAAAAGCCGGCGGGTGAAAGGGGTGAAGTAATGATCGATGCAAAAAGCAGGAGAAAGCAGAATCAATCCTTGCACCTGCTCCGGATGGGCAAGGGCATATTCTGTTACCCAATTGGCACCGGCACTGTAGCCACACCAAATGTGTGGGATCCCATCCTGAGGCCATACCTGCCGCGAGATCCACTCCAGATCCCTCTGGTACTGGCTAAACCGGTGGATCCAGCAGCGGATCCCACCGGAGCGGCCAAACCCGCGCATATCGGGAGCCAAAACCTCCCAACCTTGAGCAGCCAAATCGGTTGCCCATGCCCCGAATCCACCCCCATGATCTCCCTTGCCATGCAGGAGCAACAGCCGCCCGCGCGCTGCCGGGTGCGGCCAATGGTGCAAAAAAGTCGGGATCCCATCCGACAAAAGCAACTGACGCGGTTGATAAGTCGCTTTTGCAAGGGTGGGTTCTTGAGTTGGTGCTAAGGGTAAGGCTCGGCTCACTTCCGGCAAGTCAAAAGGCATGGTCAAATCCAAGACAAACAATCCAGACAACCGATCAAAACAACATGGTGTCAGCAAAACGCCATGCTCCTCATGCTCACACATCCCTCCTGATGACGTAGCTCAGGTGATGTAATCTTCCTCTACCAACCTAAAACATTTCTTAATGAATTCCCCTCTCAACGGGGATCCTTCTTCAGGGTTGCTGTGTAAGGTTTGTGGGCTGTGTCTCCAACCCTCTGCCAGGGATATTTGCAGTAAAGGGGCCTGATCCACCGGATCCGGCAGCCCTGCAGGGTATGATGTTGTGAAGAAGTTTTGCGGAGCCTCAGGTTTGCGGAGATCCCAGTCCTGTGATGTTCCGCCTCTGCTTTACCATTGCTTTATCACTTCATTCAGTCAGAAACGGGTTACTGAGACTATGCTGTTACTCAAAATCTCTGTTTACGCTGTCGTGATCTTTTTTGTTGGGCTTTTTGTGTTTGGGTTCTTGAGCAACGATCCTTCTCGTAACCCCAACCGTCGGGACATGGAGTGAGGGATCCCGTTGGCTACCCAACTCTGTTACCCTGTGGGCCGCCAAGAACGAACCCATCAGCGGGATGGAGTCCTGATTCTGTGCATCCCCTTTCAAGCTTTAGTCCTGGCGGCGTAGCCGTTGGCAGAAGAATCCATCCCGATCCTGTCGATGGGGCCAGATCTGTACGGTCTCCCCTTCAGCAACCCAGTTGGACTGGTTTTGCAGAAAAGTCTCGATCACCTGCTCATTTTCGGCTGGGTGAAGTGTACAGGTGGCGTAGAGCAAAAGTCCTCCCGGTTTGACCCAGCAAGCGGCCACGGCCAATAGTTGAGTTTGCAACTGAGCCAAGGTTTCGATTCCATCTGGGGTTTGTCGCCAGCGGGCATCCGCATGTCGGTGCAGGGTTCCCAATCCTGAGCAAGGCGCATCCACCAAAACGCGGTCGGCACTCTTCCATGCCGGTAGGGGGACGGGTGGGGTTGCAACAGCGGCTAGCTTCACCACATCAATGGCCTGAGAACGAATGGCGGTCAGGCCCAAACGAGCAACATTTTCCTGAAGGCGCTGGAGGCGGTGGGCATAGCGATCCAGGCCCCAAACTTCCCCTTGATCCTGCATCCGCTCCGCAATATGAGTGGTTTTGCCGCCGGGGGCAGCACAGCAATCGATCACCCGTTCTCCCGGTTGGGGATCCAGACAATGCACCACCTGCTGAGCACTGGCATCCTGCACAGTCCACCAACCTTCTGCGAAACCCGGCAGCTTGGATAGCTCCCCCACGTGTCGACTCAGGCGCAAGGCCCCCGGTAAATCCGGTAACGGTTGATTTGGGATTCCGGCTTCGGCTAGAGCCTGACTGACCTTATCTCCATTTGCCCGTAGAGGGTTGACCCGCAAATCCAGGTGCGGCGGTTGATTAAACCATTCACACAACTGCTCCGTTTCCAGGGATCCCAAACGCTCCCACCACAGGCTCACCAACCAATCGGGAAAGCTGTGCAAAATCCCAAGGGCCTGAACCAGGTCTGTGGGCCGGGTATCTCGTAAAGGCTTGAGTGGATCCTTTTCAGGTTCTGTGAGAACCTGCCGTTGATAGGTTCGCAAAATACCATTCACCACCTTCGTCAGGGATCCCAGTCCCATCTGCCGAGCCAATTCCACACTGCTATGAATGGCGGCACTGGCGGGGATCTGATCCAAAAAAGCCAGTTGGTATAGGCCGATGTGCAAAATCAGCCGCAAATCAGGAGGTTGTTTGTGGGCAGGACGCTGGGAAAATCGCTCCAGCAAAGCATCCAAGGTGCGGCGGCGGCGGGTAATGCCGTACACCAGTTCTGTGGCCAGATGTCGCTCCGCCGGGATTAGATCTGAACCTTGCAACAGATGCCCCAGTACCCGATCTGCGTAGGCATTTTGCCGCTCAATGTTCTGCAAAGCCAACAGGGCTAACTGACGGGCATTCATGGGCAATCCAGCTTTTCCCGACTTCATGGGAGGTCTGCGGCTCAGGGGGATCCTCGTCACACAAGAGATAGGTCTGTACTGGCGGGAAAAAACTGTAAAAGAGATTTCCCCATTATCTCCACTTTGGAACAGTACCCCCAAGCGATACTGGAAAAGCTGAAGTGACCCATGGGGATCCTGTTCATGCCAGAGGCTGCATCCAAACCTGTTTTCCTGGAGATAATCCCGGCTATCGATCTACTGGGGGGTCAGGCAGTACGGCTTTATCAGGGAGACTATGCCCAAGCGGAGCAGGTGGCTGCCGATCCGGTGGAACAAGCTAAGCATTGGGCAGCACAAGGGGCAACCCGTCTGCATGTGGTGGACTTGGATGGCGCCAAAAGTGGGGAGCCCGTCAACCTGTCCATCATCAAGCACATTGTTAACCAAGTCCCGATTCCAGTCCAAGTAGGAGGCGGGATCCGCTCCCTCGAACGGGCCCAACAGCTCATCGATTTAGGGGTAGAGCGAGTGATTGTCGGCACCTTAGCCGCAGAAGAACCGACCCTTTTGGCAGCAATGACCGAGGCCCTGCCCAGTCGCATTTGGGTGGGGATAGATGCCCGCCAAGGGCAAGTTGCAACCCATGGCTGGCTTAGTACAACCCCCTTGTTGGCCACCGATTTGGTGCGGCGAGTCGGTGAACAGGGAGCAGCTGGCATTATTTACACCGACATTCACCGGGACGGTACCCTGACCGGCCCCAATTTAGAACAATTGCGAGAGATCCTCTCCATCTCTGCTTTGCCGGTGATTGCCTCCGGCGGCATCAGCTCCCTGACGGATTTGCTGGCTTTGCTTCCTTTATCAGGGTTGACGGGAGCGATTCTAGGTAAAGCCCTCTACTCTGGAACAATTCAACTGAAGGAAGCCCTACGCGCTGTGGGGCCGGGTCGTTGGCAGGATATTCCCCCCGAGAACGGATCCCAGTGGGCCTAGACGGGGAATCTGGCGAAATAGGAGCCCCCAGAATGTGCTCAATCGCTCAACTGCCTCAAGCAAACCTTTGTCATACTGATAAAACTTGCATAAAGCATTTGTGAAAAGAGTTTCGAACGTCGTTTAGGTTACTTATGTCTTTGCCTGCTCTTCGCCCCTCTGTACAAGCCCTGCAACCGGAATTGGTCACTTGGCGTCGCCACATTCACAAGTACCCTGAGTTGGGCTTCCGGGAAGAGCAAACTGCCGCCTACATCAGTCAGCGCCTGAAAAGCTGGGGGATCCCTCACCAAACCGGTATTGCCTACACCGGTATTTTGGCCACCATCGCAGGGGAACAGCCAGGCCCAACCCTGGCGCTACGGGCGGATATGGATGCCCTCCCCATTGAAGAGGCCAACGAAGTCGAGTACCGCTCTTGCTTGCCGAACACCATGCACGCCTGTGGACACGATGGTCATACTGCCATTGCCATGGGCACTGCCAAGCTGCTGCAACAAAGCCGCCAACACCTCAAGGGCACGATCAAGGTGATCTTTCAGCCTGCTGAAGAAGGCCCTGGCGGGGCTAAGCCCATGTTGGAAGCTGGGGTGCTGAAGAATCCAGATGTAGAAGGGATCCTCGGCTTGCACCTGTGGAACAACCGTCCTTTGGGGAGCATTGGCGTTAAAAGTGGCGCTGCCATGGCCTTTGCGGATCGCTTCCAAATTCAGGTGATTGGGCGGGGGGGACATGCGGCTATTCCCCATCAGACGGTGGATGCCATTGTGGTCGGATCCCAGATTGTTTCTGCTTTGCAGACGATTGTTTCTCGCAATGTGGATCCGATGTTGCCAGCGGTGGTGACAGTAGGCCGTTTCCGGGCTGGGGATGCCTTTAACGTCATTGCCCCAAGTGCCGAAATTTGGGGTACGGTGCGCAGCTTTCACCCCGATGTGGCGGATTTGATCCCCCGGCGCATTGAGGAGCTCGTGGCCGGTATCTGCAAAGCCTATGGGGCTAACTACGACTTTCAGTTTGAGCGTCGCTATCCTGCCGTTCTCAACGACCCGGTTATGGCGGAATTGGTGGAAAAATCGGTTCATCAGGTCTTTGGGCCAGATGCCATGATCATCCCTGAAATGACCATGGGGGGAGAGGATGTATCCTTCTTTATGAATGAGGTGCCAGGTTGCTACTTTTTTGTCGGCTCTGCCAATTCTGAGAAAGGTCTAGACTACCCCCATCATCATCCGCGCTTTGACTTCGATGAAGCGGCTCTCGGTATTGGAGTAGAGCTGTTCCTGCGCTGCATTGAGAACTACACAGGACAAGCCTTGAATTGAGATGAATTAGCTCACTCGGCGGGAAGCCCCGCACGGTAAGTAATGCCTACGGCAGGCTACGCCAACGGTGATGGGGGTATGTCACGTGATTTCCCTGCAATACCTGTTAGGGGCCGAGCAAATCTGCGGCCCCACTACCAGGAATGAGTAAGCGCTTCACCGGTTCGGGAGTAGGGCGACGGGATCCAGGCTCTTCATCACTGGGAATATACAACGCTGTCGGGTTGGGATCCCCTCCGAAAGCCAGCAAAATGGTCTCCAAAAGAGCTTTCCGCTGTTGCCGATTCAGAGACTGCACCACCGCTTTGTCTTGCGCGTAGGGATTCACCGTCAGCCGGTCAGCACCAGGGTAGCGCTGGGCAATGATCGGCTCGTTGGCATCGAAATAATCAGCTATTGTCAGCTGCCAATCCAACCGATCCGTGGCGGAACGGCCCGCCACCTGCAGGTGATACACCATCATCCGCCGCACTAAAGTATCTTCTTCAGGAGTGGGGCCAGTGCCATCTGGGGATGTGGGGGCATAAAAATTCTCTAGGGGAAAGTCTGGCAAAAGGCTGTATACCTTTCGAGCCGCTTCTGGGATCAAGCGCAACTGAGCCTGTACGGGCCCAGCCCCCCAAGCCAAGCTAAGGAGAATCCCCAAGGCGATGCTCGTAAAGGGAAGTCGCTGCTGTTTCACCCGTTTCACCCCGAATCATCTCCAAGATCCTAACTTGATCCCCTAATCGATACTCAAGCCTTCCACCCTCTGAGCTTGAGCACGTGGTTTCAAGGGGGCCGATTGAGCCAGCCGATCCCTTTCACGATGGGCTTGAAAGTGGTTTTGCCAAAGGCCAAGAATGTCTAAAGTTTCCCCACCATGTTGAGTGTAGCGCTGCCGCACTTTACACAAAACAGGGGTATTTACACACACACCAGAAACAATGACCTGACCTTTGCTCAAAGCCGGTAATTCCTGCATTAAATCTCGTCCGGCAGCTTCGACACTGTGGCGCAGATTTTCCTGATCAGCGGGATTGACAATTCGCATCAAAAACTGGCTCATGCACTGGGACAGAATATCGGAATCTAATTTGCCAGGACGTTGTGTAATTAATCCTACCCCCAAACCAAATTTACGCCCTTCGCTAAGGATCGTTCGCAATACCTGTTTGCAGCGGGAAGGTTCATGGGCAGGGGCAAATCGATGGGCCTCTTCTAGCAAGATGAAAACAGGATAGGGCAGATAGTTCTCATCTCTTGACTCGATCTTGCCCTTGTGGGTATTCATGCGAGCATGGTTAGCCTGCCGTAAAATGGCAGCGGCAATCACCTGTTGCTCCTCTTGACTAATTTCATTCATTTGTAAAATCGTTACCTGGCCGGGCTCAAATAAATCTCTAGGTGATAAATGTTCCAAATTACTGAAATAGGGGGAACGCTCAATCTGTTCCAACTTCCACTCTAGAGCAGAAGCTGAGGAGCCTTGGGATCCATCTTCTGAAGAATCCGCTTCGTTCACGGAATCAATGAGATCTTGGATTGTCCAACGCACCGGATTAAAGTGAGTGGTTTTGCGAAAAGCTTTTTCCAGAAAGGACTTCTGTCGATCTGTCATTTCTGGTAGCAGTGTAAGAATATCAAAAAAATTGAGAGAGGAAACGCGAATTTTAATCTCTTGCGGAGAAAGTACCTTGACCTTAGGTCGATAGCCATCTTCCCCCAAAAACTGAGTATGAGATTGCATTTCCGCTAGGGTGCTATATTCTCCGTGCGGATCAAAAATCAGGACAGCCGCCCGATTCTTGGGCAACAATAATTCCTCAATCAAAACCCCAGCGGTATAGGACTTACCGGATCCCGTCCCAGCCAGAATTGCCAGATGGGTGCTGACCATCTCCTTGACATCCAAGACCACCGGTACGGATCCCTCGTTGCGCAACAGCAGACTACCTAGATGAGCACCGCCAATCGCCATCTCATCTCGCTTGTTCAAGACAGATTTTAACAACTGATCGGAAGCCAGAAAAACCTTGGTACCCGGATCCGGAGCACGGCGGGGGTTGATAAAGCCCATGGCTCTATGGAAATAGCCGATCACTTCAACAGTGACGGCATAGATTTCTGGATTGGGATGGGTAAAGCCCACTAGGGCCACAATTGCACTTGGGTCAATTTCGGTATCGGCAAAAATGCGGTCAGGAATATGATCCAGAAGTTGCACTTGGCCAATTTTCCCCAGGATTTGTAGTAACTGTGACTGTGGATCCTGAACTTCATAATAGACAAACTCACCCACCTTCACTGCTTGGGTATTGGAGGTGATGAAGACATATTGATTGGAGGTTTCTCCAGGCCCTTTAACTGTACCGATTACCTCTGGAAAATGATCAATTAAAGAAAGGGCAGCCTCTTGGTGGTAGCCATTGCTGGATTGTTGAGGGATCCCTATAGATTTTTTTGGCATTAGCGCATCGCTCCCATAGTCATTTTCCAGGACAGTTCCTTGCTGAGGATCTGTAAAGCCCGTTGTTGAGCTGGATCCCTGAACATCGGAGTAATATCGTTCAATACTTGATAGATCAAATGATCGGCAAAGCTGCCGCCGCTACTTAACAGCAACCCGTAGTAGGAAAATTGGGTCTGTCCCTTGGAATCTTGGTGAAAACGTAAGACCTCCTCTTGATCCATACAAAAGACGGGTGTATTCACAGGTACGACCATGCGCGGGATCCCTTGCTTACCATAGCCATACTGTTCATCCAATGCCCCAATTAAAACCACTGAAAGTAATGTGCGCACCTCATTTTGCAAATCTGGCGAAAAATAAGGGTCTGGCTCACTAGATAGCCGCGGCCCAGAACTCAGAAACATTGGGTTCGAAAGCTGTGTATTGTAAACCAAGCCAACAGCCCAGTGTCGCTGTTCGCTCTCTAGCTTAACAAAGCTTCCAAAGCCATAATCATCAGGAGCTGGAGGATTTTTGACTTCCAAAACATCATCCACTTGTACTATATAGTCGCAGTGATTGTTGGAGCGAACTACTTTGCCTAGTCTCATCGCATCCGCCTCCGTTGCAGTTTACTCACAGTTTTGCGAGATAGCCTCAAGTTGAGTTTCTCACGGGCTGCCCAGTCTTGCATCAAACGCAAAAACAAATTGCGATCTTCATTGCGAATTACAGCCGTTTGGTCAGCCGTTTCGATAACATAAGGATAACCTCGGCCAATCACTACCTCACAGCGAACAAGATCCACCAACCAATCCAGCAAGCCAGCTTCATAGACCCAAACGGGAACTTCCAGACGAGCTGGAAAATTATCGCTAGTACGTAGGTACACAAATCCAATCTTTTCCCGCATTTCCTGATAGCGGTTGAGGATTCCGTCTTGAGGATTGAGGCTACCCGCACGGGCACAGATAAAAAAGGGCGTGCGATCTCCCCAATCTAGCCAGGGGCTAAGCAATTGAGCATCGTGAAGTTGTGGAGCATCAGGCAAATCAAAGCAGTGTTTAAGTAATGAAATTAGATCTGAGGTATAGGTCGTGTCAATGTAAGCTACTAATGGAATGCGGTTTTGTTGGCTGGCACGCAGCACCGGTAAAAGGCATTGCACATAAAAGTCTTGAGTTTCCGGCTCGAAAACTTCCGCAAACGTGGCCACCAAAGCCCCATCCAAAAAGGCTAATTTTCGGGATCCCTGCTCCGATTGTTGAATATACTCATATAGCCTTTCAGTTTCCATTTGAAAGCGGCGTTGATTGACAACTCGTTCTTTCGGCTCCCCACTGCTATTCGCTCCCAAATCAGTTGGAGTAAGCACATCCACCTGAATATCTTTTTCGTAACTGCCTTCAGCACAGTGATAATTTTCATACCAGCCGATCTGCACTAAAGCGATGGGAATAGAAAGATCCTTGCTTGGATAAATCTGGGATCCATCTACCGCAAAAGTAGAGATGCCTTTAATAACCGATTTAACCCACTCACAACTTTCTTCGTAGTTATTCCATTGCTGTGAAAAAGGCACTTTCCAACTTTGATACACTTCCCATTCAGAAGTAGGCAGAGCCCCTGGGAACGTCAATGAGGCTGTCTTTTCTGCAATTTCCAATATCGACCATTTACATAACTGCTCCATAGCCTGTCTGTACAAGTCTCTTCGTTCCGACAGGCTGCTGTCAAAGGTGGTGAAGGCTTCACGCTTCTGATTGAGAACAGCTAGGATGCGGTCTGTTCTAAGTACCATAAGAGGGATCCCTCCTTCCTGCAGTCGGGCCAAAGTTTCTTTCTACCCGAATGATATTTTCCGTCACTTGTTCAAAAGTATCATCGTGGCTAATCACAAATAACTGCTGGAAAGATCGAAGATTAGTAATAGCCTCCGCCAGTCGTTTTCGTCGCTGTGTATCCATATTCATAGTGGGCTCATCGAAGAAAGCAATGTCTAGTTGTCCTAAAACCTTTAATAAAGCCAGTCGTACAGCCAAGGCCGCACACATTTGTTCTCCTCCAGAAAGGCTGGCAAAGCGTCGTTTGCTACTGCTATCTTCTTGCACTCGAATTTCGTAGTCCGGTTCCCAGGTTAAAGTGACATTTGGACGATTAAGGATTTCTCGGAACAGTTGATCGGCAGTGTGATTGATCTGTTGTAGGTAGTGTTGAGTAATTTGTGGACCAGCTTTTCTATAAACCTCTCGGCTAAATTTTATAAATCGATGCAGCCGCTCCTTCTCAGCCCGTTCTGCTTCCACTTGTTTGAGACTATCTTTTGCTTGTTCAAGCTGCTGTATCCTTTCCTGTATCTTCCTGAGTTGAGGGGTGAGACTTTCTAAGTGGGCTTTGGCTTCAGCCTCTTTTACTTTCGCCGTTTGTAGTAGAGCTTTGTGGCTTTCGTAGTCCTCTTGTTGGAATTGGGAAATTAGTGGATCCCGTTGCGCCTGAAGCTGAATCATTTGAGTTTGGAGCGTGCGCCATTGTGTTTTCAGATTCTCAAGTGCTTCTTCTCGCTCAGGCAGGAGTTGAGCAATGGGCTCAGCTTGAAGATAGTTTTCATGGGTGGCTCGATACTGATCCCGTTGTTGTTGCAGGGATCCCATTTCTTGCTCTAGATGCTCACTTTCCAATAGAGATTTTTGTAGCTGTTCGAGTTCTGATTGGATCTTTTGCCGTTGCTGTAGATAATCTGTTTGACTACGTAAATATTCAGCCTCAGTCTTAAGTTCTAGCTGTAGACGTTCAGCTTGCCCACGCGGATCCCCTAAAGCTCTTAAGGAATCCCTAATCTGATCCAGTTGCGTTCGGATTTGCTCTGCTGTTCCGTACTCCTGTTCCCATTGATTGATCTGGGCTTGTTTTTGTTGCCCTTGGTTCTGAATTTGGTTTAATTCTCCTTGGGCTATCTGCAACTCCTGTTGGTGTTGAGCCAAGTTTTTCGCTATCTCTATGGAAGTAATGACCTTTTCATAACCACTGCGACAGGTTTTCTGCTCTTCTCTTAGAGAGAAGATTTTTTCTTCTATATTCTGTAGTAACTGAAGTTGCTGATTCAGATGTTGGATATCTGCACGAACAGGCTCCATTTTTTCAACAAGCTGTTGCCATCTTTGCTCAACTGGGACTTTTTTCTGGAGTTCCTTCTGCAGCCGTTTGAGTTGTCCTCGAGGATCCCCTAGTTTTTGTAGCTTTTCACTCAATCCCTGCTGTTGACGAATGAAAGTAGGCTCTGCTTCAAGACTCCAATGAATATCCTCTATCTTATTTTGCAGTTCTTTCAGTGCTTGCAGGAGCTGTTGTCTGTGGGATTCCAACTCAGGGATTTGCCTCGTCAGGCCTAGCAGAGGTTGTACTGTCTTCAGTTCCTCCTGCAAGTCTAAAAATTGCTGGTGTAGTTGGGCTTTAGCAGTTTGGGGTGTGAGATCTTGCAAAATGTTCTGGATGGAATGAAGTAGGTCTTGACTGAGGGCTGAAGACTGGCTGAACATATTCGGAATCCGTTCCCAAATTCTTTTCCACTCCGGGTTCTGTTGCTGGTGCAACTCCAGATCTTGAAGCAGGGACTGGATAGTTTGTTGTTGGTGCCGGAGACGGTGGGTTCCTTGTTCCAATAAGGTCTCTAGCTCTTGGTGAAATTGTTGGGCAGCTGCTATGCGACTGAGTTGTACTTGAATGCGTTCTTGTTGAGATTCCAATTCAGGGATCCTGGCAACTTGCTCCAGATAACCCCGCCTTTGCTGCAGGGTATCCTCTAGCTGCTGCAGTTGCTGCTGAAGATGGATTTGCTCCGTTTCCTTTTGCTTGAGTTCTAAACGAATGGATTGAAAGATTGCCAGTTTTTTGTCTACTTCTGATAATTGTTCTTCCAGGGATCCCTGTTGTTCTGTAAGAAGGTTGAGGCTACGAACTTCTTGCTCAATTTGTTGAAAAGCAAGCAACTGTTGTTTGTATTCAGCCTCCTGAATTTGTAAATGATGTAGTTCCTGCAGTCTTTTCTCCCGTTGGCTACTGAGGCGATTGCAGGTTTGTCGATCAACTTCTTGCTGCGCAATCTGAATTTCTAGATCCCGGTAGCGATCATAGGCAGGTTGATACTGATGACAAATGGCTGAGGCTGTTTCAGCCTCCTGCACCCGTCTATGAAGAAGTTGGCACCGCTCCGATTGGGTTGCCCATTCCCCTCGCAGTCGTTCTAATTCCATTTGCCATTCCAACAGCCTATTTAGATGTTGGGTTAAGCTAACTTGCTCATTCTCCAAATTCTCTTGAGCCTGTAGTTTGGGGCTTAGATTTTTAAGTTCCTGTCTCCATTGCTCCAACTGCCTAAGTTTCTCTTGTCCCCTGGCCAGTTCTGTATCAATAACCTGTTGTCGGGAGAGTAACTGATCCCGCTGCTTGAGCCAGTTAAACCGCTGCTGCTGCTGTTTTTCTAGCTCCCGCAGCTGGGTTTCTGCTGCCAAAAACAATTGGGATCCCTGGAAGCATTGCTCCTGTTGGGCTTGTGCTTGCCGGGCCTGTTGCAGGAGTGCTTCTGCTTGTTCCTGCCCAACCTTGAGTAAGGCCTCCTGCTGTTCTCCTTCCTGTAGTTGTTGATCTATACTTTGAAGCTGACTGAGTAGATTCTCTAGCCTTTCGAGCTGCACCTGTGTTTGCTGGACGATCTCGGCTTGCTTCTGAAGTTGTTTTTGCCAATCGGATAAATCCTGTGCCAGTTTTTCTTGCTCTACCTGAAGAGAATCCCAATCCTGAAGTTGTTGGTTTAATAACTCGATGCGGTGCTTGATGTCTTGGATTTGTGCTTCGCTGTGTTTTTCTACCGCCAGCAAGTCTTTGGCAACTGCTTGGTACTCTTCAACTTTCAAGATCCGGTCAAACACCTCTTTTCGTTCTCGACCTGTTTTTAGGAAATCTGCCGTAAAAGTACCTTGTGGTACGCCGATCGTAGTTGCGAACAAACGAGCCAGATCAGTGCCTGTGGGCACTCCCAAGTGTTGTCGCAACCAAGGCAGTACATCCACCTTACGCTCATAATCTAATCGTTGGTTCAGTTGTGGGTCAAAAAGCCGATACCCCTGAGTGACACTGCGGCGAACAGTGTAGGTGCGCTGATCTGCCTCGGAAACAAATTGCACGGTTACAACCGCATCGCTGGCCCCGACTCGGATCATTTCTTCTTGACTGTAGGGGGAGTGATCGAATAAAGCCCAAGCAATTGCCTCTAGAATACTGGTTTTGCCAGCTCCATTTTCTCCGCAAATGGCATTAGTGCCTGGTTCAAATTCAAAGGCTGCATCCACATGAGACTTAAAGTTTTGCAATACTAAAGAGAGGATGCGCATCTTAATCTTCCTCTCCTAGAAAAGCGCTGCTCAAATGGGAGTATACTGCCGATTCTTCTTGACCATCCAACACTTTTTCTTTGAGATCTAGCAACAGGCAAGCCAGTTCAACGCTGCGCTTACGATAATGGGCATGGCCACTCAGCAAATCGGTATAGATCTTCTCCTCAATTTGTATCCGCTGACCTTCTTCTTCCAATGTCACTGCAGCGGATCCCAGCTCTACAGGGGTCGCCTCGAAGCGAAACAATAGGATCAAGGCACCAGTCGCCTGTTGCAGTTGTCTCTGGAGAGCGCGGCTGTCCAGCTCATGTTTGGCAAAGCCTACCTGCCCCACCAGACGAACTTCCACAATCGGTTCAGTCCCCTCCCTCTCAAGGCGGGATCCCTCTGCCAAAGCTAGCAAGGCAGCAGCAATCTGTTCTGGGGTTTCTTTCCCCTTGGCTTCCAGCCGCAACCGTTGACAGGGCCGCTGATAGTAATCCCGTACCAATTCTGCTCGCGGTGCTCCCTCTCCCCATTGAACTCGGTAGGCGCCCCGCTCAAAATCCCATTCGGTGGTGCTGTTGGCCTCTAGGGATCCCGGATTGAACACCCAGCCCCCCTCAGAGTAATTTTTGTGGATGTGCCCCAACGCCAAGTAACCCACCCCTGCCTCCCGCAGCGGCAACACCTCGCTATAGCGCAAAGCCCCCTGATAGCGAGCAATTTGTCCTTCCAAACCGTGATGAAACATCAGCACCACTCGGTCTGGGCCGGGGGGCAACTGACGAATGGCCGCCGCTAACTGCTCGATCGACTTAGGGGCTGCTGAGCCATACCATTGAGAGCCGATGACCCTAACCCCACAGGGTAAATCCAAATAGGCCCCTCGGCGGGTTTGTTCTGACCAAGGCTGCAAATGGATCCCCTCCTCCTCTTCACTGGGTTCTAGTAAGATCAGTTCCCCATGATCTGCTAGGTAACGCAGCCAGCTGGTTTTCACCCCAAAAGGTCGGTTGTCATGATTGCCTTCGATGGCCAGCACCGGAATGTTTGTCTGTTTCAGCGCCCTTAAAACAACTTGCGCCTGATTGAGTACCCCCGGCTGAATTTGTCGGTGCTCAAACAGGTCCCCGGCAATCAGAACAAAATCCACCCGATTCTCAATGGCATACCGCTGCACCACATCCCGAAAAGCTAAAAAGAAATCTTTGCTCCGTTCCGGGTTGTCATAACGGTCGTAACCCAGGTGAATATCGGCCAGATGGAGAAAGGTACAGGTTGAGCGGGCCATGACAATACATCCCATCTAATCCTGGATCCTGAGCAAATTGCCCACAGTTTAGCAGACCAGGTTCTCCTGCCCATCCAAATATGGGGATTCCGCCGCCCGAATCCAGGACTTTCCTCTCTCCGTACCCCCTACCGGTAGACCCTGCTCCATGGGCTCTGAGGGAGGATCCTCTGACTAAGTGAATCCGTTTGAATGAATGAGATCTGTGATGTTGTGCTGCATTTTTCCGCAAATCACATCCAACGGCAAATCATTGGGATCCCGGCCAAAGGGATTCTCAATTTCAATGCCAATCTCTTCAATGCCAAACAGCATAAAGCTCACCAATCCTGTAATTGGCCCCGTCATCCAGCCCAAACCCTGTACCATCTGAAATGGCAAAGACAAGCAATAGAGCAACAACAACTGCTTCAAATGCAGTGCGTAAGCCAATGGCATCGGTGTCATCAAAATTCGTTCGCAAGCCCCCAACGCGTCCACCATACTGTTGAGCCGTTCTACCATAATCGTTAGCTGATACACCTCAACGCGATGGGTTTCATACTGTTGTTGTAGGTAATCTCCGACCCAAAAGGCGATCTGCAAAGGGGGATGATTTAGGCTTTTGAGCCGCTGCAGTTGTTGTGGGCTGACCAAAGATTGAATTTCTTCCGGTAGGAATTCTTGGCGCAGGTGCTGCTTCATAGCCACGGCAAAAGCAGGTAACAAGTGTAGGGCCTTGACTTTTTCTTCCCGATCCCCAGGTTGCTGTTCTTCAATCGCCACCCAAATCAGCCGTGCTAAATTGCGCACATCATTCACCAGGGATCCCCAGGCTTTGCGACCTTCCCAAAACCGCTCGTAGGCGGTGTTGGTGCGAAACACCAACATCAAACCCAGAACGATATTCGGCACAAACACTACCAATGCCGGCAGATCTAGCGGCAACCCCAACTCGTAAAGGATTGAGATCAACACCCCGAACAGCGCACAGATGAAGGTGCGGGGAAGCACCATCGGCACCACCGATCCTTGTAGCTGTAGGGCCAGTCTGAACCAACGCAACGCTTCCCAAGATCTAGGCTGACTGACCATAGCGCGGCATCCGCAAGCTTGCCTCTCAATCCTACAGCTCTAATCCTCCCGCTCTAGAATGCCCGGTCGGATCCCTTGGGCAGCACGACTCAGGGATCATGAACTCCTAAAAGGTTAGGACATGAAGCGAAGACAGCTTCTTTCAGATATTTTTCAGATTACCATTCGGCAAATGTCAAGGGATCCCCACAAAAACTTCAGAAGCAACTTCCAGAAACTAAAGCACCCGTGATACACTCTTTTTCAAGCATAAGTTTTAACTCCATCCTGCGCGAGTTCAAGGTCTGTCCTAGCTCGCCAAGGTAGGGAATTTTACTGCCTTGGAGGAGGTTTCTTTTACTTGCTACGTCAGTTTCTGTGCTTAAGCTTGTTCCCTCTGGAGAGCTCTTCCCTCGTTTACCCATTCACGAATTGATCCCACGGTATCTCGCCATGGCTGGAGTCCTTAAGTTAGACATTCAAGAATCGGTTGAAGAGTTAAAATTGCTACTGGGCAAGCAGGCTACCCCGACAGGCAAAGAGCGGGTTCAAGCTCTCTACTTGCTCAAAATTGGAAAAGTAAAAACGATTACGGGTTTGGCTGAAATTTTGGGCCGTGATATCTCAACCATTTTTCGCTGGTTTCAACGGTACAAAACTACAGGACTGGAAGGCATGTTGACGGTGCCCCGTAATCAAGGGCGCAAGCCCCTGATCCCCACTCCGATCCTGGAGACTCTCAAGCAAGAGCTAAACCAACCCGGTCGATTTCGTACCTACAGCGACATCCGTGAATGGCTGCGGGAAACCCATGGGGTGGAGGCCTCCTACAAGGTGGTTCATGAAACAGTGCGCTATCGCCTTAAGGTGCGTCTGCGGGGATCCCGGAGCAAACGGCGTTCGGGTGTGGTGCGAGCCTCCTAGTCGATGGATTCCTTACGGCTGAGGTGCGGGGATCAAAAAACTGCTTTGCAATATGGGAGATCCAGTTGGTGACTCACTCCCCCTAGCAGGTTCGAGGGTAATCAGCAGGCGGGTCGGTTGCTGGGAAAGTGTGGGTTGGCTGAGCCACTGCAGGGATCCCTCTCCAGTGACGGTAAAGGCGCCGGCATTTTCTAGCATTTGTGCACCTCCCTCCAAATCAGACTGCAACCACAACTGATAGGTGCTTCCCTGGGGAGTAGGAGCCATTTCCGATGCTAACAGTAACACCCGTTTGGCCCGGGGTGACCACAACGCTTGCACCAACATTGGGTTGCCAAAGCTGGGATCCCGTAGGGTGGCCCGTTGAATATCCGGCTGCTGTTGCCACTCTTGGTAAAGCCGCTGAATCGCCACCTGATCCGTGGGCATTAGGGATCCCCAGCGCAAGCGCCAGTATTCCACGGTTATTCCCGCCGCATAGAGTCCCAAAATCCCCAGACTGATCAACAGAATGCGTCGAGGCCAAACAGAAGCTGTCGTTTGAATCGAGGTGGGAGATGGCAACCAGGCCCAGCGCCGCAACCGTTCTCTGGCTTGAAAGGCCGTCAGTTCGTACAGCCATACGGCTACCGAGCGATCCCGCTCTATATCGAACATATCGGCGCGCTTCCAGCAAAACTCAAAGACCTGGCGCACCACTTCTTCCGCTTGATGGGGTTGTTTGAGGGTGGCCAAAGCAATGTCGAGCAGCCGCTTTTGATAGCGATCCTTAAGGAGAAAGTGGCTTCGTCGATCCCGCGATTGGATCTGGCGCATCAGCTCAGAATCGGTCAGCTCTGCCATAGAGATCCATTGTATCTAGGCCCTGAAGCCTAGCCAGTAGTGTTAAAAGCAGGGATCCCTCCAAACTATACACTACCCCTAGAGTTTATTCGGCGGCATCCCGATATCCTTCAGACCTTTAATGCCCCTTACATAGATCAAACCCTTTAGGCGGCGTCCTTTTCTGCCACTTTCTCAGAACCTTCGCCACCATCACTAGACTCCTCATTGCTGCCGGGATTGTTCATCTCTTGTTTGAAGCCCCGCAGCGCTTTGCCCACGGCACTGCCCAATTCTGGTAATTTCTTGGGGCCAAAGACGACCACCGCAATCACCCCAATCACCGCAAGTTCCGGCAGACCCATGCCGAAAATGCCCACGGCCAGAACAGGTTCACTCGGTAGCAGAATAGTCATAGATCCCCAAAACCCGAAAAAAGTCAGCTGTTGCCAGTTCGTCTCACTCTAGCAAGATCTTCTCTCCTTCAGAAAGGGATCCCTAGATTCAGCCCTTCTCAGGAACTTCTCATATCCCACCCACAACCCATTCAGGATGGGGCAGGTAGGATTGTCGTGTCCCTAAAAATTGGGGATTTTTGCGGTTGCTCCCTTCAGCTTACCTGGGAAAGAGCCATGACTGTTCCCTATGATGTCGTCGTAATTGGTGCCGGTTCAGCGGGTCTTGTGGTGGCCAGTGCGGCCTCTCAACTCAAGGCAAAAGTTCTGCTGGTGGAGGGCAGTGAACGCATCGGCGGAGATTGCCTTTGGTACGGCTGTGTACCCAGCAAATCCTTAATCCACATTGCCCACACGGTTCACCAAATTCGCCAGGCTGCTGCTTCTGGCTTGGTTTCTTCCCTCAACGGGACAGGGATCCCGCTCGATGATCTGCAAGTGGATTACCTTAAGGTGTACCAACATATCCGCTCCGCTCAAGAATTCATCGCCAATCATGCCGACTCGCCGGATCGCTTCCGCAAACTGGGGGTGGAGATTGTTTTTGCCAAGGGCCACTTTGTGGATGAACGCACCTTCGAGGTGGCGGGGCGACGGGTTCAGGCGCGGGCTTTTGTGGTGGCCACCGGATCCCGTCCTTGGGTTCCCCCCTTGCCAGGGTTAGCGGAAGTGGGCTGTCTGACCAACGAATCGGTGTTTGACTTGACGCGATTGCCCAAATCGGTGGCTGTGATTGGGGCGGGGCCAATTGGTTGTGAATTGGGACAAGCGCTGGCTCGTCTGGGATCCGAAGTCACCTTGATTGCCAGCCGGGATCGCATCCTGCCCAAGGAGGATCCGGAAGCAGCCCAAGTGGTGCAGCAGCAGTTGGCCCAAGACGGGATCCGTATCCTGACCCAGGTTCGGGCCGAGAAAGTCAGCCGAGAGAATGACGAAAAGCTCCTCTACATCGGGGCAAAAAACGGCAATGGTGGCAAGGTGATCCGCGTGGAAGAGATTTTGGTGGCTGCGGGTCGGATCCCGAACCTAGAAGGGCTAGGTCTGGAGGCTGCCAATGTACGATGCAGCACCCAAGGACTTCAGGTGAATGCCAAGCTGCAAACCAGCAATCCTCGTATCTATGGCTGTGGGGATGTGATTGGGGGGCATCAATTTACCCATGTAGCCGGGTACGAAGCGGCAGTGGCCCTGGTGAATGCCCTGTTTTTACCCGTCAGCAAAGCCAGCTATCGGGTCATTCCCTGGGCCACCTTTACCGAGCCGGAACTGGCCCGTGTCGGTCTGACCGAAAGCGAAGCTCGGCAGAGACATGGAAAAGATGTGATGGTACTCAAGCAGGAATTTGCCGAGGTGGATCGGGCCCAAGCAGAAGCGGCTACGTTTGGTTTTGCCAAGTTGATCTGTCGGCGCAATGGCCAGATTTTGGGAGCCCACCTGGTCGGATCCCATGCTGGGGAACTGATTCACGAAGTGGTTTTGGCCATGAGCCACAAACTGCCCGTCTCAGCCCTGACGGGGATCCACATCTACCCCACCCTCTCGGAAGTCAATGCCAAAGCCGCGCTGCAGCACAAGAAACAAAAATTTGCCGCCAACACCCGCCTACAAAATATCCTGCAGGGATTCTTCGCATGGAGGCGTGCCTGGAGCTAAACCGCCAAATGGGAAGTCAGCCACCATTACCTTTAAGCAGCAGAAGGCCGGCAGGGCATAGCCGGGTGCCAGGATGAATGGGAGTGGGGCGTAGGTACAGAGCCAGACAATAATCTACGGCCATACCTTTGCTCTCCCGGTGATGGTGAAATAGACTCATAAGACTCCAGTCTTATCGCCCATGCTTGTTCTGGAAAC
>JAUQVI010000013.1:0-27175 GCA_039794885.1 Thermostichus sp. DG02_5_bins_236
CAGGGGATTCCTGGTATGATGTGGCGTGTTTGGAACCTGTGCTACAGGTGCCGATTTTTAGGGTGTGGTGGTCTTTAGGAGTGAGGTGGGGGTGCAATGCTAGAAACGCTTGGCGGGGAGGATCCCGTCACGTCGATCCCGGTTCAGTCTCAGACTTTATCCCTCAGCTTAGATCCGCTCAATCCCTTACTGTCTACCTATCACTTTGTCGGCATTGGCGGGGTGGGCATGTCGGCACTCGCCTACATCCTGGCCAAGCAGGGGTTTCGGGTTTCCGGGTCAGACATTGCCGCCAATGGTCGTACCCGCCGACTGGAAGCTTTGGGGGTGCGTTTTGTTCAAGGCCACACCTCAGAGGGGCTGATCGGGGATCCGCAGGTGATCTACTCCAGCGCCATTCATCCCGGCAACCCGGAATTGGCTGCTGCTTTGGGAAAAGGCTTACCCATCTGGCACCGAGCTGATTTGTTGGCGGCTCTGTTTAACCATCGCCCCAGTATTGGTGTGGCGGGCACCCACGGCAAAACCACCACCAGCAGCATGATTGGCTATGTGTTGCTCGCGGCGGGTTGGGATCCCACCTTGATCATCGGTGGGGAGGTGGATGCCTGGGAGGGCAATGCCCGTCTGGGACAGGGAAAGTATTTGGTGGCGGAGGTGGATGAGTCGGATGGATCGCTCGTGCGGCTGCATCCGCAGGTGGGGGTGATTACCAACATCGAGTTGGATCATCCGGATCACTATGCGGATCTGGATCAGGTGATCCGCGCCTTCCAGCAATATGCGGCGCAAAGTCAGACCCTAGTGGCCTGTCTCGATTGCCCAAATTTGGTTGCCCACCTGGCGGTGGATGTGGGTTATAGCATCGAGGGGCACCCGCAAGCCCTTTATCAGGCTCGCCAAATTGTCTATGCCGGAGATTCCACCCACGCCGAAATTTGGGAAGGGGGATCCCGACTCGGTTATCTGCGCTTACAGGTGTTGGGATCCCATAACCTCGGCAATGCGTTGGCCGCCATCGCGGTAGGACGCCAGTTGGGTTTGGAGTTTGCGGTCATTGCCGCGGCTCTCTCCCAATTTCAGGGGGCCCATCGCCGCTTTGAGCGTAAGGGGGAAGTGGGTGGGGTGACCTTCGTGGACGATTATGCCCATCACCCCAGTGAAATTCAGGCTACCCTACGCGCGGCCCGGCTACAGCAACGACGGGTGGTGGCGGTGTTTCAGCCCCACCGTCACAGCCGTTTGGCCAGGTTGTTTCCGGATTTTGCCCGCTGTTTTGAGGATGCAGATGTGGTGTTGATCGTACCCACCTATGGGGCTGGAGAGCCAACGCCTGTGCGTTCCGACAGCCTGCGGTTGGCGGTGGCGGTGTCTGAGCATCACCCGCACGTCCGGCATGTGTTCTCTTTGCAGCAGTTGCCGGAGGTGTTACGGTCTGTTTTACAACCTGGAGATCTGGTGACTTTTCTGGGCGCAGGTGATCTGAATCAGCAGATAGCGGCTACGATGCGGGCATACGCTGTTGAGGCCGAGCAGCGGCCCTCGATGGATCCTGAAGATCCTGAAATGGATTCAGCTGGGCCAACAGAAGATTCGACCAGAGAAAAGGGTGCTTCTGAGGTGTTGGCATCATGACTACGGCTCCGGTGATGATCCTGCGGGATAGCCCCTGTGTACCTGACAGCCCAGTTTCTGCCTCAACCCCAGTTTCTGCTGGCCTTTCGGGATTGATTCAGTCAGGGATCCCCTTGGCTCCTTTCACCACCTTTCGCGTCGGGGGCCCAGCGGAGTGGTATTGTGAACCCCATACCGACTTAGAGTTGCGGCAGTGTTTGGCCTGGGCCCGCTCAGAAGGGATCCTAGTCACTCTCTTGGGGGCGGGTAGCAATCTTTTGATCAGTGATGCCGGCTTGCAGGGCTTGGTGATCAACACCCGCCGTTTGCGCGGGATCCAACTCTTGGAGGGCGGGAGAATTTGGGCTGCTGCTGGTGAGCCTTTGGTGAATGTGTCCCGGGTGGCGGCCAAGCAGGGTTGGCGAGGCTTGGAGTGGGCCATTGGGATCCCCGGTACAGTGGGGGGAGCAGTGGTGATGAATGCCGGTGCTCATGCCTATGCCATGTCGGATGTGCTGGTAGAAGCGCAGATTTTGGATGAGGAGCAGGAGCTGTATCGGCTGGAGCGGCAGGATTTATACTTTGGCTACCGCCGCTCTCGCCTGCAACAATCCCCTTGGACGGTAACGGGTGCCCTGCTGCAATTGGTTCCCGGTGGGGATCCGGCTCAGGTGCAGTTAGAAACCCAGCACAACCTGAACCAGCGCCTCAGCTCTCAGCCCTACCACTTGCCCAGTTGTGGCAGCGTCTTTCGCAACCCTGAGGGTTATCGGGCAGGCTGGCTGATTGAGCAGGTGGGACTGAAGGGCTACCGCATCGGCGGAGCGCAAATCTCAGAGCGCCACGCCAACTTCATCCTGAATTGTGATCAGGCAACCGCCGGCGATATTCACCGTTTAATTCGGTTGGCCCAAGAAAAAGTTTGTCAGGAGTGGTCCCTTTTGTTGGAACCAGAGGTTCGTATTTTGGGTCAATTTGAAATCTCTTCTTAAGCTTGCTATGGAAACTGCATACATAGGTAGGGCTGACCTGATGGACTCTAATTCTGAGTTTTTGCTTAAAACTTGGTTGGATACTGGTGGTAGGGGCGTCCAATGGTCTTGCGAGGCGCTCGTTATTGCTTGGTAGTGAGCAGGGATGGTGACGGCCTCCTACCCTATTTCCGATTGGTGATTGGCTTATGAGTCCAGAAACGCTCTCGATGCGTCGGCTAATTCGACGACTGCACCAGTCCAACACCACTGCCGAGGAACGTCGCTGTTTGGTGGAGATCGGCAGCCAAGCGGCTCTCCTAACCCCAGAAGAGGCTGCTACTTTGAGCCAGGATCCTACACAACTCAACGCAGACCAGCACTATCGCATTTGGGATTGGGTGCATCGCTGGGAACGAGAGCATCGCCATGACGAGTCGGAGTGGGCTCCCTATCCTGAGCGACACAACGACTGAGTTTTGCGGTTGTCTTCCGGCAGCCTAGTCACCGGTTCGGGTGGAGGGGCAATTTGACGGAGCCCTTTTTGCTGCCGATGATAGAAGAGATCCCCAACCCTCTCCAAGGTGAAGCATGAGCGCTGATGCTGATTCTATAATTCGCAGCCATGTGCTCTGGGCGATGGGGGCTGGGTTGATCCCAATCCCATTTGTGGATATCACTGCCGTCACGGCTATCCAGCTGGATATGCTCAAGGAGTTGGCGGAGCTCTACGATGTCGATTACTCCAAAAATGCTGGCAAAGCCTTTGTTTCTGCCCTGACGGGAAGTACTTTTGCCTCGATTGGATCCAGCATTGTGAAAATTTTGCCGGGAATCGGCAGTGTGCTGGGTGGGGTATCCATGTCGTTGCTGTCGGGGGCTTCCAGGGGTGGGACAGGTGGCCATTTCCCACTTTGCTAGTGCTGGATCCCTAAGCAACTTGGACTTGAGTCAGGCTCGCCGGGCCTACGAAGAAGCTTTTGAGCAGGGAAAAGACTATGTTTCCAAACTGGATGAGGAGAAAGAGGCCGCAGCGGATGTGTTTAAGTCCCTAGAAAAGCTGGGCAAACTGCGGGAACAAGGTATTCTCACGGAAGAGGAGTTTCAGGCCAAAAAGAAGGAGCTATTGAGCCGCTTGTAGGTTTTATCCCAAGATTCATGAGTGGTTTAACTCAGGATCCCATTCACAAGGTGGGATACAAACCATCGCCAGGTTTCATTTTCTTCAAATAGAATCCAAATTCCCAATCCGATCAGAATCCAAGGCACCCAATGTTCTCCCTGCTCTGTTAACACCTTAACTACGACCGGCTGTAAAGACAATTTCTGGGCGATAGCAAACCACAGCCCTTTCATTAGAACAAAAATCACAAAAAACAAAAGTAACTGGGGTAGAGTGCTACTGGCAAACATGGGAACGTAAAGGCTGATATTATCTCCTCCGTTAGCAAAGGTCAGAATCACTGACATTAGCACGGGCGGGGAGATAAAAGGCAAAGAGGAAAACCCTGCCTTTCGAGGTGGATGTTCCTGGAGTTCTTCCAGCTCCTTTTCAATCGCCTCTTCTTCATTTCCGGGTCGCCAAAGTTTCCAGCAACCGACAGCAATCGGGATCAATCCCAACAACCCAATCACAGGTGTGGGCAACAACAGTCCGCCAAAATAACCCAACAGACTAATGGAAATCAGACCGACTAGGCCAATGTAGCCGCCAAACCAAATATGCCAGGGTTTCCAGTTGGGTTGTATCTGAGTTTGAGCAAATAACAAGGCGAGCAGGAGAAAGTCGTCAATATGAGTGGCGACAAAAGCAATGATCCCTTCGACTAAGGTTTTCCAGAAAACTGCGACGGACATAAAGCTCTTTAACTAATAAAACGAAAAATAGGGATCCACTCCCCCAGACCCATTTAGGAGATGGGGAAGATGGCACTGATATCGACAATGTGAAATTGCACCAATCCAACAATCACTAACGTGTAGGCAGTAGAAGAAGCTAGCCCAATCAGGAGATCTCGTTTTATGTTGCGAGGTTTCTCACCTTTTTCAACAACATCCGTAGCACCAAACTGCATCATGACAATGCCAACCAAATTGGAGAGCCAGTACCCGATGATAGTTCCTGCCAACAGCCACTCGGGCTGCCACAAGCTACAGAGATAGCCAAACCCATAGGCAATCGGCAGGTTGAAAAACAAATCATTCCACCAAGACAGGGGCGACAACATAAACCCCAAAACCAGTAGGAAGCCCCCCCGCAGCTTTTTCCACATCCGCCTGCTCTCCCGCGTTTTATCCTCATAATCCTACTCGTTACTTCATGAAAACCGATAGGGCCCATTTTCTGAATTGGCCTAGGGATCCCCTAAAAACTGGCAAATCTGCGTGAATACCTCCTCTCGCTCAACATCCAGAGAAAGGATGTGATCGGAGTGCTCTAACCAGTGCAGGACTTTCTGCTCGGATCCCAGCTCCCGATAGAGCCACTCCGCTTGTTCGGGATCCACCACCGTATCTTGACGAGATTGCAGGATCAGGGTTGGCACCTGAATACGCGCCACTTCTCCTCTCACCCGCTCGATCAGCTCTAGAGCACTGCGCACCGAGGGCAGATTAAAACTCTGGAAATAGGCAGTTTTTTCTGCAAGGGCTCGCACATCCCCATCCCGAATTGGTAACTGAAGGCGAGGGACATCCTCCAGCAACCGTCCTATGCTGTTCAGGTACTGCTCCGGACGCAACCCGTAGTACCACTGGTGGCGGATGGCAAAAAAAGGGGAAAGCAACACCAGCTTGTGAAGCGGATGGGCAAAAGCCAGATGCAGAGCTAGAGGGCACCCTGTAGAAAATCCCACCACTGAAACCCGTCGGTACTCCTGTTGCAAAGCTAAGTAATGCTCCAAAACCCGCCCGTACCATTCCGTCCAACTGGAGCGAGGCATACGCGGAGCAGGCTGGTCGTGTCCGGGATAGTTGAAGCCCTGTACCGTCAGGCCTAACCCCAACAATCGTTCCGCCAACCACTGCAACTCGTAAATACCACCCCCTAACCCATGGAGCAGCAGACAGGCATGATCCTGGGGGGAGATCCCCACGTCAGCGCCCCGCCACAAAAAGGGTTCATTACTTAACATCGGATCCCTGTCTAACTCAGTGCTTAACCCAGTGCAATATCCAACAGCAGCATCACCACAAACCCGCTGAGCACCCCAAAAGTGGCTTCTCGCTCTATCCCCTGCCGATGGGATTCGGGAAGGATCTCATCCGAAATGACAAACAGCATTGCCCCTGCTGCAAAAGCCATCCCCCACGGCAACAAAGGCTGCACCAACGACACCACTGTAGCCCCAATCATGCCACCAATCGGCTCTACCAAACCCGTGAGAAGCGCCACCTGAAAGGCAAACAATCGCCGATACCCCTGAGCTACCAACGACAAGGCCACCACCAAGCCCTCCGGGATGTTTTGCAATCCGATGCCGATCGCTAGAGCCAACCCTTCAGTAATCTGCCCTGTGGCAAATCCCACCCCCACCGCCAATCCTTCTGGAAAGTTGTGCAGCGTAATGGCGATGATGAACAGCCAGATTCGTTTCAGATGGGTGCGGTTATCCCCTTCTACCCCTTTGAAAAAGTGCTCGTGGGGAAAGAATCGGTGGGCACTTTCCAGGAACAATGCCCCGATCAACATACCTGCCACCATGATCAAAGCAGCAATGAACTGGGAATACCCCAACTCCAGAGCGGCTTCGGTACCCGGCACCAATAAAGAAAAAGAGGTGGCTGCCAACATCACCCCACCCCCAAACCCCAATAGGATCCCTTGGGCACGGTCAGAGATAGACGGAACAAACAGAGCAGGCAGAGCCCCTAATCCTGTGGCTAAGCCAGCAATCAGGCTACCCAGGGATCCAATCCAGATGGGGTGCATAGATCAATGTCCTCAATTCATTTCAACATTTCAACAATCCATAAGAATCCGCTCTGTTGCCGTGTAGGGATCCCAGTCGATTGTCCTCTTCTGGAGTCAGGATTGGGCAAGTTTGTCACCCAACTATCGTCTGCTCTTGATGAAATTGAGACGGTAAGATTGTTTGCAGTCTTTGACCGGGAGGAAAGAATCCTTGGCTGAATGGGGCCGTAAAGCCAAGTGGGATCCACAGCGGTTGTGGGTGCCCTTAGCCTGTTTGGGTGATGGCCTTTGTATTGGGATGGCCTTTGGGGCAGGCTACTGGCTACGCAGTCTTTCTCCCCATCAGCTCTTGCCCTGGGATCTGTACGCGGGCTTGGCGTTGCTGACTGTTTTCAGCTATTGGGGCATTCAAGCGGGCTTGGGCAGTTATGCCGAACCGAAACGCCTGTCTCGCTTTGAGGAATGGGTCAGTCTGCTGATGGGGTTGGGGTGTACCTTCGGCCTGATCTTAGTGGGGGCTTTTTTCATTCGCTCGGTGTCTTTGTCGCGGCTGGTGCTGGGCTATGCCGGAGTGATGGCCTTGCTCGGGATGACCTTAACGCGGGCGGGGCTGCGACTGGGCATGGGCCGGTTATTGTCTCGGGGCTATGGTCGGCGGCGGGTGATTTGGCTGGGATCCCGGTCGGTTTTGGCCGATGTGTTGGAGCGGTTGGGGCGCACCCCGCAACTGGGCTTTGAGATCGTGGCTTGGGCTGTAGCGGAGCAGGCTGCCTCTGGGGAAAATTCCCGTCTTCAGGATGGGGATCCTGTTCAAACTCCACTGCTTCAGCCCGAGTCTTCCTGGCCCAATCTTGAACGGTTGGATCCGGGCCATTTAGTTGCCCATCTACAAGTCCACCCGGAAGTGCAGGAGGTGTGGTTTGGGCAGCCGGATCTGGCCACGGCTCCGCTGTTGCTGAGTTTGCAAGCCTTGTCGGTGCAGGTGCGCTTGGTACCGGACATTCTTGCCTTTTTGACGGTGAACCTGAGTTTGCAATCTTTAGACGGGATCCCGTTGCTGACTTTGCGGGAGCCACCGTTGCGTTATGCCCACAATCGCTGCATCAAACGGGCCGTGGATGTGGTGGGATCCCTAGTGGGGTTGATGTTCCTCAGCCCTGTTTTTTTGGGGATTGCCGCCTTGGTGGCCTACAGCAGTCCGGGTCCGATTTTCTATTTCCAGGAGCGGGTTAGCTTGGATGGCCAGCCCTTTTGGATTGCCAAGTTCCGCACCATGCGCGTGGATGCCGAGGGATCTGCACAACCCGGGTGGACACGCCCGGAGGATCCCCGACGAACCGCGATTGGGGCCTTTTTACGACGGGCTAATTTGGATGAGTTGCCGCAACTGTGGAACGTGTTGAAGGGGGAAATGAGCTTGGTGGGGCCCCGCCCGGAGCGGCCCTATTTTGTCCGGCAATTTAGCCAAGAAATCCCCAAATACTTGGATCGGCACCTGGTGAAAACCGGCCTCACCGGTTGGGCACAAATCCACGGCCTGCGAGGAGACACCAGCATTGCCCGCCGCACCCAATATGATCTGTATTACGTGCAAAACTGGTCCTTGTGGTTGGATCTGCGCATCCTCGCCATCACCTTCTGGCAAGGGATCCGTGGACAACTGACCGGGTACTAAAGGCCGATCTTCCCATGCCATCTTCCTTCACCCCTGCTTCAGCTCCTCAAGAGTTGCTCTACGAGGGCAAAGCCAAGCGAGTGTACCGCACCGCCGATCCGCAAGTGTATCTCTGCCAGTACAAGGACGATGCTACAGCCTTTAACGCCCAAAAGCGGGGATCCATCGCCGGCAAAGGAGAAGTAAACTGTACCGTTTCCAGCCATCTTTTCCAGTACCTGTCCCAACAGGGGATCCGCAACCATTTCCTCGCCCAACCCGGCCCCAGCGAAATGCAGGTCAAGGCGGTCACCATTCTGCCGATTGAAGTGGTGGTACGGAACCGGACTGCTGGCAGTCTGTGCAAACGACTGGGGTTAGAGCGGGGGCTACCCATCGAGCCGCCTCTGCTGGAGTTCTACTACAAAAACGATGCCCTCGGGGATCCCTTGGTTACCCATGACCACATTCGTTTGTTAAGGTTGGCTACCCCGGAACAAGTAGAACGGCTGGGATCCCTGGCTTTGACTATCAATGGGCACTTACAAATTTTTTGGCGGGCCTGCCAACTGGAGTTGATCGATTTCAAGCTGGAATTTGGTTTGGATGCAGATGGAGAAATTCTGTTGGCGGATGAGATTAGCCCGGACACTTGCCGCCTTTGGGACTTGGCAGTTGGGGAAGCCTCAGCACCCCGAGTACTGGATAAAGATCTCTTTCGGTTTGATCTTGGGGATCCGGTGGCGGGTTACCAAGAGGTGTTGCAACGGGTCTTGCAGGTAGTCGAATGACAGCAGCATCCAAACAGCACTTATGGCTGAGCTTCGGGGTAATGCGGGTAGGTTTGGGGCGTATCTCTCCACCAGCCCTTTGCTCAAATCGGTGAACAGAAGTTCAATTAGCTACGAGATTGGGCAAAAATCGCTTGCAGGATTTCGTCAGCTCCCTGCTGTTTCAGCTTCTGCGCCAGAGCCATACCGATCTCCTCTGCATCCGTCAGGGATCCCGTTTGAGTATCCTGGATTAACCGTTGGCCATCCAACTGGGCCACCATGCCCGTCAGGTGCAGCTCATCCCCCTGCACTTGGCTATGGACTCCGATCGGCACCTGGCAGCCTCCTTCCAGAGCTCGCAACAAAGCCCGTTCCGCCAAGCAGCGGGCCGTCGCCTCGGCATCTGCCAAAGGTTGAATCAAACTGAGAATCCGCTCATCCCCCTGCCGGCACTCAATCCCCAGCGATCCCTGCCCGACCGCATACAAGGATACGCTCGGATCCAACACCTGATGAATGCGCTCCCCTTTGCCCAGCCGTTTTAGGCCCGCCACTGCCAAAATGAGCCCGTCGTAATCGCCGTTATCCAACTTAGCCAGGCGGGTATTCAGGTTGCCCCGCACATCCTTAAACTGCAGATGGGGAAAGGCATGGCGCAACTGAGCCAACCGCCGCAGCGAAGACGTTCCCATCACCGTCCCTTCCGGCAACGTGGAGAGTTGATAGTCCCGAAACCGCTCGTGTACCACCAGCGCATCCAAAGGATCCTCCCGCCGCGTGATTGCCCCCAACATCAGACCTTCCGGCAGACGGGTAGGGAGATCTTTAAGGCTATGCACCGCCAAATCACTGCTGCCATTCAGTAGCCCCACCTCTAGCTCTTTGGTGAACAGGCCCTTGTCGCCAATCTTGGCCAGCGCCACATCGAGAATGATGTCTCCTTGGGTGGAGAGGGTGTTGAGCTCAAGGCTCAGGCCAGGGTGGTGTTCCTGCAACTGCCCCATCACCCAATGGGTTTGCACCAAAGCTAACTCGCTTTTACGGGAGGCGATTCGCACCGGTTCAGTGGCCAAAGAAGAGGGTTCAGAGGTGGTCAAGGCCGATTCGCTCATGGCTACTGCAAAGAAAGAACACCGTCTCTCACGCTAGCTGAATCTGTGCCGGAGCACGCCGTTGACCTTCAAGATCCTTAACCAAAATTGCTATTTTCCAGCGGTTAAGGCTTTACCTCAGGGATCCGAGCCGATAGGATGAGTAAACGGATTCTCCGTCACGGCGGGGAAGTGTGTGGTGTGTGTCAAAACCCCCTTCTTTGAGCCCGGAAGTCCTGAGGGAGCAGTTCTGTGTGAGCTTGATTCCCCGGTTTGGTTGATAGTCTGCCCGGATTAGGTTTTATGGAAGAAAACAACAACGGCAACGGTACCCAGTTACTTCTGAAGCGCAACATTCCCATTAAGGTGGTGGTCACCTCCCTCTGGAAAAACGAAATGCAGGAGCAACTGCAACGGCAAATCCAAGCCACCGATGCCCAAATGCAACAACTGGAGTTTCAAGGCAAGCGGGCCATTGCTGAACTGGAAAAGCAGAGCACCAACCCGAATAGCCCGCAAGTCCTCCAACAGGTGGAGGCAGTGAAAAGCCGAGTGAACGAGCAAAAAATCAAACTCCTCGATCAAAAAAATCAACTCCTGCAACAGGCCAACCAACTGGGCACGCTGGAACTTAACCAAGAGGTACTGCAGGGCAATGTGGAGAGTTTCTTCCGGGTGCAGCAGGGGGATAACCTAATCCAAAAAATGCAGGTGGAAATCCTCCTCGAAGATGGGGTGATTAAAGAGATTCGGGGTAACCCATAAGCGCTATACCCACCTCACAACCCCTCAGGGATCCAAAATTTGCCATTCCTGCTTAGCCTGTGGAAACAATAGGTGACAATAAGTAACAGCCTTCGCTTGCCTGAGTTAGACAGTTGGGGCTGGGCAAAGTTGTTTACCCATGAGATGGATCCCCATGTCTGAGTTCGTTTGGTCGGAACCTGAACCCCTTGAGGATCCGCATCTTCCCGATTGGTTGCTCACAACGGCCCAACGCCGTCGTCTCAAGGCTCTGCTGGTGCTGGTGCTGGTGTGGGGGCTGGTCAGCTTAATGCACGGGATCCCGGTGGCGCGATGGTTCACCATTGGCCTCGCCACGTTCATGGTGATCCACATCAGTCGGCTGTTTCGCCTGCAACCGCCAGCTCCTCTACCTCCTCTGATCTGGGATCTCCAACAAGAGCCGGATCCCGAAGCCGAGTCTTCCGAGGCAAAATTGCCAGCCTTGCCCCGCGTAGCTGTGCTGATCCCGGCCAAGAACGAAAGTGCAGTGCTCCCCCGCCTACTCGACAGTCTGGCTCAGCTTCAGTACCCGACTAGCCACCTGGAACTGTGGGCCATTGACGACGACAGCAGCGACACCACCCCAGATATTCTGCGGGAAGCCCAAAGGCGGATCCCGCATCTACGAGTTTATCCTCGGCAGCCGGGGCGCGGTGGGGGTAAATCTGGTGCTCTTAATGAGGTGCTGCCTTTCACCCAAGCGGAGATCATCTTGGTGTGCGATGCTGACTCTGTAGTGCCGTCGGATTTTCTCACCCGTACCCTGCCTTTATTTGCCCAGACCCCTCGCCGTGGCAGACGAGCCATCGGAGCCGTACAGGTGCGCAAAGCCATCAGCAACGCCGGCACCAACTTCTGGATCCGTGGGCAAGTGGCGGAAATGGCCTCCGACAGTTACTTGCAGCAGCAGCGGGTAGCCGTTAAGGGCATTGGTGAGCTGCGGGGCAATGGCCAACTGGTGCGGCGGGATGTTCTGGAAAAATGCGGGGGTTGGAACGAAAATACCCTCACTGATGATCTGGATCTCACCTTTAAGCTCCATTTGGCAGGAGTAGACATCGCCTTTCTCCCCGAACCTGCCATTGCCGAAGAGGGGGTCACCTCCTGGAAAAGCCTTTGGCACCAGCGCTGCCGATGGGCCGAAGGTGGCTATCAACGTTATCTCGACTACTGGCCCGGGATCCTCAGCCGCCGCATGGGTCTGGCCAAAACCCTGGATCTGTGGGCCTTTTTTATCTCTCAGTACCTACTGCCCATGGCCTTGGTACCCGATACCCTCTGGGTATTGCTGGCCGGTCACTCCTCGGTGCTACTCCCCTTAAATGCCCTGGTCATGGGCTGCCTAACAGTTGCCTTTTACCGAGGGTTGCGGCAAGTGGAGGGGCTACGCGGGCAGGCCTTGTGGTGGCAGACTGCCCTGGGGCTGCTTTACATGCTCCATTGGCTACCGGTCATGATCACCACCACTGCCCGTCTATGTGTGCAACCAAAACGCCTAAAGTGGGTGAAAACAGTTCACCATGGAACAGCTTAGCGGCGGCAGCCAACACGATATGGAGTCAGTCAGATTCTTGCCCACGCTCAAAGCCCCCTATCCCTGCTCAGAACGCCTCTACGGGTTGTTTTTTAGGCGGCCATTCCTTGAGCAGCTATGGTACATCCTGGCGCAGACAAGAGAGCATCACTTCCCTGTCAGTTACCTTTCTGCTCTCGAGTAAAAACTCTGCAAGGCTCATCAGCGGGTGCAAAACAGGAATATCAGTCATTTTTGCCGAAGAGGGATCCCTGAAATCCTGCTATTCTAGTCAAGCGCCTAAACACAATACCCGTACAATGGCCTGACTATGGCACAACTCTACTACGATACTGACGCCAACTTGGAGCTTTTGGCTGATAAAGCCGTTGCCATCATTGGTTACGGCAGCCAAGGTCATGCTCATGCTTTGAACTTGCATGATAGCGGAGTCAAAGTCATCGTCGGTTTGTATCCCGGTAGTCCCTCTTGGCCGAAAGCAGAAGCCGATGGGTTAATTGTCAAGTCAGTGGCCGATGCAGCAGCAGCAGCAGATTGGGTGATGATTCTGTTGCCGGACGAGGTTCAGAAGGCGATTTTCAACAGTGAGATCCGCCGCCATTTGCAGGCAGGAAATGTGCTCCTGTTTGCCCACGGCTTCAACATTCACTTTGGGCAGATCCAACCCCCCCCTGATGTGGATGTGATTATGGTGGCCCCTAAAGGCCCTGGACACCTGGTGCGCCGCACCTACCAAGCTGGCGAAGGGGTACCCTGTCTATTTGCCGTGCACCAAGATGCCTCTGGAATGGCACGGGAGCGGGCCATGGCCTATGCCAAAGGGATTGGTGGTACGCGGGCCGGTATTTTGGAAACCAGTTTCCGGGAAGAAACCGAGACCGATCTTTTCGGCGAGCAGGTGGTACTCTGTGGGGGGCTGACTGCTTTGATTAAGGCGGGGTTTGAAACCTTGGTGGATGCCGGGTATCAGCCGGAGTTGGCCTACTTTGAGTGTCTGCACGAGGTGAAATTGATTGTGGATTTGATCGTCGAAGGCGGCCTGGAAAAAATGCGCCACAGTATCTCCAATACGGCAGAATACGGCGACTATACTCGTGGCCCCCGCATTGTTACCGACGAAACCCGTGCTGAAATGAAGCGAATCCTGGCAGAGATTCAAACCGGACAATTTGCCCGTGACTTTGTGCTGGAAAATCAAGCTGGCAAACCTGGCTTTACCGCCATGCGACGCCGTGAAGCCGAGCACCCGATCGAAAAGGTAGGCAAGGAGCTGCGGGCCATGTTTAGCTGGTTGAAGAAATAGGCAGAGAGAAGTCAGCAAATATCAGGTATTGGCCAAGCATAAGCCATTCAGGCAATCCAAGAGATAGGCAATTTTCGTGCTGGATCTGAAGCTGCTGCGGGATCACCCGGAACGTGTATACCAAGCTCTGCAAAACCGGCGGGCTGCTGTGGATCTGGATGGGATCCTGCAATTGGATCGGCAACGGCGGCAGTTGGAAACCCGGCGCGGATCCCTGCAGGCAGAAAGCAACAGCATTGGCAAAAAAGTCGGTGAGATCATCCGCCAGGGGGCAGATCCCCAGGGATCCGAAGTGGCTGCCTTGCGGCAGCAGGGGGTGGATCTCAAAAGTGAGATTGCTCAACTGGAACAGCAGGAGCGGGATCTGGAGGAGCAAATTCAGCTGCAATTGCTCACGGTGCCCAATTTACCACTGTCGAGAGTGCCCGTTGGCCAAGATGAGACCGGTAACGTAGAGATACGTCGCTGGGGGGATGAGCGGAAGCCCAACCATGCTGTTTTGCCCCATGACGAGATTGCCCAAAAGTGGGGGTTGCTGGATTTTGGCCGTGCCGTCAAGGTAGCCCAAAGCCGCTTTGTCGCCATGGTAGGGGCGGGGGCAGCCCTGGAGCGAGCCCTGATTACTATGATGCTGGAGCGCCACATCGGTGCTGGCTATGTTGAGGTGATACCACCTTTTGTGGTCAACAGTGCCGCTTTACAGGGGACAGGGCAGTTGCCCAAGTTTGCCGAAGATGGCTTTAAGTGCGCCGAGGATGACCTGTGGTTGATCCCGACAGCGGAAGTTCCGCTCACCAACCTGTACCGGGATGAAGTGATTCCTGCCGAGCAACTGCCCTTTTACTTCTGTGCCCATACTCCCTGTTTTCGCCGTGAAGCCGGTAGCTATGGTCGTGATACCAAGGGGCTGATCCGGCTGCACCAGTTCCAAAAGGTGGAGATGGTCAAGGTGACACACCCGGATCAATCGGAAGTCGAGCACGAGAAGCTGGTGCAGGATGCCGAGGCCATTTTACAGATGCTGGAGTTGCCCTATCGCGTTGTGGAGCTGTGCACGGGCGATTTGGGATTTTCAGCAGCACGTTGTTTCGATCTGGAAGTGTGGTTCCCCTCCCAAAATCAGTACCGCGAAATCTCCAGTTGCTCCAATTGCTGGGATTTTCAAGCGCGACGGGCCAATCTCCGCTGCAAAGAAATCGGCCAAAAGGGAACTCAGTTTGTCCATACCCTGAATGGCTCCGGGCTGGCGGTGGGGCGATCGTTGGCAGCCCTGCTGGAAAATCATCAGCTGCCGGATGGTTCGATTCGTATTCCCAAGGCATTGCAGCCTTTCTTGAGCCCCCGCTTTCTCTCGGAGGACGGGATCCTGATCACAACCGTCTCACGGTAGAGAGACTTCGAACGTGTATTGGGCGATCCTGAAAAGGGCTGTATGGAGATCAAAATGTAGAGCAGCTCCAGCCGCGAAAAGGAATAGACAATGGGATCTCATCCGTTTCTAAGCGGCAGCAGCGACTAACGCTGTAAGCAGCGGATAAGCTGATTTAGCTCACTCGGCGGGAAGCCCCGCACTGTAAGTAATCCCTACGGCAGGCTACGCCAACGGTGATGGGGGTACGTCACACCACCTCGGGATGTCGCTCGGTTTTGGACTTAGCCAAGTCATTCATCCCAAGGGTGGGGAGGAGCCAAGTGATGGGTTGCTCGTAACAGTTCAGGCTGTTTTGGAGAGCCGCCTGGGAGTGTTATGATTCCGCCGGGTCAAAGTAGCAACCCAGACCAGATGCTGATTCCCAACCTGCAAGCCGGTGTCCACCTTGCCCCTTACCTATCGTTTTCAACCCCCCAGACAAACCAGCCCGGGCTCCGCACCGCTGCTGGTGATGTTGCATGGAATTGGCAGCCATGAGGGGGATTTGATCCAACTTGCCCCCTATTTGGATCCGCGCTTTGCGGTGGTCAGCCTCAGGGCTCCGCTCCCCTTGCCGATGGGTGGTTTTGCCTGGTTTGAGATGACCTGGACGGAAGAAGGGCTGGTGGGAAATGTCCCGCAAGCTCGCACCAGCCTACATTTGTTAAGTACCTTCCTTAATCAAGTTTTGCAGGAAGGGATCCCAGATGTTGCCTTCGATCCGGCCCAGGTGTATTTGCTGGGGTTTAGCCAAGGGGGGATCATGAGCCTTTCCTTAGCTCTGACCCAGCCGGAAAAACTAGCCGGGGTTGTCGTCATGAGTGGGCGCTTGCCAGTAGAAGCCGTGGCGGAAGCAGCACCACCTGAATCCCTGCAAAATCTTTCAATCCTGGCCGTGCATGGGAAGCAAGATGCCGTTTTGCCAATCGACTGTGGCCGTGAAATTCGGGATCACTTCACCCGTTTGCCGCTTCGCTTTACTTATTACGAATATGACATGGGCCATGAAGTTTCTCCCCAGAGCCTCTTGGATATTCAGGCTTGGTTGCAGAATGCCCTCGATGAGCAGCGTGGGCAAAGATCACGATGAAGGCTCTCGGCAAGGATGGATCCCTCCTGAGCGCAGGTGGCATTGCTGATCAACCGATTCCGGAGGAGGTTGCTTGACTTCCCGCCGGCGGGGGGCTCCGGTTCGCCCATAATCGAACCGATGGTTTAACCTCAACGCTCCGTCGATGCCTTGAATGACAGCGGCCCCCACATCAGATCATCCAACTCGCTGTAGTCGGGTGGAGTGGTATCGATCGGCTGCCCCTGCCTTAGCACCACGCGGTCATGCTGAGAGCGAGACAGCAACTCGTCAAAGCCACGACCCTTGAACAACACCAAGTCTGCCGGTAACCCTACGCCAATCTGGCCCCGATCCGATAGACCCATCACGCGGGCTGGGGTCGTGGTAATCGCCTGGGGCCAATCTCCATAGGGGGTATCCAGGTGCAGGATGCGGGTTGCTTCCCGGAACACCTCCAAGCCGTCGTGATCCCCAAAGCCGTAGAAGGGATCCCGGCAATTATCACTGGCCACCATCACCGGCACCCCCAATGCCTTTAGCTCTTGGAGCAGGGTTACCCCCCGCCAACGGGGTGTACGACCGGGATGACGATCTTGTAAATACAAATTGCACATGGGCAAGCTGACCACAGCCATTCCCGCTTCCCGCACCATTTCCATGGTTTTGTTGGCTACCTCCGGAGGTTGCACCGCCAAACTACAGCAATGGCCACACACCACTTGGTTAGGAAAATCGCTGCGTAACGTTGCTGCCGCCACGTGCCGCAGAGTGATTGCCGTCGGATCAGCAGTTTCATCGGTGTGGAAGTCTAGATCCAGATCTCGCTCTTTGGCCAGGGTAAACACCCGATCCAATTGCCGATCCAACTCCGGTCCCATTGCTGTGACGCCGCCGAGGATCCCGCCCACGTCTGCCACTTTATCCGCCAGCTTTTCCCCCTCCGGAGTGAGGAAAAACTCCAGGGCTAGGATTGTAACCGCCTGCACCTCGAGCTTGCCTGCCCATTCCTGTTTGAGTTGGGCAAACACATCCAGGTTGGCAATGGTTTGGGGACTGGTACAGGAAATGTGGGTGCGTACCGCCTGGGATCCATAGGCATAGCTACAGCGCAGACCGAAGTTGAAGCGGCGATAGACATCCTCCCGGAATTGCTCCGGATCACTGGCATAGAGCTGAGCCATCTTCGCCCAATCCTCACAGGCAGCCTGGGCAGCACTGGCAAAAGTGCCATCAGGGTTGCCGGTACGAGTCCACACATGGCCCTTATCCAGGTGGGTGTGGATATCCAGAAAGCAGGGCCAGACCTGACCGCGCTTCAGATCCACGGTTGGGATCCCTTCTGGAGCAGGGCTGTTGGCCGGTTGGATCTGAGTGATCACCCCAGCACGAATCTCCAAATCCAGCAAAACCAGGTTATCTGGGTTGGGGGTAGCCCCAGGTACCGGATCTTTAAGTACCGAGAAGGGAACTTGGGCATTGAGCAACCGGTAGTGGTCAACGCTGGGGATCTGCATGGTGGGCAACAAAAAAGTGACTCCTGATTTTAGGAGGATCCCGGCCCGTCAGGATGGATCAAATGCTACGGCACAGAAAAATCCGAGCCTAAAAAACAATGTTTCCCCAGCGGGATTCCGGCTTTACTAAGCCCTGAAAAAATAGCGGTCACCACTCAGCATTAGGCAAACTGGCCCACCACCCGCATAGCAAAGCTGAGCAAAATAAAGGCTAACCACGGGGAAAAGTCCAATCCACCAATCGGGGGAATAATGCCTCGAAACAGGTTCAGATAGGGATCCGTCAGTTGGCTTAGCACCGATAGAATCGGGTTCGACCAGTTCAGTTGCGGGAACCAGCTCAACAAAATGCGCACAATGAGCAGCACATTGTAAATGACGATGAACTGGTAAATCGAGCGAAATAGCAACGACCCGGCAGTGGCGTAGACCAACCCGAAAGAGAGGCTATCCATCGAGGTCAGAGGGGGCAAAAAAAGGTGGCTAAGCATCATGGTTGGAAAAAGCGGAGGGACAACAAACACAATCGGTGGATAGAAGTAAGCATCCGATCAAGCTTAGACAACCGATCCACCGAACCGACATCGCTTCTAGTTTGGCATGGACAGGGAAAAAACTAGGCGATACAGGGATCCCTTCTGACTCATTCTCCCCTCTTCTCCTGTGGGGCTGAAGGCACATCCTTGACGATTAACTGGGCGCGAGTGGTCTGAATAGCCTCATTCAACTCAGCGATCTTGGCTTCTAGGGTGCGTCGGGCTTGGCCAATCCGTTCTGCTTCAGTTTCCCAGGCATTCCAGTCGTTGGGGTTAGGGATAGCCGAAGTTGAAGAAGCACTGATGCGCGGTCGTCCAGTGGTCATGGGAATAGCTTGGGTTCCATTCAGCCGTTCGGAATCCCGTCGTTGCCCTTCCAAGGATCCCTTGCCGACTTTGGGGGCAAGCACAAACCCGATCACCCCGCCCAGGATCCCTCCCAGCACGGCTCCCGTCACCACCCCTGCAATGAAATCACCCTGTTGATCTGCCACGCTTTTGTCCAGGTAAATAACTGAGGTTTGCCTTCTTCCGTTCTACCTTTGTTGCCCTATTCCCGCCAGCAAATCCGGCCAAGGTTGTAGAGGTCGCCAGCGGCTAAGTTGTTCCAGATGGGCTTGCACCCGTTCTCCCAGATCAGCAAAGGTGTCTTGCAAATCGGTTGCAAAGGGGTTGGGTAGGGATCCCATCGTGGCTTGCCAGAGGCGGGTTGCCGAGATCTCGGGGGTGAGCAAATGCCAGAGCCGTTGCAATTCCTCAAAGTGAATGCGGTCATCTTCTGTGAGGGAAAGCACCAACTGGCGACGCAAATTGCGGGCTTCTTCAGACATCAGATAGCGCAGCCCCATTTGAGCCGTGGGCACCAGATCCAGTTGTCCATCGCTACGGGCAATTTGGATCAGGTTTTCCAGGCGATTCCAACGGAACTTACCCTCCTTAATCAGCACCTGCAATAGCCGTTCCCGAATGCGCGGCGATTCATCCGTCAACAGCCGTTTTGCCACATACGGATAGGCCACCCCAACAATTCGGAACTGTGGATAGAGGCTGAGGGCCACTCCTTCTTGGGTGACCAAAGAGCGAATCACCAGGGCAAAATGCGGCGGCACCTGGAATGGATAGCGGTACATCAAATCCGAGAACTGATCGGTGGCGGTTTTGAAGTTAAAGTTGCCCACTTCCTGAGTGAGCACATCCGCCAGCACTGTTTCCAAGGCTGGGATCAGTTCTTGCCGGTTGATATTGGGCTGCAAAAATCCCAAATGAATAAAATCATCGATCAGGGTGTTATAGTCCCGATCGACCAAATGCACCAGCGCATCCACCAGGTATTCCTTCATCTCCTGGGTGAGCTGATCCATCATGCCGAAATCGATATAGGCCATACGGCCATCGGTGAGGGCAAAGAGGTTACCTGGATGAGGATCCGCGTGGAAAAACCCAAACTCCAGCAGTTGCTTAAGAGCAGAAACCACCCCAATCCGCACCAGTTGATTGACCTCCAGATTGGCCGCTTGAATGCGTTCCACATCCGTTAGCTTAATGCCGTCAATCCACTCCAGCGTCAGCACTCGGCGGGTCGTGTAAGCCCAAAAAATCCGGGGTACATACACATCCGGATCGCCACGGAAGTAGGCGGCAAAGCGTTCGCAGTTTTGCCCTTCATGAATGTAATCAATCTCTTCGTAAAGCTTGCGGCCAAACTCATCCACCACCGCCGTCAAAGTATTACCCAGGTTTAAGGGCAGCCAAGGGGCCAACCACGTGGAAGCCCAACGAATCAGGTACAGATCCAAACTCAGCCGTTCTCGCAAATGGGGCCGTTGCACCTTCACCGCCACCCACTCGCCACTGTGCAATTGCGCTTTGTAAACTTGGCCCAAACTGGCGGCAGCCACCGGCTCGGGGGAAATCTGAGCGTAGATCTCGGCAACCGGACGACCCAACTCCGACTCAATGCGGGCGTAGGCTTGTGAGGACGGGAACCCGGGCAACTGATCCTGCAATTGGGTCAGCTCTTCTAGGAAGTCTTTGCGCACCAAATCCGGTCGTGTGGAAAGGGCCTGACCCACTTTGATGAACGTCGGCCCCAAATGGGTGAGCAGCTTACGTAACTGTACCGAGCGCTGACCAATATTGCGATCTGTACGTCCCCAAAGCTGATCCCAACGCAAGCAGAGCACAAACCAAAAGAGGGGCCAGAGGATGGCCAGAGAACGACCGATCACCTGAGGCAGTCGCCAACGGTAATAACGGGAGATGTATTGAGAATCGTAGGCTTCTAGCGAGGCGATAGACTGGGGCTGGGCAGGCACGCTTGGATCAGCTCACAACACTAAAAGTTACTTTATCTATCGTAATCTCAGTTTGAGACCAGCGGGATCCGCCAAAGCACCGTTAAATCACCGTGTTGTCCGGGATCACCGAGTCTTTGATGATCGTGACAATGCCATTGCTGATCCAGATCCCTTCTTCCTCTCGTTCCGCTTCTGTAATGTGATCTTTGTTGAGAATGCGCACATTGCGTCCGATGCGGGCATTTTTATCCACAATCGCGTTGGTGACGTGAGAGTTGGCTCCAATGCCCACTGCCGGGATCCCTTCGTTCAGCTTGGCCTGTCGCTCCTCTGCCGACTCGTAGTAATCCGCCCCCATCACCAGTGTGTTTTCGACGATCGTATTCGCTTCTAAACGGCTGCGAATGCCGATGATTGAGTTACGAATCTGAGCATTTTTGATAATGCAGCCATCGGCAATCATCGAATCCACAATGTGAGAGTCGAGGATTTTGTTGGGGGGCAAAAAGCGCGGGCGCGTGTAGATCGGCATCTCACTATTGAAGAAGCTAAAGGGAGGGTTAGGCTGCTTCACCAAAGAAAGATTGGCCTGGTAGAACGCTTCGATGGTACCGATGTCTTCCCAATAATCGTTGAAGAGGTAGGCTTGCACATGATACTTGTCAATGGCGGCGGGTAACACTTCCTTACCAAAATCGGTGTGTTCCTTCACCTTGAGCATTTCGATCAAGGCTTCTCGCTTGAACACATAAATGCCCATCGAGGCGATGTAGGGTTTGGCTTGGGCTTCTGCGGGGCTGAGGCCAAGGGCTTGGGTATCCACCTGGCAGGTTTTCAGCAGCTCCCCTTTCGGCTTTTCTTTGAAATCAACAATGCGCCCGTTTTCACCGATCTTGAGCAAGCCAAAACTGGAGGCGACATTCTCCCCACAGGGCAGCACTGCCAGCGTCACATCTGCCCCGGTTTGCCGGTGGTGCTCAATGAAGGGGCGGTAGTCCATGCAATAGAGGTGGTCACCGGAGAGGATTAGATACTCCTGCGGTTTCCAAGACTCCATCAACCAAAGATATTGCCGTACTGCATCAGCGGTGCCCTGGAACCACTCTGGGTTTTCTGGGGTTTGCTGGGCCGCCAATATATCCACAAAGCCACCGCTAAAGGGGGAAAAGCGATAGGTGTTGACGATGTGGCGGTTCAAAGAAGCAGAGTTGAACTGCGTCAGGACGTAGATCTTTTCAATGTGAGAATTGATACAGTTACTGACCGGAATGTCAATCAGGCGATACTTACCTGCTAAGGGTACAGCGGGTTTGGCACGGCGTTTGGTGAGGGGGTAAAGACGGGTGCCACGCCCGCCTCCCAGGATGATCGCCAATACCTCGCGCATGGTTTTCCTCCAGCTTACGGCCAGGCTACAACCACTAGCATAGACTGCTGTGGGGCCACCTGAACGGCCTTTCTGAATTGTTCCTGAGGGAGGGGAATGGAGGAAAATCCTGAAGAGGAACAGGCAGCACGGGGAGAGTTCATGGCACGGATCTTGGCGTTTACCAATAACAAGGGGGGGACCGGCAAGTCCACCCTTTGTGTACATGCAGCCCAGTTGATGGCGCAGCGGGGAGAACGGGTGTTGTTGATTGATCTCACCTCGCAGGCTACGGCCAGCAGTTTGTACTTGGAGGAAGCCGGATCCCTGCCGGAACAAGAAACGGTTTGGGCCAGCCTGCACCCCCACCACCAACGGCCTTTGCTAGAGGTTATCTACACCAGCGATAAGGGGTTAGATATCATCCCTGCCCACAGCAACATGGCCGAGGTAGCAGCCCACCTAGCCGCTGCCGGATCCTCAGGCCAGCACCTGTTGCAGGAACAACTCAGTCCCTTGCAGGCCGACTATGACTGTATCTTTCTGGATACGCCAGGGGAACTGAATGTCCTCACGGCCAATGCCCTACAGGTGGCTCAGCGGGTGGTGATCCCAACGCGGCTCAATCGAGCTGACTTTTCTTGTACAGAAGTAACATTGCGCTACATCAATGCTCTCAAGGGCCAGCTCACCCAGGCTCGCACCGTGCTGACCATGTTGGATGATCGCTACTTGCCGGGGGGGATTTGGTCGGGATCCCATACGGGCCAGTTGTATGTGCAAGCGCAACAGATTTTCGCGGATGTGCTTTCACCCGTTACTATTCCAGATAGCAGTGATTTGCGCACAGCTTTCGACTACGGCCTGACAGTGATGGAATATCGGCCTGGGGCAGCGGTGTGTCAGCGGTTGCTGCAGTTTGTTGAGCATGAGGTGCTCTTGTGACTGGATCTGACCGTAGCCTGTTTTCTTCTTCGGGGGGCTCTTCCCGCCGCTCCAGCGGATCTCGGCGCAAGGCAAGCGCTAAAACCGAGTCAGAACCCACTACAGAAACTACCCCTGTGAGCGAGGAGCCGACGACAATGCCCTCAGAAGAAGTGGAAGCGTTGAAAAGTCAATTGGCAGAAAGCCAGCAACAACTGCAGGACTCCCAAACCAAACTCTCCAGCCTGCAAACCCAGTTGCAACAGGTGAGTGCCCATCGGGATGAGCTACAAAAAGCCCTGGCCCAGTTGCAAACCGTCGCCGATGAACGGGCCAAAACCATCCAAGAGTTGCGAAGCGGCAAAGGGCAACCCTTGGCACAGCCAAAACCTCAGCCGCAAACCCCACCACTTCCACCCTTAGCCCACACGCAAAAGAAGATCATGAACCGGCCCATTTTTGATAATGTGTCGGCCACGGATGAGAAGATGCCTCCCTACTTGTTGGATTGATATTGGATTGAGCGGTTGGAGTAATTACAGGTGAGGTTTTCCGCACCGAATTGGGGATGGCTCTATACCAGGGATCCCGAGGAGCGTTAACCTAGATCGAGCGCGGAATTGAACACGTTTTGAGTTCAGCTTCGATTCACAAGGGTTTCGTTTGTGCCGGATCCCTGTCCAACCCTGACAAGACCTCCTGTTGTGCCTTGGTTCACCGTTCACATCCCCAGCGTCTCATGAGCCAATCTCAGTTCCCCGTCTCTGTTCGTGATGCCATTCCCCCCCATGGCGGCACCCTAATCAACCGCATTGCCCCTGCCGAGCAGGTGGAGGAACTGCGCTCCAAAGCTGAACATTGCCCCACTCTCTACCTAAGCGAGCGGTCGCAATCGGATCTGGAGATGATCGCGATTGGGGGGTTCAGCCCTTTAACAGGGTTTATGGACCGGGCGAATTATCAGGCGGTGGTGGAAACGATGCACTTGGCCAATGGTTTGGCCTGGTCCTTGCCGATCACGTTGCCGGTTTCGCCGGAGGTGGCAGCCGATCTCAAGGAGGGGCAACTCCTGGCTTTGGCTGCTGAAACAGGTCAGGTTATCGGTTTGATGGAGCTGACGGAGAAGTTTACCTACGACAAAACCCGCGAAGCCCGGCAGGTTTACCGCACCACGGATGAAAAGCATCCGGGGGTGAGGGTGCTCTACGAGCAGGGATCCGTCTACTTGGCCGGCCCGGTTACCCTTCTGCAACGGGATCCCCATCCGCTTTTCCCGGCTTACCAAATTGACCCGGCCCAGTCCCGTCAGCTCTTTCGAGAGCGGGGCTGGAAAACCATTGTTGGCTTTCAAACCCGTAACCCCATCCACCGTGCCCATGAGTACATCCAAAAGTGTGCTCTGGAGATTGTGGATGGATTGTTTTTACATCCACTGGTGGGAGCCACCAAAAGTGATGATATTCCTGCCGATGTGCGCATGCGTTGCTATGAGGTGCTGATTGAAAAGTACTACCCCCAGGATCGGGTGATTTTGGCGATTAATCCGTCGGCCATGCGCTATGCCGGCCCCCGGGAAGCCATTTTCCACGCTCTGATTCGCAAGAACTACGGCTGTACCCATTTCATTGTGGGTCGCGATCACGCCGGGGTGGGAGATTACTACGGTACCTACGATGCCCAGCACATTTTTGACGAGTTTGAGTCGGGAGAGCTGGGTATTATTCCCCTCAAGTTTGAGCATGCCTTCTACTGCACCGTTACGGGCACCATGGCTACGGCCAAGACCAGTCCTAGCCAACCCCACGAGCGCATTCACCTTTCGGGAACCAAGGTGCGGGAAATGTTGCGACGGGGTGAGGTCCCCCCGCCGGAGTTTTCTCGGCCAGAAGTGGCCCAACTGTTGGCAGAAGCCATGCAAGAGCAGGGATAAGGGCTATTTGTTGGGGATCCCTGTTACCAAAGGCCTGAGTTGGACCAGCAAAAAGGGCCTGGAACAGTCCAGACCCTACTGACAATTCGGAGGATCGCCCTCTGGTTTTAGGCAGGTTCTGCCAGATCAATGGTTGGGTTGCGGTCGAAGAAGCCCCAGGGTATGAGCTTAAAGCCGGTTCGATGCACCGGCATCACCGGCCAATCCTCCGGGCGGGGCACATGGGATACTCCCAAGGAATACCAAACCACGACATCCTCCCCTTCCAGAGATTCGTCATCGCTGATCCAGTTGGGTAACCCTTCTCCCGGCTGGCTGTGGTTGGGGTAAAGACCGGCAGCATACAGTTCACCGGGTTTGTAGTGGGTGGCCCAGAAGTGGTGGGTGGCAAATCCGGCCCGATCCCGCACGTTGGCTCCTTCAACCGGCAGGAACATCGCATTGTGGCCGGGCATGAGGGCATAGCCTGTGTGGGCACCGATGGCATTCTCCTTCGAGGTGGAGACGATGGCCCACTTGCGGTTGCTGGCCATGTTCATATCCCGTACCGCCTCTTTTTCGCTCATTAGGTGGGTATCTTCCATGATGAAGGCGTTGCCGGCTGGGTTGTCGGGGCCTTTGGGTAGAGACTTGAGGTTCATCTCCATAATGCCGTTGTCGGTGCCATCCACATCCATGTCTAGCCGGAAGCTGAAGTAGTGCTGGTGGTTGGTGCCACCCACATGGGGGGCCAGCAGGGGAGAGAAGGGATCCGCATCGGCAGTGGTGATCGCATCGGTTCCTTTGGCCAGAACAATCCCGGTCAAATCTGCCTGTACCTCAAAGGTGCCATCTTGGTGAAATACCCAGCTAATGCCGTAGTCATAGTTGCCAATGGCGGCGGTCATGGTCATCACCAACTCGCGGCTGCGGCGCACATCGTTGCGCTCGGTGTTGTAGTCGTAGTGCTTCCAGAGCATGCCGTTATCCCGCTCGTAGAGGCCCACCACTCCCGGCATCACATAGGGCTCCCCATCGTTATCGGCAAAAACAGCATCCAAGAGCAGGCCATTTTCCGGTACTTCCTTACCCAATTCCATCGTGTTGGCAAGCAGACCAAAGTTGTATTCCCCGACATCAAAGGCATTGCGGAAATACCAGGTTTCCTCGGGATCCCCGTAAGGCACCACCATTTCTGAGAGGCTGACCCGATAGAGTACAGGCCGTTCTTCATCACCCTCTTGGTAGCGCACCGTGTAGAGCACCAATCCCTCGCGCGGATGCATCAGGTAACGGAACTTCCACCCTTGCCAGGTGATCTCGTTGCCATTGATGTCGTAGCTAGCCCCATTGGGATGGGTGAGTTTCAGGGGTTTGGGGGCAGGGCGCACCGTGCCCAGAGAGGCTAGGTCATAGTCGAAGCTTTCTTTGGAGAAAGCCACAGGGGTGTCGTTATCGATCAGTTTTGAGACTTCCCCGGTGTTGAGGTTTACGGTGGCCAGAACTCCTTCTATGGGCGCGCCGTAGTAGTTCCAGTTGTCGCCTTTGTAATAGGAAATGCCGCGGCAGAAGCGGTTTCCAGAGGCTTCCTCCTCCTCACTCAGGTTGCCCGGTGCCCAGCAGTCTACGGCCACACGGTCGAAATCGGTGATCCCGCGCTTGCGCATCGCCTCTTGCCAACCGGGATCCGCCTTCACCACCTCTGCAGCTAGGCCGAATTCGCTACCTACCATCGCCGGTTGCACACCGGGCACTTCCGTCCAATCGATCAGCTTGTTTTCCATCAGATCAACAATGGCCTCGTAGGTGCGGTTGGCCTTCGGTTCATAGACAATGGAAAAGGCTTCGCGGCGAAAGGGATCCCCAGGCTGAAAGCTGAGTACCTCAGTTTTATCAGGCTCCTGCAGGTCGATGATCACAAATGTGGCATCTTCCGCCAAGCTCTCCGCCTTGCGGATAACATTGGCAGTGGTTTCAATTTCCTCAGCAGTCAAGGGATCCAGAGGATGAGACACCTTAGGAGATCCGAGCGAACTACTGATCGTCAGCGCTGTAATGCTGAGGCCAAAGGCAATTGTGACGCCCAATGCTTTTAACCAACGCGGCCACTGTTGCCTGACATCTATCCCAATCTGCAACATGGATAAGCTCCCTTCTGAATATGTGAACGGGGCGAGGCTCTTTAGCCAACACACCCACCCGTCTGAAGTGGTCTTATTTGACCATGTCCGTAGCATTGCAAGTGCATCTGACGCTACGGGTTCAGTCCAGCAAAGCCAAGTTATCCCGGTGAATAGCCGTATCGACTCCTTCATAGCCAAGAATGTGGGGGATCTCAGCCGTTTTTTTGCCTTTGATCCGCTGCAACTCCTCGGCACCATAGTTCACCAATCCTCGCGCCACCTCTTGCCCACGCGGATCGCAGAGGCGCACCGCCGCCCCGGCCTCAAACTCTCCCGAAATAGCGGTGACCCCGGCGGGCAATAACGATCGCCCCTGTTCACAAA
>JAUQVI010000014.1:0-26069 GCA_039794885.1 Thermostichus sp. DG02_5_bins_236
ATCCCACTGGGATCCCTGATCACCGTGGATGCCAACGGTGCTTGGACGGTGGAACAAACTCTGAGCATGAGCAACTGGCTGGCGGGACAGGGGGTGAGTTACCTGGAGCAACCGCTGGATAGGGGACGAGAGGCGGGATTGATTACCCTCTGGCATGAGTCTAAGTTGCCGATCTTTGTGGATGAAAGCTGCTTTGATAGCCGGGATATTCCCGGTCTGGTGGATCGGGTACATGGGATCAACATCAAGCTGATGAAGTGTGGCGGTCTGAGGGAGGCTCTGCGCATGATTCACACGGCCAAGGCCCATGGCTTGCAGGTGATGCTGGGCTGCTATAGCAACACGGCTTTGGGCAACACGGCGGCAGCCCATTTGGCCCCTTTGGTGGATTATCTGGATTTGGATAGTCACCTCAATCTGGTGGATGATCCCTTTTGTGGCGCCCTCCTGGAGAAGGGCCGTCTGGTACCCACAGATCGGCCGGGCTTGGGAGTCTCGCTGACGGATGGTTTGGCGTGATGGCCAGTACATGAAGAGAATCCAGAGGGGTGGTTGATGTCAAAACCGGGATCCCTTTCTAGTCAGAGCCGTGTGGCTGTTCTGTTACACGGGGGCCTACTGCGGGAGCAAGGAAAGACAGGGGTATCGCTGCTGCGCTACGGCCAGTTTCAGGTGGTGGCGGTGATTGACCGGGAGCAGGCAGGGGGATCCCTGGCGGCACTGACGGGGATCCCTAAAGCCATTCCGATTGTGGCTTCGGTAGCAGAAGCTTTGAGCTATCAACCGGAAATCTTGGTGATTGGGATTGCCCCTTCCGGTGGACAGCTACCCCAGGAGTGGCGGCAGGAGTTGGGGCAAGCCTTGCGGGCCGGTCTGTCTTTGGTCAATGGGCTGCACACCCCTCTGGCTCAGGATCCGCAATTCCAACAGTGGCTACAGCCAGGGGCCTGGATTTGGGATATTCGCCGGGAGCCGCAGGGGTTATCGGTGGGTCAGGCCTTGGCGCGAACGCTCCCCTGCAAACGGGTGCTGACGGTGGGCACCGACATGAGTGTGGGCAAGATGTCCACCAGCCTAGAACTGCACCGAGCCAGCCTTAAACGGGGCCTGCGCTCTCGTTTTCTGGCTACCGGTCAAACCGGGATCATGCTCAGCGGGGATGGCATCCCTTTGGATGCGGTGCGGGTGGACTATGCCAGCGGTGCTGTAGAACAGCTGGTGCTGCGCTACGGATTTAATCATGACATTCTGCACATTGAGGGTCAGGGATCCCTGCTCAACCCGGCCTCAACCGCCACCCTTCCCCTGATCCGGGGATCCCAGCCGACCCATCTGATTTTGGTGCACCGGGCCGGACAAGCTCACATTAAGGGCATGGACTATGTACCGATCCCGCCGTTATCCAAGGTGATTGACCTGTACGAACAGGTGGCGGTTGCTGGCGGAGCCTTTGCCCCTGTAGCGGTGGCAGGTATTGCCCTCAATACCTTTGGCTGGGAGAAAACGGCTGCGCTAGAACAGATCCGACAGGTGGAATCGGAAACAGGACTGCCTTGTACGGATGTGGTGCGGTTTGGAGGGGATCCCTTGTTGCAGGCCATCTTGGCGAGAGATTAATTCTCTTCGGGTATCAGGCATCCTGATCGGGGAAGAAACCATCATCCAGAAGCTGCTCCAAGCTGTAGGGTAAGGTGCTGGGCAAATCTCTGTAGTGGAGAGGAGTTTCTTCGACCACCTGAGCTACCCCTGCTTCAACAGGTGAGCGCTCAAGCTCGCTAATTGATTGCGCAACTCCTGTCGCTGTTGTCTCCCCAAAGACTCAATCTCCTCCACTGGGTGTTCGCGATCCAAGCGCTCCCATTGGCCGGATTCCAGAAACTGAGCCTGCTCCAGTGTGTGTCCAGGCGTAGAAATCGGTTTTGTAAAGAGTGTTCACGCTTAGATATCTCTAGATTGAGCCCATAGATACAAATGCACAGCCAAGATGGGATTCTAAAGATCATCCTTCTCACTGGATTTCCTGATGGCTACTCCTCCCGAAAAGCCGGAACCCAAAGCCGGATCTGGATCCCTGCAATCTCTGTTTAGCATCACCCTGTTCGTGTTTTTGGTGGCGCTGGTCTCCTATTTGGGCCTGAACTTTGTCCTGGCTTTGGTGGATAAGCTCATTTAAGGAGTTGTTCGTTGCAAAACCTGTTCGGCTGTTACCCGGTCAAATCGAGAGAGTAAGACAGCTGCCTCTGCTCGGGTTGCGGTGTAAATGAATAATCGGTCGCAAAATGGCTATAAAAATCCCTTTGTCGCCAGCGGCGGGAAAGATACACTGGATTTACAGGACTTAACACCTTCTCTCACTTCGCCACCATGAGCCCCCTTTTTTGGTTGAGGCTGTCTCCTCTGCCCTTGCGTTTGCCGGGATCCACTGTGCCCCGTTTTAATGCTCAATCTGTACTGACTTTGGCCCGCCGGGATCCCTCCTGGAAACGTGGGTTGCGCTATCTTTATTTGCGCCTATTGCGGCTGCAATCTAGCCCGAAGGAAATTGCCCGCGGTTTGGCGGTAGGGGTGTTTGCCGGTTGTTTCCCGATCTTTGGCTTTCAGACCTTGGCTGCTCTGGTGTTGGCGGTGCCGTTTCGGGGTAATAAGCTGGTGGCGGCGGCGGGAACTTGGGTGAGCAACCCCTTCACCTATGTGCCCATCTACGCCTTTAACTATCAAGTGGGAGAATGGCTACTGGGATCCCAGTCTTCGATAGCGACCACCGAGTTGGTGGCAACCACCTGGAAACATTGGATGCAGTGGAGTATGGAGGTTTCCGGCACTCTGTTTGTGGGCTGTGCTTTTGTCGGTTTATGGGGATCCCTCATCAGCTATTTTTTGGGGTTATGGTTGGTGCAGCGGATTCGGCACCGGCGGTGGGGCTCCTGAACCTATTGATTGACTCCTTTTCCTTTAACCTCCACAGACAAACCCAGGATCCCCTGCAGAAGTTGGATCCCTCCTTACAGTAGGCCTCATGGATAGTCTTAATGATGATGGAAGATATGCGTACTCTCTGGACTGATCTGGGTCGTCGTTCGCAGCGTTTAGGGGAGCAACTGGGATCCGCCCTACAAATGGGCATGAACCAACTCACCCAAGCCCCTCAACCTCTGGTTTTGCTCTCCTCTCGCGAGCTGGAAAAAATGCGGCGGGCCTGTCAACTGGCAGCAGACTTGCTCAATCACCTCGAGCCGATGGTGCGACCTGGGATCACCACCCAAGTCCTGAACGATGAGGCAGAGCGCTGGACACAGGCCCACGGGGCCAAAAGCGCACCTCTGGGGTACCACGGTTTTCCCAAATCCATCTGCACCAGCATTAACCACGTGGTCTGTCACGGGATCCCAAGCCCGAAGCAGATCCTTAGGGAGGGGGACATTATCAACATCGATGTCACCCCCATCTTGGGTGGCTACCACGGCGATACCTCCAAAACTTACTTTGTTGGACAGCCCTCTGAGCGGGCGCGGCGGCTGGTGGAGGTAACCGAAGAATGTCTGCGGCGCGGCATTGCCGCGGTGAAACCCGGTGGCAGAGTGGGGGATATTGGCGCTGCGATTCAGGAGTATGCCGAAGCCCATGGCTATGGAGTGGTGCGGGACTTTGTCGGGCATGGTGTGGGTCGTCAATTTCATGCTGCTCCCCAGATCCCCCATTATGGCCAAGCAGGGCAAGGAGAAAAACTGCGTCCAGGCATGGTATTCACCATTGAGCCGATGATCAACGAGGGTACTTGGGAGGTGAAGGTGCTTGCTGACAAGTGGACGGCTGTCACCCTCGATGGCAAGCTCTCGGCCCAATTTGAGCACACGGTAGCCGTAACCGAAACGGGTGTGGAGATCTTGACCCTACCTGGTGGGCTGGAGCCTAGCGCACCTGCCGCGTCGCCTAACTCCTAAGGAACCCATGAACAGCGTTTCGGATCCCCGCCTGCGCCTTTCCTCAGAAAACCTGTTGCTGCTGCTGGCGGCGGTGGTGGGTTTGGGTACAGGGTTAGTGGTGGTTGGGTTTCGTTATCTAATCAGCTGGTTTCGCCACCTGCTCCAGGACACCCTCATCGATAGCCTTTTGCCGCTGGGATCTTGGGTATTGGCCTTGGCGCCAGTACTGGGGGGGCTCTTGATCAGCGCCCTCTGGGTGGCGGTGCCCCTGCCCAGCTTTAGCCTCTCCAGTTTGGTTGGCCCGGCTCGTCCTTTGGCCCCTCGACCGTGGTGGATCCCGCTCAAGCTGCTAGCTGCTGCGATTTCTTTAGGGGCAGGGGCTTCTCTAGGTCCGGAGGCTCCCAGTGTGGAAAGTGGTGGCTTGCTGGGATCCCTGTTGGGGCAGAACCTGAACTTATCACGGGAGCGGGTGCAACTGTTGGTGGCAGCGGGGGCAGCGGCAGGATTGGCGGCGGGGTTTAATGCCCCGATTGCAGGAGTTTTTTTGGCACTGGAGCTGGCCCTATCCCGCAGCTTTACTACATCGGCGGTGAGTGTGGTGGTCTTGGCGGCGGTGGTGTCTGCTCTGATTGCCCAGGTGGGGTTGGGGGCACAGCCGGCTTTTCTGCTGCCCGCCATTACCCAGCCGGCTTTTGTGTTGCCTGCCTACGAGGTGCAAGGGTTACTGGAGGTGCCCTTCTATCTGGGCTTGGGCCTGTTGGCCAGCTTGGTTTCGATTGCCTTCAGCTACAGCCTGGAATGGAGCAAACAACTGTTTTGCAGTGGCCCACTTGCCACTTGGCCTGCCTGGAGCAAGCCGATTCTGGGGGGGTGGATCCTGGGTCTGTTGGGTTTAGGGATCCCGTTGGGGTTGGGGGTGGGCTATGAGACCATTGAGTCGATTTTACAGGCAGTGCCCTTTCCCTTAAGCCAGTTAGGGCTGTTGCTACTGGGCAAATTGTGGCTCAGTGCCCTCAGTGTCGGCAGTGGCTTTGTGGGGGGAACCTTTGCCCCGGCTTTATTTTTGGGGGCGGTGTTGGGGGCTGGATATGGTCAGGTGCTGAGTCAGGTGCTGCCGTTAATTTCCCTCTCTCCTCCAGCAGCCTACGCCATGGTGGGGATGGCGGCAGTGTTGGCGGCCAGTGTGCGGGCTCCTTTGACGGCCATTTTGCTGCTGTTTGAAATGACGCGGGATTATCACATCGCTCTACCCCTGATGGCGGCGGTGGGCTTGAGCATTTGGTTGACGGAGCAATTACATCCTCCCGCCATTTACCCCTCGGTTCGACAAGAGAGCCTGCGGGCCAACGGTGAAGCAGGGCAGAACACTGGGCTGACGGTAGGGGAGGTGATGGTGGCTCCCTCCCTGCTGTTGTTGCAGGATACGCCGGTACGCGAGGCTCTGGACAGCTTGGTGCAGGGGAAGTGCCACAGCGCTTTGGTGGTAGATTCTCAAGAGCGGCTGCGAGGCATTCTCACCCTACAAGACCTAGAACGGGCTTTGGCCCGCAAAGAGAACTCGGCATTGGCGGAATTGACGGTGCAGGAGGTGAGCCAAGCTCCTGTTCTGACCACCTTCCCGGATGAGGCGGTGGTAGTAGCAGCTGAGCCAATGTATCAATACGATTTGCGCCAGTTGCCGGTGGTGTCCCGCGAGGATCCGGAGCACATTGTTGGTCTGTTGGATCGGGAGCGAGTGTTGCTTTCCCAGGAGCTGCAATCGGTGCGGCAAGCTCTAGAGCTGGAAAGATCCTCCGAAGAAAGCGGGATCCCTGTTCTGACTTCCGATTCTCAACTTGTCCCCCAACCCATCCCAGAAGAATCAACGCTGTCGCAGTAGGACGGAAGGACACTCTCGACGCAGCGGGCAACGGCCACATTCGGGCATACGGGCTTTACAGATACGTTTGCCGAGGCGGATGAGGTTGATGTGAAGGGAATAGGATTTGCCGATGGGAATGTGACTGGACAGTTGCACAAAGGTATCGTCGGGTGCTTTGGCCCGAACTAAGCCCAGACGATTGGCTACCCGATGCACATGGGTGTCCACCGGGCAGAGGTCGCGACCCAACCCAAACAGCAAGACACAGGTGGCGGTTTTCAGCCCTACCCCTTTTAGGGAGAGCAAGTAGTTGAGGGCCTGTTCGGTGTCCAGTTCCGTCAAAAAGTCCAGTTGCAGGGATCCCTGTCGGTCTTGGATTTCTGCCAACAGCTCTTGAATGCGGGCTGCTTTGAGGTTGGCCAATCCCCCTGGACGAATGATTAAGGCCAGCGCTTCCGGATCGGCAGTCAATACTTGTTCCCAATGGGGATAGGCGGCTTTTAGGGCGCGAAAGGCGCGGCTGCTGTTGTGAAAGTGCTGTGCACCGCTAACGCGAACGGTGGTGTTTTGGGAAAGGATTGTGCCCACCAATTCATCCAGCAGATTGGGGTAGTAGGGTGCCCCGCCAGAGCTAACGGGCTTGGGGATGCCAAAGCACTGTTCTAGCCGAGTCAGAACCTGCTCTAAGGTCAGTGGCTCTAGAGCTTCGGAGTGGTTGCGTAAGGGAGTACTGTCCAATCCCTGCGGTATCACAGCTGACCCCTTGTGGGACTAACGGCCAGAATCTTGGAAGATCGCATGCAACAGGTGGGCCATCGCTCTGCTCGCTGCTGGATAGGCAGTGGTTTTCAGGCTAGCGGCCATTTGAGTAACAGTTTGGGGGTGAGCCAACCAAGTCAACACCGTTTGCCGGAGTAAGTCTAGATTCCCTTCGGATTCTCGCATGACCACTCCCCCGCCGCACTGCACGAAAGCGAGAGCATTGTGGTACTGATGATCCTCAGCCGCAAAGGGATACGGTATCAAAATAGCCGGTGTGCCTGTCGCCAGCAATTCCGCCAGACTCATGGCTCCAGCACGGCTGATGACGAAATCCGCTCGCTGTAACAGATTGGCCACATCCGCTCGAAAGGGAAACCGCCAGTAACGGGGATGCTGAGGGATCCGAGACTCTGGAGTCTGAGCCGCTACACTACCCGTTAAATGGACAATCCAAGCCCCAGATTGCAACCAATCCTCCACACAGGCATTGACCATGTGATTCAGTCCTCGCGCCCCCTGGCTACCTCCCATGATCAAAATGAAGGGCTCCCCGTCGGGAATTGGGATATCCGCAGGAACGGGTTGGGGGCTGTAGAACTCAGACCGAACTGGTGTTCCCACCACTTGGGTGGCTACTCCCGGTAGATATTTTGCAGTTTCCGCCATGCCCAAAGCCACCAGCCGGCACCATCTGCCCAACCCACGGGTGACTTTGCCGGGGATGACATTGGATTCATGTAACACCACTGGTACCCCAAGGGAGCGAGCTGCCAAAATTGCTGGAGCAGCAATATAGCCCCCCGTACTCAGCACCCCATCAAACTGTCCGGCTTGCAGGAGCTGACGCACTTTCCAAATAGCTGCCCCCAGTTGCAGAAAAGCCCACCCTTTGTCTAACAGGGATCCCTGCAGGCCAGACATGGAAACACGGTGAAGTCGATAGCGATCCTGAACCAGCTTTGTCTCCATCCGATCCGGCACCCCCAACCACTCGATCTGCCAATCGGATAGTTGCTCGGCAATGGCCAAAGCCGGAAACACATGCCCTCCTGTGCCGCTGGCGGCAATCAACAGCTTTGGGGGAATAGCACTCTTCCTCACGGGTTTGTGCACAGGGATCCCTATGGGCCGCTAGGAGTTAGAGCCAACGTAGCGCAGTAGGGATCCCCGTTGGCCGAGGATGAAGCCCTGCTCAGGGGTAGGAAACTCAATGGTGTAGAAATTGGCTGGCACATTGCTCACCTTGGTGGCCTGTTCCCAGGTTTTGCCACCATCCGGGCTGTGAATTAGGGTAGCACCCCCCCCGACGACCCAAAGATCGTGATCATTTTGGTAGGCAGCATTCAAGTAACCGAAGCTCAGGGCACGACCGGGACGAATGGGTTGTACCCACTCGCCGGAGGTAAAGTCATCGGAGAGAGTAATTTCCGCCCCTTGGTTGAGCTTCCAGGCGCTGCTATTGGGTCCAAAGCCCATATTCTGGATACGGCGGGAACTTTCGCGCGGATAGGGCTTCCAAGTTTGGCTTTCGGGAGTGTAAAGGAAGTAGAAGCTACCCCGAGAGGACACTGCCAGGTATTCTCCGGCAGGGCTACGGGCAATATTTTTCACTACACCGATCGGTTGATCCACGCGGGCATGCCAGTTCTGTCCGCCATCTTCGGTGCGGTAGATGGCTCCCACGTTGGTCACCATCTCGGCTGACCCTGGCCCTAGCGCCTCAATTAAAAGGGGCTCACCTGGCAATTGATCGCTGAGGCGTATTGAAGTCCAATCGGATCCCTCATTGAGGGTATGCAAAAGGATCTTGGGTTGCCCAACTATCCAACCTTCTGATGCCGCAAAGCTGATGGAAGATAGGTAGGCTTCTGGCTCCAACCCCGTCAAGTTGCGATTTTGCCAGGTGAGACCACCATCCTGAGATTCCAGCAAAGTCGCCTTATCCCCCACCAACCAACCGTGAGAGCCGTCACTGCCGGTGAAGGCGATGTCCAAAAGGGTATTTTCAGTGGGCACTTGTACCTGTTGCCACGGCACCACTCGCATACTGGGCATTCGCGCCGCCATCAGCAGCATCGATAAGCAGAGAAGCAGCACCATTCTCAGAGGTTTGAACATCTTGACCATCACTCGACAAAATAGAAACTCATCAGGAATAAAAATCCGAGCGCCAGCCCCAAGAAAATGAGCAGGTTCTTCTGGGTAGGAGTCATCACATTCACCCCAAGCCCATAGCCCAAATTCTCCTGAAAACCCGAGGGTTTTCCTTTCACCCCCACCGCTTGGAACAGACGCTGATCCGCCCGACACACTGGACATTTCCAATCCGCAGGCAACTCTTCAAAGGGGACTCCCACTGGGATCCGATTCAGCTGATCTCCTTTGGCAGGCTCATAGACGTAGCCACAGGAACGACATTCATAGCGCTGCATCCGCAGCGGATCGCTCAGCTGTGCATCGGTTTCGTCTTCGGCCAGCTCAATCAGGCGAGGCGGCTTTGGCCCTAAACTGGGATCCGGTTGCGAGCCATTCATGGGTAAGGGAGCCATTTGCGTCTTCGATCCTATTATGAGAGGATTTGTTACAAAAATCTACCTGAAGGTGGCCAATCGCTCCGCCAAGGTACCGGTGTGTAATTCAAAAAGGTGATGATCTTCGTCATAGAAATACAAAGACTTCCCCTCCCCAGATTGACGGGAACGGCTGGGGAGAATCTCTAGATCCAATGCCTCTACCCGCCGCTGATATTCTGGAAGCGCTGCTTCTGGGATCTTGAAGGCAATATGGTTGTAGGTTTTGGTGGGCAAGGGATCCCCTTGCAAAATGGCCACCCAAAGCTCCCCAATTAGAAAGAATTTTTCCTCTGGGCCGACAGCAGTCGGCGACGAGCTGGAGTACACCTCCTGTGCTTGTAAAACCTGGGTGAGGATCTGGGCCATCCGCTGAACATCTCGGACGATGAAAGTTATGTGGCTGATCCCTTCGATATTAGAGGAGACCCCAGTAGGTTGTGGATCCCTGGCGATAGAACCTTGAGCTACGTTGGAAAGCATTTTTTTAGCACAGTAGGGAGACTCCATACCATCAAATTAGCCCTTGTCTTTCCCTGCGTTACCCAGAGTCCAGTAAGGGAGCTAAAGTTGCTACAGGATCCCATGTTATCGTTTTGGCAATCCTGCTTCTGTGGTGTGCAGGCGGGTGAACCTCATGATCACGCCCCCTCCTCGACCTACCCTCAACCATGTGCTGATCGTCAAGGATCGCAACGGGCCAAAAGCCTACTGGTTAACGGCTGAGCTGTATTCGCTGGGTCGGGATCCGGGTAATAGCATTCGCATTGATTCGCAATATGCTTCCCGCCATCACGCCATTTTGGTGAAAACAGAATCTCCCACCTCGCCGGATGGGTTCACTTACCAGATCATTGATGGAGACATTCACGGCACCCCTAGTACCAATGGCTTGTATGTAAGGGGGCAGCGGGTGGAGTTCCAAGATTTGGAAGATGGGGATGAAATTCAATTTGGCAACGATGCCACTGCCACTTATTCGTTGCAAACTAAGAACCTGGATGCAATTCTCTCTACCTTTGAAAACACCCAGATAGTGGGTCTGTAGATGCTCCAGGCTCCTCACCAGTGGGTCTTCTTCACCGTGGTAGGATAGTTCTTTACAAGACTGTGTTGAGCAGGGGCCGCTGGACTCTGGCGGCTATGGTTTCCACTTTCGCTTGAACGCTCCTCATGCCGCCCATCGCCAAGATCCTGATCGCCAACCGAGGTGAGATCGCCCTACGCATCATCCGCACCTGTCAGGAAATGGGGATCCCGACGGTAGCTGTTTATTCCACCGCCGATGAAAACTCTCTGCACGTGCAACTGGCAGACGAAGCGGTTTGTGTGGGAGATGCCCCGGTAGCCAAAAGTTACCTGAATATCCCCAACATTATTTCAGCAGCCCTTACGCGGGGGGCGACAGCTATTCATCCCGGCTACGGCTTTCTGGCGGAAAATGCCAAGTTTGCCGAAATGTGTGCGGATCACCATCTGATTTTTATCGGCCCCTCTCCCGAGTCGATGCGCAAGATGGCAGATAAGGCCACAGCACGGGAAACCATGCAATCGGTGGGGGTCCCTACAGTGCCCGGTAGTCGAGGATTAATTAGCTCCGATGATGAGGCGATGAAGCTGGCGGAGAAAATTGGTTATCCCGTGATCATCAAGGCAACAGCAGGGGGGGGCGGGCGTGGCATGCGGGTGGCCAAAGATGCCCAGGATTTGCTCAAGATGATGCGTACCGCTCAGGGGGAAGCCCAGGCAGCCTTTGGGGATGGTGGAATTTATCTGGAGAAATTTATTGAGCGGCCTCGCCATGTGGAGTTTCAGATCCTGGCGGATACCCACGGCAATGTGGTGCATCTATACGAGCGGGATTGCTCCATTCAGCGGCGACATCAAAAGCTTTTGGAAGAGGCCCCTAGTCCGGCCTTGACCACGGCTTTGCGTAGCCGAATGGGAGCGGCAGCAGTCAAGGCGGCCAAGGTGGTGAACTATGTGGGGGCAGGGACGGTGGAGTTTTTACTGGATAAACATGGCCAGTTTTACTTCATTGAGATGAATACCCGCATTCAGGTGGAACATCCCGTAACGGAGATGGTAACCGGGCTGGATTTGATTGCTGAGCAAATTCGCATTGCTCAGGGGCAACCCCTCTCTTTTCGCCAGAAGGATGTGCAACTGCGGGGGCACGCCATCGAATGTCGGATCAACGCTGAGGATCCGAAGCAGCAGTTTCGCCCGCAGTCAGGCACGATCAGCGCCTACTTGCCACCGGGAGGGCCAGGGGTACGGATGGACTCCCACATCTACACCGACTATCGGATCCCGCCCTATTACGATTCACTGTTGGGTAAATTGATCACCTGGGGACCAAACCGAGCAGCGGCTATCCGGCGTATGCAACGGGCTTTGAGTGAATGTGCCATCACTGGGGTGCCTACTACGATCCCTTTCCATCAGCAGATCCTGCGTCACGAGGCTTTTTTGAAAGGAGAGGTTTACACAGATTTCATTCCGCAGCATATGCCCCTCGGGTAGCTCTCCTGTCGGGCACGTTGCATTTGTAGACAGGACTCGAAGTTAGGAAATTTCTTCATCAGATACAATTGAATCTTTTAGGGATTTTGTGTCAATATAGACACTTTGAATTCAATGTGAGCTTACTAAATAGTAACCGGAGATTCTACATAGATAGTTGGATCCTGGAGGAAAAATTGAATCCCAAACTTCATGAGTTTCTTAGAAATCTTTTCATTGGCTAATTCTAGTAATCTTTTGCGCAACTGAATGGAGTTTTCGCTGGAACCGAGAATAAAGAAGGTAACCCTAGCTCTAGTAATACGATCTTCAGCATTGCGGAGTAATGAGATATTGGTACTACCTGGATCAATACCAAATAAAGAGTTGGTCTCTTCAGAAATGACCTGCTTTACCAAAGCTGCATCTTGATCCTCAAGGGGCTTTAGAAAATCTAAGTACAGCATTACCATTACCTTTTTGGCCATGCTCAGGTTTTCAATCTCGGCATTGACCAAATTAGAGTTGGGAACAATCATCAGGGTACTTTTGGCAGCTGTACGAATCTTGGTGGAACGTAAACCAATGGACTCAATACGACCGATTTGTCCGTTTGCCATGCGGATGTAGTCCCCAGGCACAAAGGGACGATCCAAATATAAAACGATAGTACTAAGGATTTGTTCGATAATTTTTTGAGCAGCAAAAGCTACTGCCAATCCACCTATTCCTAGGCTGGTGATCAAACCAATCAGATTGAACTGTTGGGTCTGGGCAAAAATAAATATAGAGAATACAATGATTACTGCATTGATGATGGTCTCAACCACCAAGACAAATTCATCAATTTCTAATCCCAGCTTGCGAATTAAATCTATGCCATAGAGTCGCACCACTTGTCGAAAACCTCTGGACAAAAGCCAGGCCAAGCTAACGACGAGAGCTAAGTCGAGCCAAGGGCGCAACAGAGCAAACAGTGTGGAGTAAGGCCTTAAAATATTCAGAGAGGCATGTAAAAGTAATACTGTGCCTGCTATCTGTTGAGCTTCTCGTAAAGGAGTGAAAACCCTTTCTAAAATGACAAAGACCTTAGCAGAGCTGAAACGATGAAACAGAGTAATAAGGATAGATGGAGTGCTGTAGCCAATCAGTAACGACAATGTCACTAACCCAAGAAAGATGGGTAAACGGGGAGTTGGATCTGGGTCTATGCCCCAATTTAAGGCAACGCTAACTTGGTAAAACCAATGACGTGTGAGGGGAAAGAGGCCGATGACGTAGGCTCCTGTCACTAGCCATAACCCCAATCGACTGAGCAGAATGACTAGAGTTAGCAGTGGTTGTGGAGAATTGGATCCTCTCCCCCAACGGCGATGGAACCAGCCCAAGACACTGTGCAAAACCAAGGCAGCACCGATAGCAATCCCAGCTTGAATCCCAGCGGTTTGTAGGTACTCCACACTGCGTTGTGATTGGGCTTCTGCTAGGGCTGTTTCTAGGAGGGCTGCCCAGGCTTCTGCTTGCGCTTGGGGAGACTGATTTTCCTCGGTATCTTGATCGGTGACCGTGAGTAAATAGCGTCCATCTAAGAGTAGGGTGGGTAAGTTATTTCGCTCCTCAATTTGAACTTGTACAGGTTCTGGAGCTGTGATGGCATCTTCTAAGAATAGGTTAATGAAGCTAGCACGTTCCTGGGCATTGAATTGACCGGAGGCTTGTACTTGAAACAGCACTTGCCCGTCCAACACAATCGACGCTGATTCACTTTCGCTGTTGGTGATGTTGTTCGATTGAGGCCAAGCCGGGATCCCTAGCAAGATAAACAGCAGTACCCCAACCCAAAACCAATGAGCGATTTGAGAAGCGATGTGGTGACGACTTGTGAATCTGCACATGATAAGGGCTGGAAGGGGTAGATCCAGCATACCCAGCGCGGGTCAAGGGATCCCTTGTGTCATAGTGAGTGCAATGCATCAGCTGAGGTGCCATCATCACCTCTTGTCCTCATCGGGGTAAAACTCGCCATTTTTGTGAGCTGCAACTGTGTTCATTTCCGTCTCTATCCACAGCAAATCATCATCGGGGTAAAAGGCAACATCTCCAGGGATCCGGCTACCTATTTCCAGATATTGAGCAGGTTGTTCGGAATGGTTGATGAAGTGATGGGCATCTTGCTGCCCGCCAGGGTAACCGGCAAACATGCCTGCTTTCAAGATTTGTTGACCCCGATCAGTGACAAGTGTTACCTCCCCCTTGAGGATATAGACAAACTCATCCTCAAGGGTATGCCAATGGCGTAAAGCAGATTGACCGCCTGGCCCTAGGGTAACCAGGTTGACCCCGAATTGAGTCAGGCTACAGGCTTCTCCCAGGCGCTTTTTGAGGCGATCTCCCATACGGGAGCGAAAGGGTTCGGGATATCGTGATCCGCCCACATCTGGAACATTTGCGGGATCTTGTGCGGGAGGTTGAGGAGTCTGCATTATTACGAACTCTGGGAGAGGAGATTTATTGATTATCGGGTGCAGCTTAGGGATCCGAACAGGTGCGGGGGCCGATAATGAACAGATAGCGTTGTGGGTTGCCGAACATGCTAGAGATAATCTTTAACGGAGCCAACTGGTTTGCGTTACCGTTTTGGGCTTTGATGATCCTACTGCCGGGTTGGAAGGTAACCCGGCAGGTGATGGAGCCGTTGTTGCCGATTGCAGTGTTGGCTGGGGTGTACTTGTATCTGCTGGTAACGGGGTTTGATGGGGAGAGTTTGGAGGGCTTTTCGGATCCCCAGCTTTCTCTGTCGGATTTAACTCAGCTGTTTGCCCGACCCCAAGTGATGGCTGCCGGCTGGGTTCACTACATTGTGATGGATTTATTTGTGGGTCGTTGGATCTATCTGGAAGGACGAGACAAGCAGGTTTGGACAAGCCATTCGCTGCTTTTGTGCTTGTTTGCGGGGCCGGTTGGGCTGCTTGCCCACTTGTTCACAGTGGTTATTGTGCAAGTGATTCGACAAAATCGATCCAATGCCGCTGAGTCTAAGTTGTCTGACGCAAATGTAGAGGCATCGAAGGAATCGACTTAGGGTTTTATAAGGTATGAGAGTTATGACCGGGATCCAAACCAAGCTGATAATCATCTCAGTTGCATACTTGTGCCTCTGAAGCCCTTGCTGCAAGGGGATCGACTTAGAAATTTGAATCCGTAACAGCTTACTTATTCAGGAAATCTCCAAAGTTTAGGATAGCATTTTGTTCGCTGACGATGGTTTTGATGTCATCGGGCAAGTTGCGGACATACTCCAATTGAATCACGTTTGGATTGTTGCGGAGTGCTTCTCCTTTCAGGGTAATGGCCTGGGCTTCACCACTGGCTTTGACGATCATTCTTTGTTTGATCAGTTCAGCTTGTTCTACTCGGAACACTTCCCGCTGCTTTTCCTGTTCGGCAATTTGTTTGGCTTCGATGGCTGACTGAAACTCCTTAGAAAACTCAACATTACGCAGCAACAAGCTTTGTAAGACAAGCCCTTCTGCCTGCATGAGGTTGGTCAATTCTGCTGCAATTTGTTCTTGAATCTCAGCTCGTTGCTCGGAGTAAACGCCAATAGCAGAGTAGCGTGCAATCACGTTGCGGACTACGGCTTGAGAGGCGGGACGAATAATTTTATTCAGGTAATTGGGACCAACATTTTGATGAATATCAGGAACTCGTGCCGGATCCAGGCGATAGCGCACAGACACATCTAGATCCACTCGTTGACCATCGGCGGTGAGAGCGGTCAAAGAATCATCTGCTTTGACACTGCGTTCCTCACTTTGGCTGGTCATGTTGTAGGTTTGGGTGCGCACATCGTAGAGGGTGGGAAATTGCAGCACTGGGATCAGCAGATGGATCCCTTCCCGGCGGGGGCTCATCTCTACACCAGTCAGACGGTTGAAAATGACGGCTTCGTAACCAGGCTGTACCACTAGCAAACAACGGGGCAGGAAGATCAGTGCTGCCAAAAGCAAGCCGATCAGAGGCAAGAAGCGGGTGGTATCAAAGTCGAGGGTCAACTGACTGGGTCGTCGCATGGCAGAGGGGGTTGGCGTCTAAGAGCCTTTTCATCTTAAGGGGTAGATGGGAGTAGGGAGCAGGTGAATTGAGCTTAGGGAAGGAACCAACGTTGTAGAGCAACACCCAAAAGAAGGCCAAGGCCGCCGAAGCGTACTACTTGCCAGAAGGTGGCAGGGATGGGGTTGAAGGTTTCTAGCAAGTAGGCTTGTAGACGTTGTTCCAGTTGGCTGGCTTCGGCTTGTATTTCGGCCCATTGATCGGGAGGAAGTTGGGCGATGCGCTCTATTTCTCTCAGATCCGCAAGGTGGGCCTGTAGAGTACTGAGTTGGTGTTCCAGTTGCGTGAGGGGATCCGGAGGGTCTGGATTGGGAAGGGCTGTCACGGTTGGGTCTCTACGGGCGTTGGGGCAGCAGGAAAACGGGATCCGGAAAATCCGGTTTGGATTTCGTTGAAGGGTTTGGCTTTGAGCACGCCGGCGGGAACGGGATCCAACTTAAACAGAGCACGAATGGCATTTTCCACTTCGGTGATGGGGCGGTTGCCGACGGATTGATAGACGATCTTCCCTTCTGGGTCGAAGAGGAGGGTTTGGGGAACTTGGCCGCTGTAGTACTGGCCTCGTTCATCCCCTGGGGAGAGGGAATCAACGGAATAGGGAATGAAATAGACACCGAGGCCGTAGCGAACTTGTAGGTTGGCAACGGTAGCGGCGTATTTTTTGCAGTCGCTGCTGTCGTCAATGTAGTACACGAGTAAGGCTGGGATCCCTTGTTCTTGGGCTTGTTTGAGGGTGACACGGGGAGGGATCATGCCGCCATTAGAACCATATAGAGCAAAGATATTACCGTCATAACGATCATCATTGAGAAGAGCGCTGGCGGGGGCTGTGGACAGACTCATATAGACCACCAGCAGAAAAACCAGGAAAATACGGAGCAATAGCATGAGCAGCGGCTAAATCCTTAAGACAAACGAGGGGTTCTCTCATTGTGCCATCTTGTCCCCGCGCTACAATGCGGGTGAGTCCTGTGAATCGCAAGTAGTCTGATTTGTTGACGGTTTTTCCCACCTCTAACGATGCTCTATTACGGGAAGACCAGCTCAAGATTATTGTGGCTACTTGCTGGAATCAGCTCAGTCATAAGCTTAGATTTAACTGAGGAGAACCCCTATGGCCACTACGGCTGAACCTTCAAATATGCCTACAGAACTATTTGGCAATCTTTATCGTGGGGCGCGGGTGAAACATGCCACTTTTGGAGCAGGATTGGTGGTTAAGGTCACCTCTGCTTTTGCCTTTGATGTGGTTACTGTTAAGTTTCATGAGGTAGGTCAAAAACAAATTCAGGTCTCGAGAGGATCCCAGCACCTCGTTCTGGAATAAGTACTGAAGAAGTCGTGCAGCAGGGGGAGGATCTGCGTTAAGGACGCTGAATAATGGTCTCTACCATGCGTTGTTTCTTGACAGGATCCACTCCCACTAGCCGTACGTATTCTCTGGGGAAATTGCTCAAGCACTGCTCGACGGCGGCGTAAGCTTGGGCTAGTTCTTTCAGGTGTATGGCTCCACAACCTTGCCAGGAATTGACGCGGTAGCGCCGCTTGTCTACGTGTTCAACTTGGACTTCATAACCTTGGGCCAGGATCTGACGAACTTGACTGGCTACTTCTGGGGGTAACTGAGGATGCGGCTGTGGGGAGGAATGATTGGAGGAGAGAGGTTGGGCTTCTGGTGAGACCGGCTGGGGAGAAGGTTGTTGGAGAGGATCTTGAGCTGCGGGTCGCTTGAGGCCGAGATACTCTTCTGAGAGGCGGCGGCTTTCTACCTGCTGTTGTTCTGCTCTCAGCTGCTCGCCCAGTTGTATCAGCTGCTCGAGAGAACATTGGGGAGGGGAGAAGCGAGGTGCACCTTCTTTGCTTTTGAGCAAGCGGAAAGAAATGGCTTCTAGACCCACCTGCTGCACAAATTGCCACACCTGTTCATCGTAGAGCTGCGAACGCAGCGCCCCAAAGAAGTCGATGGCTTGCTCGGGAAAGGCGTCAACCAAGTGCTCAATTTGGTCGGCAGATAATCCGTCCGGTTGGAAAATACCCTGCACAATGTTGATACGGTCGGTACGGCTAGGGTTCCAGTAAAACTTGCTCATGCGGCCATCCCGAATCAAGGGGGCATAAAGGGTGGAGAAGTCATTGCCGGTAACGATGATGGGCACTCTGGGGAGGGGTTTGGGATCATAACTGCCCGGAAGCTGCACATTGGTGGGGTTATCGGCAATGTTCATCAGGGTGGCGCTGACCAGTTGGGTGTTGACGGTGTACTGGGTCATGGCGTTCAGACGACCTGCTCCAGCATCTAGGTCGTTGATCATGAGGGTAGCCATTTGGCCAAATTTGCGGATGTGCTCACCTGCTTCTCGGTAGCGCAGGCGAATCATGCGGGCGGGATCCCCGGCATCGGGGCTTTCCAACTCTCCCCCGGAAATGTGAATGGCATGAACCTTCATGCGCTCAAAGATCAAATCACATTGAAAGGTTTTACCTTCCCCTTTGCGGCCATGGATTCCGAGAATGAGGGGAACTCGCACATGGCTTAGGTCGAGATGGGTTTTGGTCAGGTGAAGGGCGACGGTTTTAAGAAAGGCAGGGGCGATGTAGTAGCTCATCTGGTCTCAGCGCAACGGGTACAAGGGCATTCTCGTTCATTGTCTGTCACAGGACGGGTGGATCCCTGAGTTCGAGGCTAGTTCTTGGGAGAATTTTGGGTGGAAAGGGCAGATTCTGGAAGGAAAATATCTTTATACTCCAGATAAGTGTTAATTATCTGGAGTATATATGCATCCACAGTAGCTCGGCCAGCTCAGGGATCCCTGAAAGTCCTCAAGTTCTCATGTAGTGAGCCACATACTCCTGCACAGCCCTACTCGGCGGAGCCATCAAAGGACTCCGTCCCGCTAGCGCGATCAGCTCCTGTGGGGATCCCGCCGCCAGAAAATATCCCCCTTCTCCACTCTCCTGACGCTCTAGCAATAGCAGCCAATCTGCGATCCTGAGCGCCATTCGATATCCCCGACTGGCCACGACCACCGTGCATCGAGAACAGAGACTTTGCAACAGGTGATTCAGGTGGGCTTGGGCCATTGCATCCAACCCCATCCATGGTTCATCCAGCAGCAGCATCTCCGGTTCAAGCGCTAACGCCCGCGCCAACGCCAGTTGCTGTTTTTGCCCCGGAGATAACCCCTCAGGAGAGCCTCGCCAACTGGGAATCAAATAGTCCAAACCCACCTGGATCAGGCATTCCGCCACTCGATTCTCAAGATCAGAATCGGGATGCCCCGCTAGTCTCAGACCATAGGCCACATTGGCAAAAAGGGATCCGGGAAACACCTGTGGAACCACCAAAACCACCGATTGACGACCTATTTTTTGCTCTTCCGCTGCTGGCAACCGTCCGCGAAACCGTATTTTCCCCGTCGCCCGGATTGGGCAACTGGGTTGAGCGGCCAAAAGGGCTGTAAAACCCTGGCAGGCATGCAAAAGCAAGGTCTTTCCACTACGCTCCGGCCCCAAAATGGCTGTAACAGCTTTTTCAGGAATCGTACAAGTGACATCCCTCAGAAGCGTTTCCTGACCGATTTGGATCCCATACTGCTCCAATTCAAAAAGGGGGAACTGAGCCATCTTTTCCTAAACTAGGGGCGATTTTGCCAACCCATCAAGCCTCTTTCCAGCAGCCCAATCCCCTGCACCAAAAGGATTCCCAAAGCTGCCGCCACCAACATGATCACCCACAATCCCACCATATCACTGTAGTAGGAGCGGCTGAGCAACATTGGCCCCAATCCAGAGAAACTGACAATCGAAATTTCTGCCACAATCGCCCCGACCAAAGCCATGGCTGCCGATATTTTTAAGCTGGTAAACAGCATCGGCAAAGCCGCCGGGATTCTTAACAAATGAAATACTTGTAGCGGGTGGGCATAGTAAGTGCGCATCAAATCCAACTGTAAAGGCGCTACACTGCTCAACCCTTTGGCAATACCAATCGACAACGGGAAAAAAGCAATATAAGCCGCCACAATCGCCTTGGGTAACCATCCCTGTACCCCGTATTGCCCTAGTAGCACCGCCAGTACCGGCGCCAGAGCCACAATCGGGACATTCTGTGACGCCACAATCCAGGGCAACATCATCCGTTCAAAGGCCCGCGAAAATACCAGCGCCACCGCCGAGATAAATCCCACCACCAGCGCCAACCCTAACCCCACCAAGGTTTCTGTTGCTGTAATCAAGGCGTTATACCCGACCGTGCTAGTGGATCCGAGAGGCAACGCCATATTTGCCAACCCGCGACCCAACTGCCCCAAAGAAGGCACAATCGGGTTGCGTAACTGCCTTGCACATTCAATGACTGTCTGACAATCCGCCGTCCCCCGTTCCAACAGGCGCTCCGCTGCCGGGCTATTCACCCAAGTTGCCACGGGATCCCACACCAACAACAACAGGATCCCCGCCACAAGGATCGGCAAGCCACGGTCACTCAGAGATTTTAGGGTGCGCATCAAGGTGTGGAGAAGAAGCATCATAGCTAGCTTTACACACAGCTAAAGACAAAGTACGCGGCACCTGGGATCCCAAACTCATCACCCGTGCCAGCATAAGACAGGCCATAGCCAACCAGAGGCGCTGCGGATCCCGACTCACCCAGGCCCACAAACCAACTGGCACAAAGCCCACTGTCGTAGAAAACAGGCTAGCCCAGCGCAAAGTCACCCCTTCTGCCAGGCCCAAAAAATACCCATCCAACACAAACGCTAGGGATCCCAAACCCAATACGGGCATCAACCACCCGATGTACCGCTCGATCTGCTCCAAGACCAACCCTTGGCTGGTGATCAGGCTAAACAAACGCTCCGAAAACCCTGTGAAAACCCCAGCAATCACCAAACCCGATAACAAGCTCAACCCACCTGCCAACCCCAGCACCGCCCGCAATTGTCCCACCGCCCCTGCCGCATCCCCGATCTGTTTCCGCCCGTGATAGAACCCCGCCAAACTCTCTGTCGCAAAAGCAAATCCATCCACAAAATAAGCCGCCAACGTCAGCACTTGTAACAGCACTGTGTTCGCCGCCAAGATCTCTACCCCCATTCCGGAACTGAAATGGGTAAACAGGGCAAAACTGAGCACCAACGCAAAAGTCCGCACCGCAATATCCCCATTCAAACTAAATACTGCCCCTAGAGCTTTCAGGTTCCACAGGGATCCCCACAACATCCACCGCCGCTTCCCAGGAATTCCCTCTTGAGCTACCCAGTACCCCAGCCCCGTCAACACCATCAAATACTCACTGCCCGCTGTCGCCAGCCCAGCCCCCCAACTACCCCAACCCAACACCACCACCCCGACATAATTCAGCAGCGCATTGCCCAGATTTCCCACCAGCGAAAGGAGCAATACCGCCCGCCCCTGCTCCCGCCCCAGGAACCAACCCAGGATCCCTAAACTAAGCAAATAGGCAGGAGCCCCCCAAATCCGAGCATTGAAATAATCTTGCCCCGCTGCCTTAACCTCATCCGTACCGCTCAACAGGGCAAACCCCACCTCCCGCAAAAGTGGATGCAACAGCAACAGGATCAAGCCAATCCCGATGCCCAACCCCATCGCCCGTAGGCCCACCCGCCACACCTCCTCCCCATCGCCTCGTCCGGCAGCCTGAGCCACCAAGCTCGTCGTGGACATACGCAAAAACCCAAACGACCCATAGATAAAGTTGAAGATCACCGTTGCCAGCGCCACCCCCGCCAAATAACGAACTTCTGGCAAATGCCCCAAAAAGGCCACATCCAGCAGCCCCGCCAGCGGCACCATCAAATTGGAAAGAATGTTGTAGGTGGACAACTTCAGAAAGCGTCTGCCCAGTTCCCGCGAGATCTCAACCTTGATGATCTGTCCCATTCCTGAATCCTAAACATCGATTCCGTCCTATAGTCCCTCTGGCTGTGCAAAACAGATATTTGGACAATCTATAGCTCCCCGCTCAGTCAAACGCCTCGGGCAAGTGCCTTTGGCAAGACAACTCCAGAATTCTGAGAAACACTCCAGCTATACCCCACCCAACCCTCAGCACTCTCCACATTTTCAAGGGTGAAGCCGAAACCCGAACAGGACCGTTTCCCGCCTGGAACCCACTTGCCCCGAACCCAAGATTGGATTTTTTCCAGTTAAAAGTACCGATCTGAGCGTTGCAGACGGATCCCAATGGAGGTTAGCTTTTGTAGCAGTCTTCTGGCAGAGGGCAAGGGATCCGGCTCTCATCCCCATCTTGCTTCTGCCAGCACAAGACACAAGGTTGTCCCATCTGAGGTTGAGATCTTGCTGTTCAATTGCATGAACCCGCTGTTGCTCGCCGTAGAAACTCTAGATCCATCTATTGATCCAGAAGTAGCGGCCAATCTTTCTCCCCTAATCCTGGTTGCGGTGCTGATGGCTTTGGTGGTGATCTACCTGGCCAGCCGTATTGCTGGAGAAATTGCCGTTCGTCTCAGCTTTCCACCCGTGCTTGGCGAGCTGCTTGGAGGGGTGCTGGTGGGTGCTTCCGTGCTGGGGTTGCTGGTGTTTCCCGAAGGACAAGTGTCCGGCGAAGAACTACAAGCCTTGGCCCATTCCTCCACCCTGATGCAATTTCTGCAAGCCACCGCCGGGCTGACTGAGGGATCCCTGACCCAAGTGTTCTCCGCCCAAAGCGAGATCATCGATATCCTCTCCGAAATTGGGGTAATTATTCTTCTGTTTGAAATCGGCCTGGAATCGGATCTGAGCGAACTGTTGCGCGTTGGACCGCAAGCAGCAGCTGTAGCCATCATTGGTGTTGCTGTCCCTTTTCTGGCCGGCACCCTTGGCTTGCTCTACTTCTTTCAGGTGCCCGTCATTCCCGCCGTCTTTGCCGGCGCGGCCCTAACTGCAACCAGTATTGGCATCACTGCCCGTGTCTTGGCCGAACTGCAGAAGCTCACCTCCTCAGAAGGACAGGTAATCATCGGTGCAGCCGTCCTGGATGATGTCCTTGGCATCATTATCTTGGCAGTGGTCGCCGGCTTAGCCAAAACCGGAGAAGTTAACCTCACCGATATCGGCATCATCATCATCAGCGCTGTCGCCTTCCTAGTCGGTTCGATTGTCTTGGGCCGTCTGCTTAGCTCTTATTTTGTTGCCCTCCTCAACAGTCTCAAAACCCGAGGCAATCCACTTCTACCGGCCCTTGTCCTCGCCTTTGCTTTGGCCTATGTCGGCCAAATCATTCACCTAGAGGCCATTTTGGGGGCTTTTGCCGCCGGGTTGATCCTGGCAGAAACCGATAAACGCCAAGAACTGGAAGAGCAAATCAAACCGATCTCTGATCTGCTTGTACCGATCTTTTTTGTCTGTGTCGGGGCCAAAACCAATCTCGCCGTCCTTAATCCCACCATCCCCGCCAATCGAGAAGGACTGATTATCGCTGTCTTCCTCATCGGGGTGGCCATTCTGGGGAAACTGGCGGCAGGACTGGGCGTCTTTGGTAAACCGGGCATCAACCGCTATGCCATCGGGGTGGGCATGATCCCGCGCGGTGAAGTGGGTTTGGTCTTTGCCGGTGTGGGAGCCGCTAGCGGTGTTCTCTCCGATGCCCTCGATGTCAGCATTATTGTTATGGTGATTGCCACCACCTTTGTTGCCCCCCTATGGCTGCGCACGGTACTGGTGGGATCCAAAACTCCAGCAGAGGTAATCCCCTCCCTGCAGGATCTACAAACCGATGTAATTGAACAAGACCGAGAAAGCAGCCAAAGTACCCGTGACGGGATCCCGGCCGATGTTGCAGAAGTGGATCGGATGAGCATTTCCGAGGGCTAGATCAGGGGCAATCCAAATCAAAACTTACCCCTTGCCCTGCCGCAAGCGCCGCCACAGCGTCTGGATCAACAGCCAAAAGGGGTTGCGTCGGCGGGGCATAGCTTCTTTGATATTCTCTGTCGTCTCCTCCTTCGGCGAAATCACCTGAGTTGCGGGGGGATCAAACTTTTGCATCGTGGTCGAGCGCCGATCCACCACCTCCGCCTTCACACTGCGAAAGCTGACAGACTGCAAGTATTGCTGAAACTCTTCATCCGACAACTGGCGAATGCAGTACTGAATGGGCACCTGCTCCCCCAGCAAGATTTGATCCCCATCCTTGAGATCCCAGGAAAAACACTTCTCCCCATTAACCATGATCCCATTGGTACTGCGCTTGCCCTCAATATTCCCATCCAGCAGCCGATAGGTGTACTGACGCGCTTTTTGGGGTAGCCGCAACAGCAGCGCGTGTTGCCGAGAAACCGCTGACGAGTGAATCACAATTGCACTATTGGGATCCCGGCCAATCGAATAGGTTGCCGCATTCAACGCCACAGCTCGCCGTCCCTCATCGTCATCGATCACCAGCACATGCCAGGTTCGTAAAGAAGAAGCAGAAGAACTGGTCTCGGTATCCATCACACGGGTACTTTAGCTATTGAGATGTTGAGAGGGTCTTTCCTTCATAATGATAGGGCAGGGCTACTAAAGAAATGGAGAGCAGCCATGAACACAACTACCCCAAACCCATCCTTACTGATGGAAGAACCTCTGATCTACCCCGGGGTCGCCGTACGGGTCATTAACCCCAACGACACGTATTATCTTTTTGAGGGACAGGTGCAGCGCATCACCGATGACCACGCTGCTGTTCTGTTTGAAGGGGGCAACTGGGATAAATTGGTCAGTTTTCGTTTGATGGAACTGGAAGTGGTTGATAAATCCATCAGCCGCCCCTAGATCCCCCTCGTTTTCCCCGCCCACCTTTGCCGGAACCCCTGAACATGCGCAAACACTGGCAGGAACCTTTCCTCTGGATCCATGCCGCCGGGATCCTTGCTTTCCCCCTTTGGCTAGGCTTGACCGTTATTGGTTTGGCTACAGGGGATCCCCTTTTCCCGGTTGGCGTAGAGCAGGCGCTGGTGGCAGTTGCCGGCATTGTCCCGGTCTTTGTGATGCAGTGGCGCAAACCCTTTGATATCTTTAGTCTGCTGGTGGTGGCTCTTTCTCCCCAGAACCTCACCCTGGAACAGCGACGGATTCTGGCCGCTTTTCTGAGCCCCGAACAGAAAATCCTCACAGTATTGACGGCGATTTTGATGCTGGAAGTCTGTGAGCGCCTCTACGACTTTGCCCCGCTGTTCGCAGCTCTTACCCCCGGCCCAGGCACCCGCATCGCCGGCTTGGCCATTGCTGCCTTTGGCTTCTGGGGGGCCAACTTGTTTGTACAGATCCCCGTGGCAGTAGCACGAGTGCTCCTCTTAAGTGAGCCAGAGCTGGCCCAAATTGAGCCGATTCCCACCGACCAGATTGAAAGCCAGTTTTCTGTAGTGGGTAGACAGCACACTCAGCTTTTGCAGCGGTTGCTCGGGTGGCTTACTTTGCCCAGTCCAAAACCCAAAGTTGCTTTGGCCGAGGCGAGTGCCCCTGCTGCTGTGCCAACCGATGTGCTACCCCGACAACCCGAAGCCGCGGATCCCGCTACAGGTGACCCTGAGACAGCTTCCGAAACTCCTGTAGACCCGGCTTAAGACCTGCTTTTTAAGCCGAAATCCATCCCAAAAAAGCCCCTCGGCGATGCTAAGGTGAATGGGATCCAGACTACTCATCCTGACGTCTGACCATCGGCATCATCCCGACCTTCGAGGCTACCGCACCGGCAATGGCGAACAACTTCTCTTTCCGCTTCAAGCAGTTCACCCAACGCCTCAGAGAAACCACCCAACTCCCGCAATTTTTTGCCGAGCAAACCACCAGCGAAACCCAAACCCTGGCCCGGGATTTAGCTTCAGTGGGAGAATATGCCACCCAGCTCAGTCAGGTGGTGATGGAGGTGGATTTCATCAATCAGCTCTATACCCGCTTGCTCAATGAGCGTGAAGTCCTACAACAAGAAAAGGACAATCTGGAAGCACGGGTCTTTGAGTTGCAACAGGAGCGCAACGAAACTGAACCCCAGGTCATGTACCTACGAGAGCAACTGAGCCAAGCCAGTTTTCAACTGGAGCAAACCCAAAACCGGGAGCGCAGCCTTAGTGAGCGGGAACGACAGTTGGCAGAAATTGTCGCCCAGTTAGAGCGCCGTCGGGCTGTACTTAACCAAGCTATTGAAAATCTAACCAACCAAGAAGCGGATTACACTGTTCGCACCAAAGAGCTAGAGGAAGTCGTCTACGACAACGAAAAAAAAGCCAAACAGTACCTGGAAGCCGCCAACCACTACCGTGCCTATTTAGAAGAACTCAACGCCCAAGTGGAAGAAGCCCAAGCCAAGCTGAGAAGCCTCGGTGTCGAACC
>JAUQVI010000015.1:0-25600 GCA_039794885.1 Thermostichus sp. DG02_5_bins_236
TACCAGCTTCGGCTATCTCACCATCATTCCACAGCATGAAAAAGTCTGTGACCGCTTTCCCATGAGTGAGGTTTTTATCTGGTCACTCGACAGCGAACTACGGAATTATCACCATAATCCCTAGGGCATCTTTAATTCTCTAAGTTGAGCAGATGCAGTAGGATCGAGCTGAAGAGAGGGGAGGGGCAGGCGGTCGCGTTGGTGCTGTCGCTACTAGGCAGCAACATGAGGAAAGTCCGGGCTTTCAGAAGAACACACCGCTGGGGAAACTCCCAGTGCGGGCAACCGTGAGGATAGTGCCACAGAAACATACCGCCGATGGCTGATTCAGCACAGGTAAGGGTGCAAAGGTGGGGTAAGAGCCTACCAGCAACGTCGAGAGGCGTTGGCTCGGTAAACCCCGGTGGAAAGCAAGGCCGCAGCAGACAGGACAGGGCTGTTCTTCGCCCCTGTAGGCTGCACCGAGATCACGGTACCCAGTTGGGGAAGGGTGGTTTCGGTGGTGGTGTGCCGCTAGAGGGTGATGGCAACATCACTCCCAGATAGATGATCGCCAGTGCAGGTTCACTCTACGGATGAACACTGCTCCACAGAACCCGGCTTACAACCTCCTCTCTTTTCACTTGCCACTGTTTACCTCATACTCGCCATCCACACCTCTACACAGGCTTGCAGCAGCGGTGGGATCCCGTCTTCTAGAGGTGGGGTTGAGCTGGGCTCCGGTTTTTCTGAGCCAGTGGGCAGTTGAGCTGTCACTTCCAACACGGCTGCCCCCAAAATCATCAGATGCAAAACCCCTGCCGCTCGACCCACCCAGTCTGGCTCGGGAGACGCTCGGTTGGGCGGAAAGAACTTATAGAGATAATCCCGCAGTTGTTCCTGGGCCTGTAAAAACCCTTCTCGTAAAGCCCGTCGGTGGGCCGGTGAATAGGATCCCGCTTCTCCCACTAGGGATCGCACCAATTCCGGATTATCCGCCAAGGCCCGAAAGCAATTGTGAACATAGTTGAGTAAAATCGACTGTAGCCGGGATCCCTCGATGTTTCCACTGGGTTGATTTTGCAGGGGCAAATCGGCAATGCCCGAAAACACCCCCAAATCCGCAAACACCGCCAACAACAGCCCCTGCTTGGTGCCAAAATGCCGAAATAGAGTGACCTCATTCACTCCAGCCAAATCCGCAATCTGACGGGTGGTGGTTTGGGTAATGCCCTGACGGACAAATAGCTCTCGGGCTGCATTGAGCAGCCTTTGCCGAGGGGGGGAATGGGCCATGGTGGGAGAAAACCTGAAGGATTGCGGCGGGCTGCAAGTAACGCTTGCATTCACGGTGGAATATCGTTAGGCTAAGTGTCAAGTGAAATTATGCTGGCAGCACCCATCTGCTGCTATTCACTTCTTGTCTGACTGATTCCCTGGTTGGGGCACGCTGCAGCGGTGCACCATGGGCGTCGGCGCACCGCATCCCAAAGTTCAAGTTCTAAGCTGAGCCGCTGGGAGCCGGCGGTATCTGTTTGCTGAGCAACATCACTCTAGATTGCCCTTTCTTTTGAGGTTTTACTGGTTCATGGCCGTTTCCCTTCCTCCCAAATCGTTTCATCATCCAGATTCCCTGACTCAGCCCGATCCGCCAGACTCGTTTCGCTTTGCATGGGAACATGTGCTCTTCTTTGCCATTTTTCATGCGGTAGCCTTGGTGGGAGGGATTTTCTTTTTCTCCTGGTCGGCGTTGGGGGTAGCCGTGTTTTTGCACTGGTGTTTCGGTAGCCTTGGCATTTGTTTGGGTTATCACCGTCTGTTGAGCCATCGCAGCTTCCAGGTTTCCAAGTGGCTGGAGTATGTGTTTGCCACTTTGGGTGCTTTGGCCATTCAAGGAGGGCCGATCTTCTGGGTGGGGGGTCATCGCCAGCATCATGCTTTCACAGAGGATGAGCAGAAGGATCCCTACTCGGCTCGCAAGGGGTTTTGGTGGAGCCACATGCTCTGGCTGATTTACCACCGCGAGGAGTTTTTTAATCGGGAGAAATACGCAACTTTTGCTCCTGACTTGGCCCGGGATCCCTACTATCGTTGGTTGGATAAGTACGCTCTACTTTTGCAATTCCCTCTGGCTGTGGTGCTTTACCTAATGGGGGGGTGGTCGTTTGTGGTGTACGGGATTTTTGTGCGGACGGTTGTGCTGCTGCACTGCACTTGGCTAATCAACTCTGCTAGCCATTTCTGGGGCTACCGCACCTTTGAAAGCGACGACAATGCCCGCAACTTGTGGTGGGCAGCCATTCTCACCTACGGTGAAGGCTGGCACAACAACCATCATGCCGATCCAAAATGCGTCAAGGCAGGCTTGCGCTGGTGGGAAATTGACATGACCTACTGGGCTATCTGGATCTTGGCTCGGCTGGGCCTGGCTCGCAAGTTGCACCTACCCAGCTCCAATCCAGCCACCCACTAGGCTTTATGGGCTGTAGTAGATATCTCTCAAGAAAGCTGCAGTTGCGACTGGAGAAAATGGTTAGCCGAAAATAGTTCTCATAAGTTTTCATGGTTCAATACGGATTGCTTACCGGGATCCTCAGGGCTTGGGGATCCTGGTTTGTTTTGTATCTACTGTTTGTACAGCCCTTCCGAAGTTCCTCTCCTCCAAGATTTAGGGTGAGGGTAGTGTGCTCAGCAGAAACTCTATCTAGGTTCGTATCCAGATTGTGTTGACATGGAGGATGGCTGATCACAAACTCGTTGCGGTTGTTTGGTGTGTGGCTGTCTGCAGATTGCCTAATTTGAATCCAAAATCTCTAGGTAAGGATACAGATCTCCCCAACTTGATGGAGGTTCTGAAGCTGCCTGAAGTCCTTATCAGAGCCTTATCAGATAAGCAATCATCCCATGCAAACCGTAGATGTCACTGGAAAAAACTGTAGGATGCTTTCAACCCCTGGGGATCCCTCCATGAGCAGCAATATCAAACTGGCTCAGTTGCGGGCTTTGGTGGCAGTAGCCAACCACGGCAATTTTAGTGAGGCAGCTCTACACTTAAATTTGTCTCAATCGGCAATCAGCCACTCCATTGCCAGCCTAGAAGAAGAGCTCGGGATCCCATTGTTGATTCGAGGTCGGAATGGGGCCCTGCCCACTCCCACCGGTGAGCGGGTGATCGACCATGCCCGTCAGATATTGAAGTTACTGGAGGCCATCGAACAGGAAGCCCTGCGGGAACGGGGTTTGCAGGGGGGAAAACTGAGAATTGGCTCCTTCCGCAGCGCTGCCACCCATCTTTTGCCTCCGATTTTGTCGCGCTTTCGCCATCGCTTTCCCAGCATCGAGATCACCATCCTTGAGCATGACGAATATGCCGGGGTGGAAGCAGACCTAAGGGAAGGGCGGGTGGATTTGGGCTTTACCCATTTGCCCTGTGGCGCTGAGTTTGAAACTTTTGAGATCCTGCGGGATGAGTATGTCGCCCTGTTGCCTCCGCACTACACCCTGGCAGACGAGCCCTTAACCTGGGATCGATTGGCCCAACTGCCCCTCATTTTGAGTGCCGATAACTCCGGCTGCGGATTAGCCCTTGAAAATCACCTGCGCCAGGCGGGCCAGAGCTTTCGCTATGCCTACGAAGTCCGGGAAGATTCGACGGTGGTGAGCATGGTGGCTCAGGGGTTGGGGGCGGCAATTTTGCCTCGCTTGGCTGCTGAACCCGTGCCTGTGGGGGTACAGATTCGTAGCTTGCCGGATCCCTTAGAACGGGTGATCGGGGTAGCCTTGCGGGCCAATGGCTTGCATACTCCGGCTGTGTATGCCTTTTTGGATGCCATTCGCGGTACGGGCCTGTTTTCCACTGCTTCGGTGGCCTAGATCCACCAAAATCTGCCCAGTTGGGATCCCGATTTGGGTTTATTCTGGACATAATCACCATTCCAAAGGTTGTGCCAAAGCACAGTTGGGGTTCACTGATTGAGGAGATATTGTTCAGCCTCAGGGATCCCGACAACAGCCAACCTTGGAAAGCCTTGTTGTCGCCAGTCCTTACAGGGGGATGAAAGACCATGGATATTGATTTTCGTCCGGTTATCGTTTTGGGGCCAATTGTCTTGGTGGTGGGTTGGGCTGCCTTCAACATCATCAAAGCTGCCATCAAGGGAGAAGCCAAGCTCTTTGGCGAAAAGGGCAACAATCCCTTTGGTAAGGAAAACCGCTGATCCGGCAGTTTTATCCGGCACTCTGTCTCTGCTGAGGAGCTTGGCCAGAAAGCCTCAGGTAACACTGGGGCCTGAATTTTCGAGTTTGAAAGCACACAGCAAAACCAATTGGATCCCCTTGCCAGGAGGAGGGCTGCTTACCAAGGCTATGCTAGGGTTATCTCTTTTTATACCGCCGGGGTAAGTTGGCCCTGAGGCGGACCTCTGTTGCTGTGCTCGACCCATGCCAAAAGCTCCTCTTCCTGCCAATGAAGCCCAGCGGCTAGCTGCCCTGCGCGAGTATCGTGTGCTGGACACGGCACCAGAAGCCAGCTTTGATGAGTTAGTGCGTTTGGCTGCCTACATCTGCGGTACTCCTGTAGCTTTGGTGAGCCTAATCGATGCAGACCGGCAGTGGTTCAAAGCCAAACTGGGGTTAGAAGTGGAGCAAACCTCCCGTGATGTGGCTTTTTGTGCCCATGCCATCTTGAGTCCGCAAGAGCCTCTCGTCGTCGAAGATGCTCAACAGGATGAACGTTTTGCGGATAACCCCTTTGTGACTGGGGATCCCCATATTCGTTTTTATGCCGGGATCCCGTTGGTGAACCCAGAAGGCAATGCTTTGGGCACCCTGTGTGTCATCGACTATCAGGCCCGCCAACTTAGCCCCGAACAACTGGAACAGCTCAAAGCCTTAGGCCATCAGGTGGTCGCTCAAATGGAGCTACGCCGTAGCCTGACTCAGCTTTCCCACACCCCGCTAACCCTACCTCACCAGTCCACCCATTCCGCCAGCCAACCCCGTCCAAAGAAACACTTTCTGCTCAAAGTCACGACTGGGTTTGGCATTGCAGCTCTCCTGTTGGGTGGAATTGCTTATTTAACACAGCGCAATGTTTTACGGTTGCCCCAGGTTACAGACCAAGTAGCCCATACCTTTGATGTGCTCAAAAACCTGGAGGGCTTGTTAGCAGAAACCCGTGCTGCTGAGACCGATCAACGGGGTTATCTCTTAACTTCAGATATTCGCTACTTAAAGGATTATCAAGCAAGTGCTCAAGCCATTCCCAACCGGTTGCGGCTATTGCGAGAACTGACCCGAGAGAGCCCGACCCAACAGGAACGGATTGCCCAACTGGAGACATTGGTGGAGCAACGACTGACCTTGTTGCAGGAGTTGGTTGATCTTAGGGATCAAGAAGGCTTTTCTGTTGCTCAACAACAGCTACGGCGTTACGAAGGGCCAAGGGTAATGGATCAGATCACCACTGTCATCCAAGCCATGAAGCAGGAAGAAAATCGCCAATTGCAGGAGCGTAGCTTCCTCGTTCAATTCACCTTAGTGAGTGCTAATGCCACCTTCTTGGGAGGGTTGGTCTTCATCTACGTTGTCCTACTGCTGGTTTATCTATTGATTCGGCGGGAGATTGAAGAACGAGAGTTAGCCGAAACCTTCCTCAAGCAGGAGCGCGATTTCACCAATGCTGTCATCGATACGGCAGGGGCGCTGGTGGTGGTAATGGATCCGGAAGGGAGGATCCTCCGCTTTAATCAGGCGGCTGAGCAAATGTCTGGCTATGCACTGGCAGAAGTAAGAGGACGATCTCTGTGGGATGTGGGGTTGATCCCACCAGAAAATATTGCAGGGGTCAAGCAAGCTTTTCAAAGCTTGAAGATCAATAATTATCTAAATCGACATGAGAATTTTTGGTGCACAAAACAGGGCACTTTACGCTTAATCTCTTGGTCGAATACAGCCTTGATTAACGAAAATGGATCTATTGAATTCATCATGGGAACTGGCATCGATGTCACTGATAGAAAATTGGCGGAGATGGCCCTTAAAGAAAGTGAAGACCGCTATCGAGATTTATTTGAGAATGCGACAGACCTTATACAAAGTGTAGACAGCGAAGGGCATTTTCTTTATGTTAATCAGGCTTGGCGAGAGACATTAGGGTATAAAGAAGATGAGATTCACCAACTGATGCTGCAAGATGTTATTCACCCAGATAGTCGAGAGCATTGTTACGCCATCTTTCAGCAGTTACTCAGTGGGCAAAAAGTCGAACGAATTGAGGCAGCCTTTATCACCTCAGCCGGAGAGGTAGTTTGGGTAGAAGGGAATGCCAGTTGTCGATTTGTTGACGGCAAGCCAGTTTCCACTCGGGGGATCTTCCGCAATATTACCGAGCAAAAGCGAGTTGCGGAAGAACTCGAACGACAACACCGCCGCACCAGACTGCTCGCGGAACTGAGTCTCAAAATTCGGGAGTCTTTGCGGCTCGAAGAAATCCTAGAGACAGCAGTTCATGAAATTCAGGCTTTACTCGATACCGATCGCGTCTTAGTCTATCGCTTTCATGCGGATCGATCAGGCAGAGTGGTGAATGAAAGGGTTCGAGAGGGTTACACTCCTCTACTTGAACAAGTCATTGAGGATGACTGTTTTCGACGCAGTTTCTACGATTTATATGCTGAAGGCCGTATCAAGGCAGTCCATGACATCACGGCTGGAGATTTAAGCGATTGTCATATCAATCTATTGCAGCACTTCCAGGTGAAAGCCAATGTGGTAGTTCCGATCTTTTTACAAAGAGAGTTATGGGGTTTATTGATTGTCCACCATTGTTCTGAACCCCGTCACTGGCAATCTTTTGAGGTAGAGTTACTCTCCCAATTAGCGGATCAAATTGGCATTGCCTTAGCCCAAGCAGAATTGCTAGAGCGAGAAACGCAACGCAGCCTTGAACTGGAACAGGCCCGCAAGCTAGCTGAAAAAGCCTCGGAAGCCAAGAGCAGTTTTTTGGCCACCATGAGCCACGAAATTCGCACCCCCATGAATGCTGTGCTGGGGATGACGGGGTTATTGTTAGAAACCACCCTGAATCCAGAGCAACAGGATTTTGTCGAGACCATTCGCATTAGTGGCGATGCCCTACTGACTTTAATTAATGAAATCCTCGATTTCTCCAAGTTGGAAGCTGGGGAAATGGAGTTGGAAATTCTCGATTTTGATTTGGGATCCTGCCTGGAAGAAGTAGCGGATTTGTTCGCGCCAAGTGCCTATGCCAAGGGATTGGAACTGGGAGTATTGATTCAGCAGGAGGTGCCTCAGCAGTTGCGGGGGGATGGATCCCGGCTACGGCAAATCCTCAGCAACTTGGTGAGCAATGCCATTAAGTTTACCCACAGCGGCGAGGTTTTGTTGCAAGCGGAGCTGTTGGATCAAACCGCCACTCATGCGCACCTGAAAATAGCTGTGAAGGATACGGGCATCGGGATCGCGCCAGAGCTGCAATACAAGTTGTTTCAGCCCTTCAGCCAGGTGGATGCTTCCACAACCCGCAAATACGGGGGCACGGGACTGGGTTTGGCCATTTGCAAACAGTTAACGGAATTGATGGGGGGGAAAATCACCCTAGAAAGCCAAGAGCACCAGGGCAGCACCTTCAGTGTAGAACTGACTTTAGAGAAGCAACCGCACAGTTCTAGCAAGTCGCTGTCTCAGCCCCTGACCCGCATTCCTGCTGACTTACGGGGCAAACGGTTGCTGATTGTGGATGACAATGCTACCAACCGCAAGATCGTTCGTTACCAAACCACAGCTTGGGGCATGGTGGTGGAAGAGGTGGAAGATGCCCAGCAAGCTCTAGACAAGCTGCGGCAAGCCAAGCAACAGGGGATCCCTTTCCAGGTTGCGGTGCTGGATATGCAGATGCCGGAGGTGGATGGGGAAACCTTGGGCCGTTGGATCAAAGGGGATCCCCAACTGGCGGATACACAACTGGTGATGATGACCTCGATTGGGTTTGGAGAAGTCTCCCACTGCATTCTGGAGATTGGCTTTGCCGCCTACTTGATCAAGCCTGTCAAACAAACTCGCCTGCGGGAGGCTCTGGCTATTGCACTGGGCAAACCATCTGGGCTATCCGCTCCCCTGCTGGGCATGAGTCCCCCTACGCCACAGGCCGATTGGTCCGATCAGATCCAACCTTCACAACCGGATCCCGTTAGGGAGCAACCCGCGATTCGGGTTTTGTTGGCGGAAGATAACCCCGTCAATCAGAAGGTGGCTTTGCGGCAGTTGCGCAGCTTAGGCTATGGAGCCGATGTGGTGGCCAATGGCCAAGAGGTTTTGGATTTGTTGGAGCATATCGCCTACGACATCATCCTGATGGACTGTCAGATGCCGGTGATGGATGGCTATGAAGCGACTCGCCGTATTCGCCAACAGGAGGTGGGATCCGATCAACACGTGGTAATCATCGCCATAACCGCCAATGCCCTGCGAGAAGATCGAGAACGCTGTTTAGCCGCAGGAATGGATGACTATGTGAGCAAGCCAGTGTTGAAAGAGGATCTTGAAAGGATGCTGGCCCATTGGAGTCAAGTTGTTGTGGCCAAGGCTGCAACCACCGAGGGATCCCTGTCGGAGTCAGAAGCCATCTCAGCCAGTGATGAGATCCTCGATGGGAGCCCCATTGATCTGTCCAGTCTGGCTCCCCACCCAGCAGATCCCCCCGCCCTGCCCTATCCCATTAACCAAGCCCATCTGGAACGAGTCTCCAGCGGCGATCGGGAGTTTGAGCAAGAGCTTTTGCAGGTGTTTACCGAGGATGCAGCTGAGCAACTCCACCAGATTCATCAAGCCATCGCCCAGCAAAATGGAGAGGCCTTGCACAAAATTAGCCACCGCCTCAAAGGGGCTAGTGGTAACGTCGGGGCGGAAGCCTTTTGTCAAATTGTGCGGGAACTAGAACAACTGGGGTTGCAGTTTGCTCATCATCAGGAGAATGGGTTGGGCTCCCAAGCTGAGGACTGGCTGCGCCCACAACAAGCTCTGGTGAATTTGGAACAAGCCCTCGCCGATATTCGCCAGTACCTAAGCAGCTTAGACCAGCAGTAAAGCAACATCAAGCCTCGGGCTCCTGCAACTGAAAGTCCTTTCAAGTTGCTTCATAGGGAAAAACTGGATCGAAAGGAGCGTTTTGCGCAGCTCCATTTCAGACCCAGTTCAGAAGCGTTGGGTACGGGTTGAGAAGTGGGCACTTGCCAAGCAACACGGGCCTAACTCAGAGAACCCAAACAAATGACCCATTCGTAAAACAGCAGACTAGATTGCAAGCTCACTTACCCAGCCAGTCCGCAAATTGAGAATCACAGCAGGCCAATTTGGGAGAGGATCCCTTGACCAGTCAGCAATTCAGTGGCCACGCCGATTACAAAGCCCATCATCGCCAAACGGCCATTCCATTTTTCAGCGAAGGCAGTAAAGCCAAACTTAGCTTCTTGGTTTTCCATGTCCTGAACTCCATCAGTTGGTGACATTTCCACTTTGGCTCAAGTGTTAAAAAGTGTCAAGTTTTATGTCAAGAATCTGGAGCATGACAAATTCCTCTTGACATCAGCGTTTTTGGTATTGTTTGTCACCAAATAAAATCTGCCGCTCGTCGTCACTCATGGTTTGACTGGGGGGACGGCGCACCTCCGCCAAGAGTTCCAATCCCTTCTGCACTGCGGGACGGGCCTCAATCGCTGCCAACCAACGCTTGATCTGAGGAAAGTCCTCGATGTTGAGCCCTTGCCGTTCGTAGCCGCGCATCCAGGGGAAGGTGGCAATATCGGCAATGGAGTAATCTCCCGCCAGATATTCCGACTCCACCAACACTCGCTCCACTACCCCAAACAGGCGCCCGGTCTCCTTAACGTAGCGATCGATGGCATAGGGGATCTTTTCTGGGGCATAGTACTGGAAGTGGTTGGCCTGACCCATCATCGGCCCAATCCCCCCCATCTGGAACATCAACCATTGGATGACGCGATAGCGGGATCCCATTTCTGTAGGCATCAGTTGCCCAGTTTTCTCCGCCAGATACATCAAGATTGCGCCCGACTCGAATAGCGAATAGGGCTTGCCACCTGGCCCATCGGGATCCACAATGGCGGGCATTTTGTTGTTAGGGCTGATCTTGAGAAACTCGGGGTTGAACTGATCCCCTTTGCCAATGTTAACGGGAATGACGTTGTAGGGGATCCCCACCTCCTCCAGCATGATCGAGACTTTGTAGGCATTCGGGGTGGGCCAAACGTACAGGTCAAGCATCGCCAAGGATCCTTAGGGCAGGTCGCTTAGCATTCTAACCTTCTCAACCCTAACATCTAGCATGAAAAGAGTGAACGGGATCCCGTCGGGTTAGTTTAGCTGCTTTTCACGGCTGTCCAAAGGGCATCGATCAGGCGCATTTCTTCTCCGGAACGGACGTTACATTCGGGGTACAGAGAAGCTGATGTCGGCCATTACGGCTGCCGAAGTGCCGCCGGTGCAGGGTTGGAGAACCGACGGGATCCCTGACTCTCCACTCAAGATTGAAACAAGCGAGAATACAACTGTTGGTGGGCCTGACAATCTCGCTCTTGTAAAGGAGCAAAGCTACCCAGATGGAATCCCAGCTCAGGGTTCAGGTTCGGCAAAATCTCCCGCTGCAACACCTGCTCAATCGGTTCGTATAGACTGGCCAATACGGCTTGTCCGTCACTATGGCCCAAAGGAACCAAACGCACCGCTGCAGAGACCCATCCCGCTAGGGCAGAAAACAGATAGGCTCGCAAGGCATCCTCCAGGCCAATGCCCGCTGCGGCGCAAACCCAGCCAAACACCAAACAATGGTGTAACCCTTCTCCTGCATGGGTGGGAGGTCGGATCCCCCAAGTGCGTTCTGCCAGTTGGGCCAAGCGCTTGCCCAGATCCAAACTGGCCTGTCGGGGTTCGCTAGCCCAGCGAGTGGCGTTCAGTTGTGCCTGCAAGTCCCTTAACTCAGCGGCGGATCCCTCCCCTGCCCGCAAATACGCCAGCCCACAGGCTTTCCCTTCCCCAGGAACCAAGCTCAGATGCAAAACCCCCAAGAGGTACTGCTGCACCCCAGCCCGATCCCGTAGGTGCCCCGCTTGAACGGCAGTTTCCATCCCCCAAGAGTGGGAATAGGCACCTATCGGCAGGGCAGAATCGGTGAGTTGCAGCAGCAGGTAGAAAGCCGCACCAGACCGAAGAGAAGCAGGTTCACCAGGCATCGTTAACGGTGAGGGCGAATGAGGCCAAAGCCACCGTGGTTACGCACATAGATGACGTTAATCTCGTCGTTCTCGCTGTTGCGGAAGACAAAGAAGTCGTGATCCACCAGCTCCAACTGATGCAGGGCTTCCTGAACGGTCATGGGAGGCATGGCGAAGTATTTGGTGCGCACCACTTCTGCCGGCAGCTCCGGTTGCCGCTCCGTATCAACGGGAGCAGAGACCGGCTGTTGGGCCACCACCACAGAGGTTTTGGGGGCATGGCGGGTGCGATGGACACCATTGCGCTCTTTGTACTTGCGCAACTTGCGAGCCAGCTTGTCGGCAACGCGGTCGATGCTGGCGTAAAGGTTTTCGCTGCTTTCTTCCGCCCGGATGATGGTGCCATTGGCATAGAGGGTGACTTCGGCAGATTGGCTGGCACTGATGCGGGGGTTGCGGGCTACAGATAAGTTGACATCAACTTCACTGGTGATCTGGGCGAAATGGCTAACGGCACGGTCGATTTTTTCTTGAACATAGCTCCGGATGGAGTCGGTGATATCGACGTTTTTCCCTTGGATCACAAGCTTAGTCATGGGGACTCTCCCAGTCATATCAGTGTACACCTGAGCTAGCACCCAACTCGGTTAAGGGATCCCTCGAGTTCTTTAAGAACAACCCCAGCTCATGAGCCATTTCAGCTTCAGCAACTTGCGAAAAGTAAGGTTGTATAACGAGAAGATCAGCCTTTGCAGGGACGCTAACTTCTTGGGTTAAATCTAAATTAACATCGCTTTCAGGGATCCCTAGCTGAGGTTAAGCATAACTTTATCCTGTCTTAACTTTTATGAGATTTTGAATGGCTGTGGGCCTCTGCTCCAAAAGAACATGAGTGGGTAAAGGCTATAATTTACCACCAGCTTATTAGAGATAAAAATTAAATTAACATCAAAATATGAACAGAGCATTTCTGTTAAATACTTTCTTCCTTTTATAGTGAGTATTATAGTGAGTAGCTGCTAGTGAGTAATTGGCTCAACCACAAAAGCTATACAACTTAGGTATACCTACTGCCCTTGAGATCTGCCGCCCCCAATCCCCTTTGCACTCTCCCAAAGCTTTGACATTATTATACAACGTCCTCTTGCCTGACACAGAGATCGCTTCCGTCAAGAATATAAAACGATGTTGAGTTAAATTAAGGTTTTTATCGATTGAGAGAAGAGATTTAGAGGATATTATCTCTGGCTTCGGGAAGTCTGGCAAGTCTGTTTTTGGCCAGCTTGCGATTGACCAAAATGTTATCTTTAAGAGCTGGCTTTTTTGAGTTGGATGAGCCAATTGCTCCTTTTACGCGGAGGGATCCGATTGAACCCAGTAGAGCATTTGCGCAACGCAGAAGCAGCTTTGCAGGAGCGCTTCCAAGCGATTGAGGGGATCTTGCAGCAGAATCTGGCGCGGGTTTTGGCGGCTTTCCGCGACCAACAGGTGGGATCCCATCATTTTGCTGGGGTTTCCGGCTATGGGCACGATGATCTGGGGCGGCAAGTGTTGGATCGGGTGTTTGCTCAGGTGATGGGCTGCGAGGCGGCGGCGGTGCGCCTGCAGATGGTATCCGGTACCCATGCGATTGCCTGTGCCTTGTTTGGGGTGCTACGTCCGGGAGATGAGCTGCTGGCCATTACCGGCCCCCCCTACGACACCCTCGAAGAAGTCATCGGCTTGCGGGGCTCAGGGCAGGGATCCCTGCGGGACTTTGGCATTACCTATCGGCAGTTGGATTTGCTCGACGGATCCGTAGATTGGCAGAGCCTGAAAACGGCCCTCAAACCCCAAACCCGTCTGGTGCATATTCAGCGCTCCTGTGGCTACGCTTGGCGGCCCAGTTTCTCTATTGCCCAGATTGCCGAGATGATCCAGATCGTCAAGGCGCAAAACCCGGAGGTGGTGGTTTTTGTGGACAACTGCTATGGCGAGTTTGTGGAACCCCAAGAGCCAACCCATGTGGGTGCCGATTTGATGGCCGGATCCCTAATCAAAAACCCAGGGGGCACCCTTGTGCCTACCGGAGGATATGTGGCCGGACGGGCAAAATGGGTGGAGCAGGCAGCTTGTCGGCTAACGGCTCCGGGCATTGGCTCTCAAGGGGGGGCAACCTTGGATCAAAATCGATTGCTCTTCCAAGGTCTCTTTCTGGCTCCGCAGATGGTGGCCGAAGCGGTCAAAATTGCTCATCTGGCTGCACAGGTGTTTCAGGACTTGGGATACCCTGTTTCTCCGTTGCCGCAGTCTCCCCGCACCGATATCATTCAGGCTATTCAGCTGGGATCCCCAGAGCGGCTGCAGGCCTTTTGCCGTGCCATCCAAAAAAGTTCTCCGGTTGAAGCTTACCTCACCCCTGTTCCGGAAGTGATGCCCGGTTACGGGGATCCGGTGGTGATGGCAGCGGGCACCTTTATCGCCGGCAGCAGTGCTGAACTGTCTGCGGATGGGCCGATGCGGGATCCCTACACCGTCTATTTACAAGGGGGTACTCACCTCTGTCATGGGCATTTGGCCTTGGAGGCGGTTTTGACAGAATGGGCATCCCTCTGAATCGCTGCTCACCCTGAAGCCTTTCTATAAGCTACAGGCACAAGCCCCACAACCGAGTAGAATCGTGCTGAGCTGCGGCCTTAATCCCTCAGTCACACTATCTACAGGGGAGCCTTTTCGATGTCGAGCTTGCGTCGTTCTTCTGCACCTCCCCGTCGCTGGAGAGCCTATTTGGCCCTGAGTGTGGTCACCTTGGGGTTGGCCAGCAGTTGTGGGTTGCTAAATTGGGTACGAGAGAGTGGCTCTCAGGTGGGATCCTCCTTGACCCGTTCCGCCTTGTGGAGAGACAGCCAAACGATAACAGGAACCCTTGGCTCTGGGGATCAGATCAATCCCCGCGATGGCAGCTTTTTGGATGAGATCTCGATTACGGCTCAGCCAGGGCAAATTTTGATCGCCTCCATGGAAAGTGAGGCTTTTGATGCCTACCTGGAGGTAGTGGATGATCAGGGGCAGGTGATTGCCTTTGATGATGACTCCGGCTCAGATGTGAATGCTCTGTTGGCGGTGCGTTTGCCGGAGGGGGGATCCCATACTTTGCGGGCCACCAGTTTTGAGCCAGAATCCAGCGGCGACTATCAGCTTACTTATACCCTCACCCAACTGGATTGGCAAGAAAGTCACTCCGGTCGTTTGCAACCGGGATCCCTGCAACACCCCGACGATGGCAGCTGGATGGAGGAACACGCCATTGCCGCGAGGGCCGGGCAAATTCTGATCGCCTCCATGAGCAGCTCGGATTTCGATGCCTTTTTGCAACTGCTGGATCCTGATGGGGAAGTCATGGCTTGGGATGATGACCAAGGGGGCGGAACCGATGCTCTGATGATCGCTTTTCTGCCCCGTACAGGCACCTACACCTTACGGGCCAATACCTACGAATCAGGGGAGCAAGGGGCTTACGTATTACAGTACACCTTGCGCTAGTCCCTAAAGTGGTAGAGATTCCCCATCTCCCTTGGGTGGGATAGGTTTACAAACCTTTTGATGTTGATGACGAGGGTTTGACAGTAATCATTATTTTTTAATATTCAGTGTAAAAACCCTCTGGATCTGTTTCCGCAAAGCCTTCTGAAGCAAGGAGATTGAGCACTTGCTGAGGTTTATGGGCAAGCATGACATCTTATCCTAAGTTGTGACAGAGCTGAAATATTCTCAGTTTTGATGGTGGCTCTTTTCTAGAATCAGGGCTGTGGCCTAGACCACTTTTGAGCAGTCCAGACCCTACTCTTTACAAGATGGATGCCATGACTCCTGAAATGGTACGCCAGTTTTGGACTTTGGTCGGCGAAATCGGCAGGCCAGAATGGCTTACACAACGCGATGATGACCTGGTGCGGTTGCTTTTGAACGCCTGTCGAAAGCAACATGCCCTCAGTCTTGTAGACACTTCTATTCTGAATCGTTACATCAGCATCCGCTTGCCGTTGATCCGTGATATTGTCCTGGACTAGATAGGAATTGAGCGGGGCGCTGCCATCATGGTGACTGCACAAATCACCTTGCTGATCTATGGGGTACTGCTTTTGGTGGGCGGAGTCATCGGCTATACCAAGGCCAAAAGTCCGAAGTCTTTGCTAGGTGGCTTGGTGGGATCCCTGCTGAGTGGGGTGAGCTACTGGCTGCTGGGGTCGGATCCCCGCTGGGGTTTGGGACTGGGCTTGGCAACGGCAGTTTTGCTGGCGATTGTGTTTGGCCTTCGCTACCGCAAAACCCGAAGTTTTATGCCCGCTGGCTTGCTGTTGATCCTGAGCATTGGGGTCGCTGCCCTGCTGGGGTTCAGTTTTCGCTTGGCCTAGAAGACTACACTCTCCCTAAGAGACTTCCGATAGGCACTCAATCCGGTCAATTTTGAGTTCCCGGCCTGAGCGGATCTCCTCCATTGGGGATCCACAGGTGGGGCAGCCATACCGTTGGCCAATTTCCGGTTCATATTCTTTTTTACAGAAGTGGCAATAGGCAATCAGGGGAGTTTCCCGGATCACCAGTTGGGATCCCTCTAGGAAAGTCGCCTGAGTCTGTACTGCATAGGCAAACTCCAGGCTGACCGGCTCCACGCAGGTGAATCGCCCGATGATCAAATGGACGTGGGTGATCCGAGGTCGTTCCGGTTGGCTTTCCCACCAGTCTTGCAGAGTTTGGATCAAAGCCCGCGTCATGTCCGTTTCATGCACCCTTCACCTCCAGTCGCCTGCCATTTCCGGTTCTGCCTCGGGGTGGATGTAGGCGGGTTTTTCGCGACGGGGCAGTTGCCCAGAGACCACCAAATGGGCCAGCGTATCGCAAATAACCCGGGTGGCCATCAGGGCCGTGATATCGCTGATGTCGTAAGGGGGGGAGACTTCCACCACCTCCAGCCCACAGACCGGAGCCTCGCGAACAATGCGCCTGAGCAAGTAAAGGGCCTCCCGGGGCAGCAACCCACCCGGTTCTGGCCAACCGGTACCCGGCACAAAGCCCGCATCAATGCAATCGATATCGAAGCTGATGTAGACACAATCGGTGCCATCTAGAGCCTTTTCCAGGGCAAAATCCGCCGCCGCATCCAGACCCATCTCGGTAATATCTGTCACAGTGAGGATATTCGTAGCCCGCTCGCGACATACTTTTACCCCTTGCCGGGGCACTTGCCAGCCGCCAATCCCCAGTTGCACCAAGTTGTGGGCGGGTGCATTGCGGATGTTGGTGGCATGAAACCAGGGGCAGGTGTGCATGCGCTCATCCAGATCGGTTTCTTGAGTATCCACATGGCGGTCGAAGTGGATGATACCGACTTTTTTATCCCCCAAATGCCGACAGATCCCCCGCACCGTCGGGAAACCAATCGAGTGATCGCCGCCGAGGATGATCGGGAAGGCCCCAGAAGCAAAAATATGGGCTACACCCTTGGAAATTTGGTCAAAGGATTTTTCGTTGTTGGCCGGGATGGTAAAAATATCGCCAACATCACAAAGGGTAATCTGCTCCCGCAAATCCACGCCAAACTCAAAGTTGTAGGGAGTATAGAGGGCAGAGATGCGGCGGATCCCTTGGGGGCCAAAACGGGTACCCGGTCGATAGGTGGTGCCGGAATCGTGGGGAACCCCCACCACAGCCACATCGTACTCGCCAACCTTGCGCACATCCTCTAGGTAAGGGGCCTTGAGGAAGGTGTTAATGCCGGCGTAATGGGGTAATTCTCCACGGGAGAAGGTGGGGATGGAGCGGTCGCCAATGCTAGCGGCGGCTTCTAAGCCAAACTCCAGGCCGCGGCTGACTTCCTGTTGCCACCCCGATAGAGAAAGTCCGGACTCTTTGGCCAGAGCAGCTTGCGCCTCGCTGGAAAAGTCGTGATTCGCGTTCGATTGGCTGGTCATGATGTGGATCCCTTCTGCCAAAACAACAAACCCGGAAGGCCGCTGCGTCGTGCTAGCTCTCCCGGGCTTTTATCCCGCCGTGTGCCCGAAGGCTCCTGATGAACCATCGGATCCCTCTCTTGGACCAGACGTTCCTGAATGAGAACCGGAACCCTAGAGGTTTTGTATTAAGTTTGCCTCAATCCTACAGTGAGTTGGCCCATTCAGCGCGGGGGGCTGCCGCAGTTCAGGTGGTGTATTCGGCGTTGATGCGCACGTAGTCGTAGCTGAGATCGCAGCCCCAAGCTATGCCCTGGCCGGATCCCTGGTGCAGATCCACCGTGAAGGTGACGGGATCCCCTTTCAGATACTCAGAGGCCCCTTTGCGATCAAAAGCCAAGGGCATCCCCGCCTGCATCAGTAGAAAATCTCCCAGACGAATCTCCAATCGGCGGCTATCAAAGGGGATCCCGGCCCGACCGGCAGCCGCTGCAACCCGCCCCCAATTGGGATCGTTACCGAAGGCAGCGGATTTCACCAATGGAGAACTGGCGATCACACGGGCTATTTGACGGGCTGCTGCATCCTCTAGCGCCCCCTGCACGCGAATTTCCAGCAACTTGGTCGCCCCTTCTCCATCGCGGGCAATCGCCTTGGCCAGATGAATGCAAACGGTGTTGACCATTTCCGCCAAAACCTGGGCAGCTTCTGTATCCGGTTGAATGGGAGGGATCCCGCTTTTGCCGTTGGCCAAAGCCAAGAGCATGTCGTTGGTGCTGGTATCCCCATCCACCGTGATCTGGTTAAAGCTCAGATCCGCCGCCTGCTGTAGAATCTTCTGCCACAGGGAGGGTTCGACAGCCGCATCACAGGTGAGAAAGGCCAGCATCGTCGCCAAGTTGGGATGGATCATGCCGGATCCCTTGCTGATTCCGCCCACCCGAATGGTACATCCCAGAATCTCCGTCTCTAGGGCAATGCTTTTGGTCACCAAATCAGTTGTAATAATGGCGCGGGCCGCCTGTTCTCCACCTTGTGGAGAGAGGCTTTGCACCAGTTGGGATAGGGCAGCTTGAATTTTGGGCATATCCAGTTGCCGCCCGATTACCCCTGTGGAAGCAGTGAGCACCTGTTCCGCCGGGATCCTCAGTTGCTCCCCCACCCAGTAGGCCAGTTGAGCGTTGTTGCGCTCCCCTTCTTCTCCGGTGCAGGCGTTGGCTTGGCCGGCATTGCAGAGGATGGCCCGCACCGGCTGCTGTTGGGCCAGGATCCCTTGGCCGTAAGTGACACAGGCTGCCTTCACTTGGCTAGTAGTAAAAACTCCTGCCCCGACGGCATCACACTCGGAAACAATCAAGGCCAGATCCGGAGCACCCGAGGGCTTTAACCCGGCGGCGATCCCGCTAGCCCGAAACCCGCGTGGGGCAGTCACAGCCCCTTCAATGTTTTGAAATGGGGATCCCATCGGTTCCTTGGTCAGGTGGTGGATCTCCAGTATCATACTGGCTTCCCTACAGGGTGAGCTGAGAATTCCGGCTCGTTTTTGTGGCTAAAGTGAAAACCTCTTCATTGAAAAAACCGCGAAAAAAATCATGGCGAACTGCATTGCAGCTGTAACCCTATTGGTTCGGGACTATGACGAAGCGATTGCCTTTTTTACCCAAGCCTTGCGCTTTGAGCAGATCGAGGATACTCCCCTTGGGGCGGGAAAACGTTGGGTCGTGGTTGCTCCGCAACGATCCCAGACTCGGTTGCTCTTAGCCAAAGCCTCAACCCCCGAGCAAGGGCGCCAGATTAGCAACCAAACCGGTGGGCGGGTGTTCCTCTTTTTGCATACGGAAAACTTTTGGGAAGACTACCATCATCTGCAGTCTCATGAGGTGCATTTTACCGAGGAGCCCCGTCAGGAAGCCTATGGATTGGTGGTGGTGTTTCAGGATTTGTACGGCAACAAGTGGGATTTGGTGCAGCCCCAACAACTGCCACCAGACACCGAAGAACCCGAGGCAAAGCAGCAACGAGTATAAAATTAATTTATCTTCTGTCTTAAATATCTTAGTTTTACTTAAATCACTGATGTTGATGTTAGGATGACGGCTTGTTTAAGGATTCCTTTCGTTTTCCGGAATAAGCGGGCAAGCTACTGCTATTGGAAGGATCCCTTTAGATCAATCACGGTGGTTACAGCAATTCTCAATCTAGTGAGATACAGTAATAGCAATATCTAAACCATCCCCTGATATCATCGAGAGAAACTTGACGGAATGCCTCATTCATCAATAAAAATTAGATCTTTAGGAAGAAATCCTCTTATTAACAGCCAAAAGTCTACTCGTTTCTGTTGAACTCTTTCACTTTCTTTTTCATTGGCGTGAAAGGTCTTTTTTAGTGTCATATTCAATTTCTTTAGCATTCGATGAATGGTGGATTAACTAATATCAACATCAATCTCGTATTTCAGTAGAGTTTGCAATTCTTTTAAGGTCGCATCATTGTACTTATTAACCAAACTCAAGTATCAATAACTGCTCATCATTTAATTTTGGTGGGGTTTGCTGAGTCCGGACTTTGGGAGCAACAGATTTTGTTTCTCGATATTGCTTTAAGAGCTTTTGAATAAAACTCAATGCCACGTCGAAACGTTTGGCTAATTCTCGTTGTGAAATAGACTCCTCCTCAAGGATATCAATGATTTTTTGGCGGAAGTCAAGAGAATAAGGTGGCAAGGGAGGTACTTTCACACGAAGCTCTGGCTTGACCATACCTCACTAGGACACAAAATGCTGTATCAAGGATTTTTATTCATTCTGCTACTGCCCACAGAAGACTTTGAGGAATGGGCACGGAATCAAGGCCAACCCAACCCCATGGAACTGAAATAACCGAATGGCAGGGTCTGTGTCTCGCAAGTTTTCCGTGAGGAACTCCCCGAGAGACTGACCTGAGGGCAAAAGTTGTAGTCATGCCTACCAAGCTGAAGCGGCAGTGGGGGCTATCTTGTTTAGGAGCAATGTGTTGCCCCGTCCCGTTGGGAATGGGATCCTGTTATCCTCAGCCTTAGGAATGGTTAGCTATGTCCGCTCCTGTTATTACCCTCAGTCATATCAGCAAGGTTTACTCCAATGGCACAGTGGCCTTGCAAGACATGACCATGACCATTCAAGAGGGACAGTTTGTCAGCTTGGTGGGGCCATCCGGTTGTGGCAAAAGTACGGTACTGCGGCTGATTGCAGGTTTGGGGAACATGACCACAGGTTCAATCGAATGGGGGCAAACCCTGGCGGAGAACCACAAGCTGGCTTTTGTTTTTCAAGAACCGGCCCTCATGCCCTGGGCAACCGTCATGGACAATGTGCGGCTTCCCCTCAAGCTGGCGGGTGAACCCAAGCAGAAGGCCGACCAGGATGTGTTGGAATCGTTGCAACTGGTGGGTCTACGGGGGTTTGAACGCAGTTTTCCGCGGGAACTATCGGGTGGAATGCGGATGCGGGTTTCCATTGCCCGAGCGCTGGTTACCAAGCCGCAAGTGCTACTGATGGATGAACCCTTTGGGGCTTTGGATGAGATTACCCGCAGCAAACTCAACAGTGATGTACTGGAACTGTGGCAGGAGAAACGCTGGACGGTAGTCTTTGTCACCCACAACATCTATGAGGCGGTTTACCTCTCCAATCGGGTGGTGGTGATGGCCGCTCGCCCCGGTCGGGTGGTGGCGGATATCTCTATCGATGCTCCCTATCCCCGCTCGGAAGAGTTTCGTACCTCAACCCTCTACAACACCTATTGCCGCGAAGTGTCGGCCCGTTTGCAAGAAGCCATGTATGGTGTGGATCATCACCTGCCTACCCTCGCTGCCGGACGTTCCCGCTAAGGGGATCCGCTGTTCTCATTGCCCCCTGTCTTGCATCCTTCACCCCAAACCCAACCATGATGTTCGATCGCTTCACCTCAATTCTGACCGGATTGCAACGCTGGCTGGGATCCCTGGTTGGCCTTGCTGAGCGCTCTCCTTTGCAGTGGCCGGATTGGGATCTCCCCAAACTTGCAGCTACCGTTGGGGAAAAGCTCAGGCCGCAACAGACCGACACCACCTCTGGGAGTCGGGATCCCGTGATGCCGCCCCCAGGGCTGAACCTGCGCAAGTGGCTCAACTTGGATGTGATTGCCCCAGTCATCGTTGGGATCCTCTTCTTGGTGGGTTGGGAGGTAGCCGTGCGGGTGACCGGAATGCCCCACTACCTGTTGCCAGGGCCGATTTTGGTGATGCAAACTCTGGTGCGAGAATGGGGAGTGCTTTTCCCCTCCCTGTTAATCACGCTGCAAATCACGGTGGTGGCCTTCTTTTGTGCCACGATATCTGGGCTTTTGATCTCAATTTTGTTTACTCAAAGCAAGTGGATTGAGCGCAGCTTCTTTCCCTATGCGGTGATTTTGCAGACGATGCCGATTGTCTCGATTGCGCCGCTGATCATTATTTGGTTGCGGAATAACACCTTTGCCGCCATGGTGGTTTGTGCCTGGATTGTGGCCTTTTTCCCAATTATTTCCAATACTACTCTTGGCTTAAACAGTTCCGATCACAACTTGCTGAACCTGTTCCAGCTCTACAAAGCCAATCGCTGGCAGACCCTGATCTATCTGCGTCTTCCCAGTGCTATGCCCTACTTTATGGGGGGCTTGCGGATTAGCGGCGGCCTTTCCTTAATCGGGGCGGTGGTGGCAGAGTTTGTTGCCGGTACCGGAGGTCAACGGGCCGGGATTGCCTACCAAATTTTGATTTCCAGCTTCAATTTACAGGTGCCACGTATGTTTGCTGCCCTGATTATGGTCACCGGTTTGGGGATCTTGATTTTTGTGTCCATGAGCGCCCTATCTGACAAAGTACTGGGTAAATGGCATGAAAGTGCCATGCGCAGGGAGAATTAGCCGTCAATCCATCAGTTAGTTTTTGGGCTTAACCTCTCAACCGAACCTGCAGATAGCAAGCTTTGCAGATCCGATAACTCTCAATGAAGGTGAGTGCTCTCACAAAACAGGGAGCAAGTCAGCTTTTCCTGAGTTGTGGCTGCAACAGCTCAGGGGATCCTCATCTTCAAGAGGTTCTCTCAGCTTTGGAAGCTAGCGAAGGGGAATAAACTCTGTGCGGGAGATCACCTGCTGACCGGCATCGGAGAGGGCGTAATTGACAAAATCAGCCACAATCGGACTGGTTCGCTGCGGTACTGCCAGAAACACGGTGCGAGACAGAGGATATCTGCCGCTTTGGATCGCTTCACGGGTGGGCATCTGACTGTCAATGGGCAGGATACGCACCGTTTGCTGATTTTCCACCTGATCAACAGTACTGTAGGTGATGCCATCTTCCCCAAGGGCACGCAGCAGGGGGGTTGTCACATCCTCTTGAGCGGTGATGAAATTGGGCCCATCGGGAGCAAAGGGTAGACCCAAAAGAACTAAATCCTGAAAAACTGTGTAGGTCCCACTGTTGGGAGAACGGTTCAAAACCCGAATCGGGCGATCCGGACCACCCACCTGGCTCCAGTTGGTGATCCGCCCCTGAAAAATATCCGCCAACTGTTGCATGGTCAGGCCACCCTTGTAAGGGTTATTCACCCCGACCACCACCCCCAAGGCATCCTTGGCCACTGGGATCGGTTGTAAACCCGCTTGTACCTCGGCAGCATTGAGCGGGCGAGAGCTGGCAGCCAGATGAACTTGACCTTGCATCAGGGCCCGCATCCCGGCATTGGAGCCATTGGGATTGCCATCCGGGATCCCGTAGGCAATGGGGATATTGAGATTGCGTTGAGCATAACCGGCCCGTAAAGCCAAAACAAGCCGCACCATGGTTACACTGCCGTCCATTTGAATGATAGACGGGTTGGGCAGGGAAGTATCCAGATTAACAGAGCTAAGCGGGGCAATGGGGGCTTGCGCTTGCGGCTGTTGGAGGGGTGAAGCCGCCGGCACCTGTGGAGCAGTGGCCGGGATCCCCGCTTGGGTAGGAGCTGGTTGAGAAGGATTGACCAGGCTATCCAGCAGGCCGAAGCGATAGGCGTACCAGCCACCACCCCCCAACAAACCAATCAGGAGAATATAGACAATAGGAGGTGGGCCGGAACGTTCAACAGTCATGGGATCCTCCTAAGATGAGGGGCAACCTAAACTCATCCCCCTTAGTTGTATCAGTCCAGTTACAGCAGTGGCTAGGCAGACACCATGTTCCAGATCCGGGCCTTACCCTACGACTATGAGGTTCCTAACCTATCTCAGTTGGCTTTGGTAATCATCGATATGCAACGGGACTTTCTCGAACCGGGAGGCTTTGGGGAGAGCCTAGGCAATGATGTTGCGCAACTAAGAGCAATTGTGCCTACCCTCAAAGGGTTACTGGATCTCTGCCGGCAAAAGGGGCTAACGGTCATCCACACCCTAGAATGTCATCAGCCGGATCTCTCGGATTGTCCTGTCAGCAAACGCAAGCGTGGTCGAGGATCCCTAAAAATCGGGGATATGGGCCCGATGGGGCGGATTCTCATTCGCGGAGAAGAGGGCAATGCCATTATTCCAGAGCTGGCTCCCATTGAGGGGGAAACAGTGATTCACAAACCTGGCAAGGGGGCTTTCTACGCCACCGAGCTGCAAGACAGTTTACAAAAGCGGGGGATCACCCATTTGTTATTCACCGGGGTAACCACAGAAGTCTGTGTACAGACCACCCTGCGAGAAGCCAATGACCGGGGCTACGAATGTCTGATGGTGGAAGATTGCACCGCCAGTTATTTCCCGCCATTCAAGCAATCTACTTTAGAAATGATTCGAGCCCAGGGAGGCATTGTTGGTTGGACCACCTCTATTCAGGAAGTCCAGCGTGCACTCTGTGCAAACGATTCACTTCCTCACTCACCTACGGGTAACGTGGTACAATCCTCTTTTGAAAGGGAGTAGTCAGGCGATTGACCGCCCTCTGCATCGACATACTGGCTAGAAAGCCCGGTGCAAGAGACAGAATCCACCTGAAGTTGGTGTTCTGGTGACGAGACTTTCACTAAGTTCACACAGGAGTGAGCTTGGTGGGTCTCGTTGTGGACTTCTCCAGCCTTACTCAAATGTGTGAACGCTTCCGTACACAAGAGAGGTTGGAGACAAGGCAATGTGGGCCGGTTTTCTGGCGAGTTTTTTGTTGGTTACAGTAGCGGAGTTTGGGGATAAGACCTTTTTCACTCCCCTCATCTTGGCCATGCGACATCCCCGCCGTTGGGTTTTCCTAGGGGCATGGGCGGCTTTGGCCATGATGACGCTGCTGGCGGTAGTTGTGGGCCAGTTAGTGTTCAAACTGTTCTCACCCGTTGGGGTACAGATCCTCTCAACGGCGGTGTTTGCCGTTTTTGGCCTAAGAATGCTCTGGCAAGCCTACCAGATGAAGCCTCAGCAAGAACTGGAAGAAGAGGAGGAAGCCCTGAAACTGGTGGAGCAGGCGGAAGCGAAAGGGGCCGGGCAAGGAGGGGCCTGGGCAGTTGTCTCAGAGGCCTTCACCCTGACGGCTTTGGCGGAGCTCGGCGACAAAACTCAGGTGGCTACGCTTTCTCTAGCCGCCGTGCATCCGGGCTTCAGTGTGCTGGCGGGCGCCACCCTTGGCCATGGCCTGATGGTGGGGGTAGCTGTGCTGGGAGGTCGGTTTCTGGCTACCCATATCTCCGAAAGGGCCGTGCATTGGCTTGGCGGATCCCTGTTTCTAGGTTTTGCTCTTCTGACAGGGTGGGAACTGGTCGGTTAGCTAAGGTGGCAAAAGCCTTGCAGTAACCGTTCCCAAAAGGTTGCCGTAGGCCTAAGTGAGGTAAAGAAGCCGCCTCTCTGGATAGTCTTGGTGCACTCTGCTCGCAGGGCACAGCGCGAGGGGCGAGAGTATGTCAACATCCAGAGTTGATTCAGAGCCAGAACTCAAGCCATTCCTATCCAAACTCCTGTTCGATAATCCGCCAACTGGCAGCGATTACCCCGGTTTCTAAGCTGAGGCGGCTGACGATCTGTTCTAGCAACTGGTCATCTCGGTTTTGGGTGACCATTTCAGCTTCTACTTCTACAAAATCCGGCTTTTCTTCCAGGTCGGTGCTGTGGAGGGCCCGTAGCTTTAGATGGCTGGGGGCCATCGCCTGCAACAACAAGGCTCGGATATGGGCTTCTTGACTGCTCTTGCAAATAAACGAACACTCATAAACGAGTTCCAGCTCTGTGCCCTTTAAGGGCTGCTGATTGATGCGATAACCCAGTGGGCGTAACAAGGTATTGGAGACTAAAACTGCTCCAGCACCTATCGTGGCTTGCACAATAAATCCTGCCCCTGAGAATGCCCCTACTGCTGCGGCACACCAGATGGTAGCTGCTGTGTTCAAGCCGCGCACATTGGCTCCTTCTTTAAGAATCACTCCACCGGCCAAAAAG
>JAUQVI010000016.1:0-25188 GCA_039794885.1 Thermostichus sp. DG02_5_bins_236
CGAATCCTAATCAGCCGGTCCCGCTGACTCTGGGCTACTTGAGATTCCTCTGCAGGCTGCTCAAAAGCTGGATCCATTTCAAATGGAGGAGAAGCCAGATCGTACGGTTGAGCCACCACGTCCTTGAATGGGGTAAGTTGATAAACACAAGATAATGATAATCGTTCTCGCTCAATTTGCCCAAACAGTAGCTCGATGGCACGTCCGGATCATCGTCGCCTGATTCTGGAAACTCTCCAGAAACAGGAGCAACCTATTTCCGCCCAAGCCCTGTTTGCCCAGCTACGTCAGCAGGGGCAGACAATTGGTCTGGCAACTGTCTACCGCATTCTCAGTCACCTTCGCCAAGAGGGGCTTCTCTGCTGCCATGGGCAACCTGAGGGTGAGATACTCTATTCACTGGCTGAGCACCACTACCATTATTTGACCTGTATTCGGTGTCGGCGCATGATCCGCCTGCCGGCCTGTCCATGGCAAGAGTGGGAAAAGACCCTTAAGTTCCCTGAGCCCTTCCAGGTTCTTTACCACGAGCTGCAGCTATTTGGCCTCTGTCATCTCTGCCAAGGTCTACCAAAAGAGGTGGGAGGCAGCAAAACTCCTTTGCAGTGAGAAGATCCTGTCTTGGCTTTTGGGATCCGTTAGATGGGTTGAAGCCAAAGCCTTAGTCTGGGTGCAAGTTTAGCCGGAGCCGAACTCAAGGGCGGATCCCTTGCCCAAAACAGTTGCTATGCTACGGGGCAAGTTAAGAGATCCCTTGGCTATGGCTTCACATCGTTCTTGGGGGATTACCAATTCTGGGCCGCGGCAGGAGAGCACTGCTGCGGAGCGTCCATTTGCTCTCAAAAACCAGATTGAGGCCATTCTTTACCTGAAGGGGCAGCCTTTGGAGTTGTCGGCTTTGGCCCAGTTGGCCCACTGCAGCCGCCAGGATGCCTACGATGCTCTACTGGAGCTGATGGAGGATTATGCCCACCGCGATTCGGCCCTAGAAGTGTTGCAGGTGGGGGAAGGGTTTGCCTTGCAACTGCGGGAACCCTTTCTGGAGCTAGCCCATCAGCTTTTGCCCCCTGAAATCGGCGTGGGGGCCACCCGCACCTTGGCGACTATTATTCTGCGTGGGCCCCTCTCGCAGGCGGAGTTGGTGGAATTGCGGGGTCAAAGTGCCTACCAGCATGTGGCGGAGTTGGTGGAAAAAGGCTTTGTGGTCCGCTACCGTAAGCAAGGCAGCCGTTCTCAGTGGTTACGAGTAACGGACAAGTTTCATCGCTACTTTACGGTGGATGAACTGGCCAAAGAGAGGGCAGAAACCGCTTCCTGAGCAGAAACGTAACTCGGGGATCCTTCAACCAGCCTCAAACTTAGGAAAGGACCCTTCAGCAGCCCTTGGGGGATGGGTAGGCTCGCAACTGTACTAGGAGGGATCTATTCCTGCAAGCACCACTCTTTTACATCCTCCCCTATATCCTCCCCGGCTTGTTAGCTTGCGCCCGCGTAGCGGTAGGCCAGGGATGCCCATGGCGTCTCTGAGTCGCCAGGGGCTCCGCCCTCAACCGGTGGGCTCCTGGGCCGAGCGCGCAGCCGCTACTCATATCTTGGTATGTGTTTGGTATGTGTAAGTTCTGGCGTGTCCCGCCGTAGCCGTCTTGGGTATCAACAGCAGGCATATCATTCAGGATTTTATTAAAACGGCTGTGTCGTCTGCGCTATCTTTCTGCGCTATCTTTCCCTGCCCTGCCAGACAAGTTTTCCGCCTGGCGATAGGGCGAGGCTTGCCACGTCCGGGTCAATCTATGATTGTGGGGCATTTCTGCTGATTGTCCAACGCCTTGCTGCATTTGGGAGTGTTCTTGAGCTTCCCCTCAACCTCGGTTGATGGAGTAACCTGCTTCCGCTTCGCTGCCACAGAAATTGTTAACTTCTAAACCTAAGTATCTATACAACCCAGTGCATTGAATAAATTGAATAAATGGACAGGTATGCGGAGAATGAGATGAGATACCTTGACCTATTGCTTCCTCCCTCAGAATAAAAAAGGTCGAGACCAAGCTCGACCCAGGAATCCATGTTGTTAGCATTTATCCTCCCCAACAGCAGCGCATCCCGTCAAAAGACGGCCTGTCGTACCACCTAGGTGCATCCGTAATCTATCCATAATCTAAGAGTGCTCTTTGCAGAGGTACAGGCATGAGTATGATGAGACTGCCTCAACTTCTGTAACCGCTTCTACAATCCATGTCTTGGCAAACCCCTCCTTCCGATACTACTCTGACCCTATCCCCTGTCTCTGGTCTACGGGGCCAAGTCAGGATCCCTGGCGATAAATCCATTTCCCACCGGGCTTTGATGCTGGGATCCCTGGCGGAGGGAGAAACCACGATTCGGGGACTCCTGTTGGGGGAGGATCCCTGCAGTACAGCAGCTTGCTTCCGGGCCATGGGGGTGGAGATTTCTGAGCTGAATAGTGAATTGGTGCGCATCCAGGGGGTTGGCCTAGGACAGTTGCAGGAGCCGGCGAATGTTTTGGATGCGGGCAACTCTGGGACGACAATGCGGCTGATGCTGGGGATCCTTGCTGGCCATGCTGGGCGTTTCTTTGTCGTAACCGGGGATAACTCCCTGCGTTCCCGACCGATGCGGCGGGTGGTGGATCCCTTGAATATCGGCTCGTAACTCCGCCAAGCGCCGTGCCAGAGGTACCCGTTCCATCAGCTCTTGCATAGTGTGCTCCGCAACGCTTACGCGATCAATCGTCTCTCCTCAGATCAACCGCAAATGAGGAGGAGGCGTTTTCAGCCAGTCTTGACGCGCCAATAGCCCCTGCCGAAACCCAGTGGCCGCCTGCGACTGATAGCGCTCCGGGTTAAAGGCTAACCAAAGGGTACGCCGTATCTGTAACCCTTCTACCGAAAGCTTCTGCAGCCGCCCCTGTTCCAGATCGGATCCCACCGCCACCACCGACAGAAAGGCCACTCCCAAGCCCGCCTGCACAGCATTTTTGATCGCTTCGACAGAGCTCAGTTCCAGTTGCACATCCAGTTCAGAAGGATTGATGCCGTGACGATCCAACACCCGATCGATGGTTTGCCGAGTTGAGGACTGCGGATCGAGAGTAATAAACGGCAAGGTCAACAGATCTGCAATGGAGAGGGAATCGATGGCAGAACCGGGAGAACTGACCAAGACATATTCATCCTCCGCCAAAGCAATCACCTTCAGGTTTTTTTGCAAATCAAACGGGATCTCCCCGCCGACAATCGCCGCATCCAATTGTCCTTCCGCCAGCTTCTGGGCGATCCGCCGTGTCGATTGCACCATTAGCTGTACCGAAACGTGGGGATAGCTGCGGTGATATTGCGCGATCAAAGAAGGCATCACATAGGTACCTACTGTTTGGCTAGCCCCCAAAACCAGGTGTCCCCGCCGCATATCCTGTAGATCCGCCAGGGCTTGGGTGGTTTCCCGACACAACTTGAGAATGCGCTCGCTGTACCGCACCAGAATTTGCCCTGCATCCGTTAGCTGCACTTTGCGCCCGCCCCGATCGAACAGCACAACCCCCAACTGTCGCTCTAGGTTTTGGATCTGCAAGCTGACGGCAGGCTGGGAGACAAACAAACTATCGGCAGCACGGCGAAAACTGCCCTGCTGAGCAATCGCCCGAACAATGAGTAACTGATCCAAAGTAAACGGCAATTCATCCGCCATAGGGGACTCCAAAAACCACTGCGGGATCCCTTGCAACTCCCCCAACGACCAGACAGCCTCTGATTCGCAGCTTAATTCTTCTAGCCTTGACAATAGGTTTCAACAACCCAGCTTAGCCCGCCCCTAAGAACCCGTATCAGATCATCATAGATAAGCAAGAGTCCCTGAGAAAACTGCTCTGATGCTGCCCCGATAGTCTAGCTCCAGCGTTTGCTCGATACCCGAACGGCCAAAACAGAAAAAATCCCCAGCCATTCTTGAAGGGATGGGGCGACTTGCCCGTACAGGAGGGTTTCAGTTAGTACAGCTTGAAAATCTGGGGCACGGGTTAGCGGTTGTATCTGCCTGGGACACGTCTCTTCCCACAGAGAAGGGAACTGCTCCCGTATGGATTGGAGCACTTCACTCCTAGGCAAACGTCGATAACGATCCAGAAATCCCAGGCTCTCCGACTGTACATGCTCCTGCAGAATATCCCGGTCGGGAAGCAGTTGCTGCTTTTGCACCGCCATCAAAGACTGTACCCCTAGCCCGACACATGCCCTCAGGGATCCCATCTGATTGAATCGCTCCCCAAAGGAAACGAGCAGGGTCTCATTGATGAGGAATTGACGCTCTCGAAACCGCCGATGTAAGCGATCCCAGTCAGAACTGGGGAGTTGTTTTAGCTAAATCAGCAGAAGCCCCGCACTGAGATTCAGTGTCGGGATGAAAGCTGTATTATTTGGGTATGGCCTAACCGTGTAGGGAATTGGAGACATCCATCAGACAGTAGACACTCCTTGATGAGAAACAGCACTGAATCTGGAACTGTAAACAAAACAAAAATTGCAATACTCTGCGGTGGGGCATCATGTGGAGTCTAAACAAAGCTCGTGGAGGTATTGGGATACCAAACCTGTGAAGCGAGTAGCCAATGTTTCGGAAGCCCGCACTCTAATCTTTGATTGAGTGTCGGGTAGGCGAAGACAGAGGATATGTCACCCTGTTGTTGAGGACTTAGCTCACGGCCACACCAGCAATCCTAACTCTGTATTTGAGCTTAACCCTAACGAGGGCCATAGGTTGTCCAGTAGCCACGCCCTTGTCTTTCTCCTGCACTGGCAGCTTCGGTGAGGATGGTATCGTACTTTAAGCCACCGGTTTGCGGTGACAACAGACCATGCCCCAAAAACAACATTTCCTGATTAATGAGGGTATTGGCTTGCCAAATGTAGGCGGGCAGCGTCCGAGCAGGGGTTAAGGCAGCATCCAACTCCAAGAACACCTCACGACCCAGCAAAGAAGTCTGCAAATATTGACCGGCATTGTAGACGGCCAGAGGGATTTCTTCCCGCAACTCCGTCCAGTTGGGATTAATCCGGGTGGGCAAAGGATCAATCCCAATCAGTTGCACCAGTCGCAAATCCAAATCCCCTTCGATCTGGACGGCGAGAGTGTTGTAATTGATCACCCGAATCACTTCCGCTCGTTTTAGGGTGCGCAGATCCGGGCGTGCCACCAACGTTAGGGCCCAACTGGGCAAAGCTAAGAACACCAGGGGCAGAGCCAGCAGGCTCCCCCATTTGACAAGACTTCGGTCAGCTGATGGGATCAGGGATTTACGACGAGGGGAAGTAGGAACGGAACGCAGGGATTTTTGCATCATGGACTTCACCCGTTGCATAGCAGATTTGGCAATAGTCGTGCTTCGCATTGTTGACTCTGAGATCTCACACCGCTTCTACACCGCACCCACTCAGCTTCAACCTGACGGGATCCGGCTCACCTGCCGTCACTGTACAAAAAACTTGGGTGGATGGGTCAGATTGCCCTGATCTTGACTCATATTGGAGAGCCGACTGGGATCCAAAGCCCTTGGCCAGGGGAGAATCTGCGGACAGTGAGTTGGGTTAATTCTTAAGGATCCTGTTCAAGATTTAGCTGATCTTCCAGTTCCGCCACGCAGGCCTGCAATTTGCGGAGACTGCGTTGTAGATCTGGCAAGTGCCGCAGGGCTGCCATGCTTTTTCGCCATTCCGACACCGGCTGATGGGGGTAGCCGGCCACCGTTTGCCCCGGTGGAATATCACCGATAACACCAGTCTGAGCGGCGACGCGCACTCCATCCCCAATGTTCAGGTGCCCTGCCAAACCCGATTGTCCGGCCAAAATAACCTGCTGACCCAGTTGCGTGCCCCCGGCAATACCCACTTGCGCGATGATTAGGCAGTTGGGGCCGGTCTTGACCCCATGCCCAATTTGCACCAGGTTGTCAATCTTGCTGCCTCGGCCAATGCGGGTTTCTCCGACCGCTGCCCGGTCAATGGTGGTGTTGCTGCCCACATCCACACCGTCTTCCAGCACCACTCGCCCCGCCTGCAACATGCGCTGCCAAGAGCCATCCGCAAGGGGAATATGACCAAAGCCATCGTCGCCAATCACGGCCCCACTGTGAATCAAGCAGTCATCTCCAATTTCTGTACGCTCGTGAATCACACAGTTGGCAAACAACTGGCAGCGGCAGCCAATGCGCACCTGTGGATAAATGGTTACATTGGCATGAACTTGGGTATAGTCACCAATCTTCACCCCTGCCATCACCACCACATTTGCCCCAATGGCTACTCCCTCCCCCAGTTGAGCACCGTCATCGATCACGGCTGTGGGATGGATGCCGACCGGAGCCTGGTAGGGCCGGTAAAACAGCTCAATCGCTTGGGCAAACAGCAGCCGGGGATCCTGGCCCCGCAGACAGGGGATTGAGCGCGGTAGGGGGGTAGACTCTGCCACAATCACTGCACTGGCTTGGGTTTGCTCCAGGAGAGGCAGGTAACGGGCCTCGCTCACAAAGCTCAACTCCCCCGCTTGAGCTTCCGCCAAACTGGCTACACCCTGGATTTCGAGGTGCGGATCCCCTTCGTAGGTGCATCCCAGCTTTTGGGCAATCTCCTGTAGTTGCATTGTCTTCACACCGAGGGGAGCTTTTAAGATTGCAATAGCCGCACATCCATAACGGTGCCCCGCAGGTTGTAGTCAAAGGTTTCTAACTCCAGCGGAACACCGATTTTGACGCGGTTGTTGCCCAAAACAATGCCATTCTCGGTACGCTGGCCGCGCCCTTGCAAAGTCAACACCAAATCAAGGCGGTAGGCTTCTGGATCCGGCAAGTTCTGGACGCGACCATCCGGGAATACCATCGGTACAGTACGGCTGACATTCTCCACCCGCACCACTTCCACCTGGCCATAGGGCTGGTTGCGAATAATCAAATCGGCTTTATGCCCCGCCTGGAAAGGTTCCATAGAACGGCTGCTGATGCCGCGCACGATCATATCCACTTCTACCGGCACAGGGGATCCGCCCCCCACCTGCACCACGCTGCCCGCCTGCCGACCCGGAAAAAACAGCACCGCAGCAATCGCCACCCCCACAATCACCAGTGCCCCCAGATCCAGGAGGCTCACCCTGCCAAAAAGTCGGCCCTGTCTGTCGATAAGCTGCATCGTGACTTCCCCTCGAACACACTGCTTCGATTCTAGGCAGGTTTGTCTCCATCCCCAAGCACCCCCTATGGGATCCAGGCGAGTGTGCTACTGCCCAGAGGCAGGCGACGACGGCTGCTGGGAATCGGCAGCCCATTTTCCACATCCAACAGCCATACTTGCGAACTGGCAATGGCCTGCCCAGTACGGCTGAGGGGAGCCAAGGGATCCGGCAACCCCTGAAACGGCTCCAACAAGGTATAGGCCAAGGTGCGCCCATCCGGGGCAAGGCTGAAATCCAACCCAATCGGGTACTCTGCCCGAACCACCTCTGTCTGGCTACCCTCTTCCCAAGGGATCGCCAATAGCCGAGGGGACTCGATATAGGTTTCTGGGTCGATCTCATTCACTAGACCGTAAAATACGGGCGCTGTCGCGGAGAATGCCCCCACCCCAATTGAGCCTTCTGCAACCCAAATTTCTTGGCTATTGCCGGTGTTGCTGACAATCCAGAGGCTACGGGTATAGTCGGGGTTAAAGCGCAGTAGCGCCCCAAAAGATCCGTCTGGTCGAATCGCCAAGGTTTGACCAAACTGAGCCAGGAAACTCTCTGCTGCTGCCCGCGGATGCAAAGGGACGATCCCCACCCCGCGCCCCTGAGAGATCAAGAGGCTGCTCTCGTCTGGGCTGATTAGAAAGTCTCCCCCCACCGCTGTATCCAGATCCAAGCGCTGAAAGGGATCCCGGCGAGCTTCTTGTATCCACAGTTGCGTTTCCACCAGGCCAGAGGGATCCCGTTGCAGGGGCATCCGTTCAACAACCACCAGTTCTCCAGTTGGCGAAACTTGGAAGCGCAAATTTTGGTAGCCCTGATGATCCAACAGCAACTCCGCAGCCTGATCCTCCAGGTTGAGGCGATAGAGATCCTGCTGTTGCAGGGTAGTTGCCGTGGCGAAATAGTAAACATAGCGGCCATCGGCACTGGGCTGCATTTGCGTTACTTTCATCCCTGCCGGGGTGAGCAGTGTGGTGGATCCAGTTTCTAGGTTGTATAAAAACAGTCGCCCCGCCTGTGCCGGCTCGGTGGCAATCCCCAGCAGCTGCCGGTCCGGGGTACGAAATTCTCCCTCAAAGGGGCGAACCATCACCTGGCCCCGCTCATCCAGAGCATCCTGTAAGCGAAGGCGATAGGTTTGACCATAGGGAGCGGGTGAGCTCAAAGTCCAAAAGAAGCGGCGTCCCAATTTGCGCATCCGCCCCGGCAAGGGTGGCTGTACCTCCAGATGGGCCTCAATACTGGCGGGATCCATCGGGCGGTTAAAGGTGAGCACCATTTGCAAATCGCGGGATCCCACCCGTTGCTGTTGCCAGTTAAAGTCCCGCACGTAGGGAGCCGTATGGTTACCCAGCAAAACCAAGAGGATCCCAACTGCAAAGCTGCAAAGGCTGATCCCTGCGACCCAGCGATCCAACGGTTGGGAAAACCAACGGGCCAGCCAAATGGGACCTAAAGCAGGGATGCGGTTCATAGGGCTTCTCATTCGTCTGCATAGGGATTCGTCGGCACGGGCAGCGGCTCAATCCGCTCTGCCACAATCACCAGCTGTGAGGTGCCATTCCGTTGCTCTATCGCCATTCTTCCTTCCAGGCGCAACCAACTGTCGGTGGCGAGATCTTCCGCCCCCGGCCACTGCACCGGTAAACCGACGGGGTAGGCATCGGCAGCACAACAACTGACTAAAAAGCGGGCAATGACGAAATGATCCGGTCGTTCTTCGGGAATAACAAATCCCTGTACTTGCACCGGCTGATCCACATAGTTGTAAGGATCCGGATACACATCCAAAGTGCGCACCCAATCCAACAAGGTTCGCTGACGGGGATCGATCCTGGGGCGAAAGGCTTGCGGTTGGCTGCGAGACACCCCCAGATAGGGAGATACCCCTCGGTTCAGGGCCGTTTGGCTAGAAAGAGGCTGTGGCTCGACCAAAAATCCCAAAAGGGCTGTCAAAAGCAATAACCCTGCCCCTAGCTTCGGCCCCAGCAATGAAGAATGGGTTTCGGGTGTTGTGGCTTTGGCTCCCCGCCAGCGGCCAATCCCTAGTCCCAATAAGCAGAGCCCTGCCAACAGCGCCACGTTCACGTAGTTGGGATTAATCAGCATCAGCAGGGTGCCCCGCCAGCGGTAAACCACCAACAGGCTCCCGAGCAGGATCAGCCCCGCCGCTTCCCAATGGGCTGTATTCTCCCCCAGCACCAGCCTTCTGAGCCGCGATAAAACTGGGTTCACCGAAGCCTGGTCATGTTGCGGCAAGTTGTTGCTGCCGCGAACCCCTGCCGGAAGGGCACGCATGGGGTGGGCGGAGCGCAGGTAGGATTTTTGCTCCGGATCCCCGTTCAAAACCCTATCGCTGGCATATTCAGAGCCAGAACTGTTTTCGGGCATGGGTTACAGCTTCTTCACACAACTCTGAACCTAAGTTTAACGAATCCCCCCGCAGCGAATGGCTGTGTTTAGGGTGGGGCCGTTGTGAGGCTTATTAAAACAATGACAAAACAAGTCGGCAAGTTGTTCCCACGCTTGGGCATCAGTTCCATCGGTGCGGCGGTGATGGCCTTGAGTCTATTAACCTCTGCCCCTCTCCCAAGCTGGGCCAGTACGGGATCCCCTCAGCAAACCCTGACCGCAGAACAAGCCCACCAGCACTACCGCCTTGCCCTCCACTTTTGGGGTCGTCAACAGGGAGCGACCCTCAACGAAACCCTCTACACTCAGGGAGCCCAGATTGGAGAACGCTACTGTGCTGCCCGCCGGGAAGGCGCCTCCCATCAAGACTGGATCTCCCAAACCCTGGGTGCTCTTGCCGCTGCTCCGAATCTATCGGTGGCGCAAATGCAGGGGATTGCTCAGTTTACGGGGGCTGCCATCCTGGCCTATGCTCCTTACCACTGCCCGGATCAGGGCTTACTCTTGGATCAGGCGGATGTGGGGCTGCCAGATCTGGTCGCGCCAGCGATGCCTAGCAAAAGAAACTCTGGTGCTCTAACCCAGCCCGCCCCCTGACTCCTCTGAGGATCCCTGGCCCTATGGCTGCTGCTCCCCTCACTCCTCACCTCCTGGAGAATGAGAGCTTCTACGAGAATGCCCTTTGCTGGTTGGGGCGACCGCAAGAGGTCTATCGACTCTTGAGCGAAGCGGTTTTCCCGTCTGTATCCTCCTGGGTTCGGGGGGAAGTAGATAGCCACTCCTTTAACCACTGGCAGCCGGAGGATGTGCGCACCTTCCTCTATCCGGTGGTGGCCATGGGGGAGCACGAAACCATCGTTTTATCCAGTGAAGCCCTGCTTCTGTGTGGCATCGGTAACTATTACAACCCCTGCGATCTGGCGATTGTGGTGTTTGTCCAGCAACCCCAAGAGCTGTTTAGCCAACTGATGCAGCGCATTCGCCGGGCCGAAGCCATCATCAGTCGCGGGCCGGATGTGCGGATGCTCTCGGAGCAGGTCAACCTCGCCAAGCGGGGGCGTGACTATATCAACACCAAGTATTTGGTTTGGCCCTACGCCCTCTCGGGTGCAGCTCAGGATACGCTAATCAAACAAGGGATCAGCATCATCCGCCTTTCTCCCCAAGATGCTGCGCTGCCCTTTGCAGACTAAAGGCTGTTGCCCCTGTTGATGTTTTTCTATTTCTGTGTGTCTTCATGACCGATGCCCGCTTGCCCCAGTTGATCCAAGCCATGTTGGATCCCGCCTTTTACCCGCATGCGGTACAGGCCCCGATTCAGCTGATTCAAACCCACATTTCCTACATTCTTCTGACGGGGGACTACGCCTACAAGGTGAAGAAGCCCCTCAACTTTGGGTTTTTGAATTTCACCAGTTTGGAGCAGCGGCACCACTTTTGTCAGGAGGAGCTGCGCATGAATCAACGCGGTGCCCCTGGCATTTACCTAGAGGTTTTGCCCATTACTCAATCCAATGGTCAGTTTCAACTCAATGGCTCACCAGAATCCGGAGAATGCGTGGAATACACGCTGAAGATGCGGCAATTTCCTCAGGAGAGTCTGCTGAGTAACTTATTTGCCCGGGGAGAGCTGACATCTGCTCTGATGGAAGAACTGGGGCGAGTGGTGGCTGCTTTCCATGCCCAAACGGAGACCAACGACTACATCCGCAGCTTTGGTCAGCCGGAACGAGTGCGGGAAGCCTTTGATGAGAACTACCAACAAACCCAGCGCTATATCGGTGGGCCACAAACGGCTCAGCAATATCAAGAAACCCAAGCCTATACGGATCGATTTTTTGCCCAGCGGCCGGATCTGTTTCAACAACGGCTAGAGCAAGACCGGATTCGGGAGTGCCATGGTGACCTGCACCTAGGCAACATCTGTTTTTGGGAAGGGAAGCTCCTACTTTTTGATTGTATTGAGTTCAATGAGTCCTTCCGCTTTGTTGATGTTATGTACGACATTTCCTACACCGTCATGGATCTGGATGCCCGCCATCGTCCTGATTTAGGGAATGTCTATCTGAACACTTACCTAGAAGAAACAGGAGATTGGGAAGGCTTAAAGGTGTTGCCCATCTACCTCAATCGTCAGGCTTATGTGCGTGCCAAGGTCACTTCCTTTTTGCTAGATGATCCGACGGCTACAGAAGAGATCAAGGCAGAAGCCTGCAAAACGGCGGCCCAGTACTACCGCCTTGCCTGGAACTATACCCGTCCCAAACAAGGGCAGATCATTCTCATGTCGGGGCTTTCCGGTTCGGGCAAAAGTACGGTGGCCCGTTACCTGGCTCGTCAACTCAACGCCATCCACATTCGCTCGGATGCTGTGCGTAAGCATTTGGCCGGGATCCCCTTGCGGGAACGGGGAGGGCCGGAGATCTACACGCCGGAGATGACCGCCAAAACCTATCGGCGCTTGGTTCAGCTGGGAACGGATCTGGCCCTAGAAGGCTATACCGTCATTCTGGACGCCAAGTTTGACCGCCAAGATCTACGGGGAATGGCAATTGCACAGGCCCAAGCCCAAGGGATCCCGCTCCACATCCTCCACTGTTACGCCCCCACAACCACCCTGCAAGAACGGTTGCAACGGCGGGCTAGCAGCCAAACCTGTGCGGAGGTTTCGTCAACACAGGCGAGTTGGGTGGTTGGGGATCTGCTCTACGCTCCAGATATTGCCGATGCTACTGCGGATATGCTCTCCAAACAGCAAGTGCATTGGCAGGATTTTGCGGAATCAGAGCGACCTTTTGTTACTGCTGTGGATACCGGCCAAGATTGGCAAGCTCAACTCACAACCTTTCAAGTCAACACTCAAACAGTGTAAGGTCAAGATAATTGTGAATGATCAAGGTCAATTTTGCTGTTTCCGTGTTAGAGGGTGCAGTTGGATAGTAGCAGCGGGGCTTTCTCTGCAGGGATCCCGGTTGAAGGTGGGGCTTTCAGATCAACCACTCGGCTGCTCCGGTGTGATGAGTTCAGAGGCTGCTTAAGGCGGGAGAACCAACGGTGAGTGATGTAACGTCTGACGATCTGCGGTTAATGCTCCTATTTGAAGGATTTTCACCTAAGGTGCTCGAGCCCATAGCCAGTCAGATGTCATTGCGCTCTCATCCGGTGAACCAGGCTATCTTGCTGCAAAACGACTGGGGCAATGCCGTTTATTTCATTCTGGAAGGTTGGGTTAAAATTCGTACTCACGATTTGGAAGGCCGTGAGATTACCCTGACTATTCTCGGCCCTGGAGAAGTCTTTGGTGAAATGGCCGCTTTGGATGAAGTGCCTCGTTCTACCGATGTTATGGCCTTAACAGCCACTAAGGTCAGTTGTTTGTCAGCCCAGCATTTTCTGGCTTTTTTGGCTTCGGATCCCCAGGTTGGCATCCGTCTGGCTCAGTTGATGTCTCGTCGTTTGCGCCAGATCAATCGTCGCCTACAACTGCGAGAGGCCAATAGTACTGCCCGTGTTGCGGATGTATTGCTGTTTTTGGCCGAATCCCGGGGTCGAGTCAGCCGTGCCGGGGTGGAGATCCCCAATTTGCCCCACCGTGAGTTGAGCAGTTTGAGTGGTTTGGCTCGGGAAACGGTAACCCGTGTGCTCTCCAAGCTAGAGCAGGAAGAGCTGATCCAACGGGATCGCAATCGGGATATCCTCTGTATCCCCCAGATGGATGTATTGGAGAAACTGATTGGTTAAAGCAGGGTTACGACCAGTTGCAGAAGGTCTTCTTGGGATCGTAAGATAGAGAACCCGATTACATGAGCGGGACAGGGTTCCATCGCGTGAGCGGGAGTTCTTAGCCGGGATAGCTCAGTCGGTAGAGCAGAGGACTGAAAATCCTCGTGTCACCAGTTCAAGTCTGGTTCCTGGCATCGGCTACAACCCTCTTTCTAACCTTCGGAAGCTTTTCGGGGCAAGCTTTTTGCTAGCTAACGGTTGGCTAACTTGGCGAGGGCAATGTCGCTGGATGTTGCTTGATGTCGCCCGATGTAGGGCAAAATTTAGTCCAGCTTTAGGGCAGCTCCGACTGACAATGGGGACAAAAATGGGCTGAGCGTCCTGTCAATTTGAGCCTCTGAATCGGTGTGCCGCACACCCGACAGGGATCCCCTTCTCGACCATAAACCCAGGCTTGCCCCTGGTAGTTGCCATTGAGCCCATTCAGATCGCGGTAATCCCTCAAGGTGGTGCCCCGTTGCGCTAACCCTGCCTGCAAGACCCTGACAAGCATTTCTCGTAAACGGGCTATGGCGACACTAGAGAGGTAGAAAGCGGGTGTTGTCGGGTGAATGCCACTCAAAAAGAGGGCTTCGTCAGCGTAAATGTTGCCTACCCCCGCCACCAGAGTTTGATCCAGCAGGGCGGTTTTGATGGGTCGTTTGCTCCGCTCCAAGGCCGTTTGCAAATAGCTGTCTGAAAATGCCGTCGAAAAAGGCTCTGGCCCCAACCTTTGCAAGGTCGTGATCACCTGCTCTGGGGCTACTCCGGCGGGAACCAACCACATTTGACCAAAGGTGCGCTGATCCACAAAGCGCAGATCCCATCCCCCTTCTAGGCCCAAACGCACGCGGGTATGGCCTGACAAAGGCACAGCTCCCTCTAGCCAGAGCATTTGTCCAGTCATGCGCAGATGCACTCCCAAACATGCTCCAGAATCCAGGGCTCCCAGCAAATACTTTCCCCGCCGCTGCCAATCCGTAAAGCAAGCACCGATTAGGCCACACTGAAAGTCTTCCACCGCCGGATAAGCAATGGTACGGTGCAAAAGTACCTCAACCCCAAGTACAAGTGACCTGAGGGTGAGGCTCTGTAAATCTTGCCTAACCGTTTCAACTTCCGGCAGTTCTGGCACGGAACGACAGGCTCAAGCGACACAACTCTCAGCATGTGGATCCCATCTCGGATCCCTTGCTGAACGTCTCAGCGACCTAGGCGGCAGGAGTAGCCTTTGCCTTAGCTTTGGGAACTTCCAACACTTCTAACTCATCTTCACGGAAGTTGTTGGTGTTGATGTTGTAGTAATTGATTTTGTCGAAACGGACTATGACAGGGTACAAAATACCGCTGGTATCCACAGCTGCGACGGTTCCCACATCCCGATACCAGTAAGATTCCTTCCGCAGCACACGCACTTTGGCACCACGCTGAATCGCCATGAGGGTTATCTCCATTGACCTGAACTCAGATTACCTTAGTCAATGAGGAGGCTGCGATTTCTGAATTTTTGTGACAGGGATCCCTCTCTATCCTTTCCGGTTGGCCACGAATGAAGCGTCGAATTTGTGGGGTTTGGCTATGTGGATCTGCCTTGGCTTGGGGTCTTCAGGCGGGATCCAAAAGTTTCGCACAACCCAAACTGCCCCATCCACGGGATTTTGCTGCCGTTCTTAACCTGAAAACGGGCCGTAGAGCTGCCCTTTGGCAACCGGAACAAGCCTCCCGGATTCAGGCCGGTCCCGGCTCGACGGTGAAGTGTGCTGTTGCTGCCGCAGCCTTGGCAACGGGGATCACCCATGGGGAACGCACCCTACATTGCCCAGGATGGTGGGATCCGCCACCGCAGTTGGGGTTGGGTCGCCTGCCCTGCTGGGATTCCCGCGGCCATGGATCCCTGAGTTTATCTGAAGCCTTGGCCCAGTCCTGCAATGTACATTTTTACCAGTTGGGGTGGGAACTAGGGGCAGGGGCTCTCTCCGAGTGGTTACACCGCTTTGGCCTTGGAAATTCTCTGCCACTGGCTACAGAAACCGCTCTTCCTCCCCTGCTGGCCACAGGTCAGCTGCCCGGTTGGCAGGTGGATCCGTGGGATTTGCTGGCTTATGGAGCTGCCATTGCTCGACGCGGGATTCCTCTCGAGGGAGAAGTGCGGATCCCAGCCATTCATCTGTCTGAGCCCGTTTGGGATGTGATTCATACAGGCTTGCGGTTGGCCGCCCTTGCCGGCACCTGCCGAGGTATTGCCCCAGAAGGGATCCCGGTGGCTGCTAAATCAGGGACGATTCTAAATCCGCGTCGAGTTGGGCATCGAACCCTGTGGGCCGAGGATTTTCAATCTTGGTTGTTGGCCTTTTGGCCCCTGCCGCAACCTGACTGGATCCTCGTTTTGCATCTGCATCAAGGCAAAGCCTATGAAGCTGCCATCCCCATAGCCCGGCAGATCATCGAAACCATTGGCCTGTCCTCGCACTTCTTGCAACCATGAAGAAATGCAAACTATACTGAGGGCTAGGTTTCGTTCTTGTTTGTGATTCTTCACACGCTCTTTCTCAACCTTGCTTCCACTCATCTCGGAGGTTCTCATGTCTAATCCCAATTTGTCTGAACCGAAGTTTGGCTTTAATGAGTATGCAGAGCGCCTCAATGGTCGTGCTGCGATGATTGGCTTTGTCTTGGCGATTGTCATCGAAGCGGTTACCGGTCAGGGTGTTGCCTCTTGGCTGGGCTTGCTCTGAACCTGATCTCTTCTACAGTTGGATACAAGTCAATTCTTTCTGAATTCCATCTGTAGCTCAGTATCTCCAAACTAAATACAGAGAAAGAAGGGATGCTTGCAAAGGTATCCCTTCTTTAATGAATCAATCGAGATTTCTTTTTAGGTAAAGATGAGCTTAGCCCTCCACCAGGGGATGCTATTTCCGTCTTAGATTACGAGCCATGTTGCGGAATGTATCCATGTCGGATCCCGCTTGGCGACGAGGATTTACCTGACTGCTGGTGCTGATTGTGGGGTCGGATCCCTCTTCAGAAGCAGCTTCAGCAGTTTTGGGCTCTTCCGTGATCAGCTTGGCCTTGCCAAGGGAAGAAATTTGCTCTACAACTTCTACCTTTTCCGTAGCACCAAAATCTAAGAAAGTGTGCTTCACGGTTTTCGGAGTGCGCATGTAGTCAATATTGCCAAAGGTTTTGGCTTCATCAGGATCTAAGAAAAAAGCGTTGTCTCTCGATTTTTTGGGTTTAGAAATAGGCTCTGCAGCGGGTATAGAATCTGCCTTGCCACGAGAACCAAAAAAACGTCTGAAGATACCTACCATGGTTGTTCTGCCTGCGATGCGAGGGTTGGATGGAACTGGCTAAGTAAGTGGGCTAACTTCCCTCGAACCGGGATCCGAAGGCTGTGCCCAATCATGAAAATATGTTAAGCCAGTTTAGGATAACATGCCCCCTGCTGGTGCTGAGGATCTTCCCTGTCCGGCGCTCCCTGCATACCCTGACCATTTGAGGTTAATTGGGTCGGATCCCACTCTTAACCCTCCGAAAACTCGTGGTGAAGCAAGTTTGGGAGTCACTTCAGCGAATTCAGGGATCCCGCTTGACCACTGTCATACAAGCTAACAGCCCAAAGATCCGTACTGATCCGCTTCTCTCGGTCTAGTCTGAAACCCCATGATCAATGTTGGGAATGGGATTTGACCCAGGAGGAGCCATGACCATCCAATCGCTTGTTGAAGAAATACTACAAACCCGCTGCTTTACCCCTCAACATGAAACCCTGATCCACCGTCTGTTGTGTGACTGTTGTTTTGATGATAGGGATTTAATTGCATTGGCTAATCTGACGGAAGCGATGATTCAAGGTGTCGTTCTTCGCTAAGCGATCCGTATTTCTGGATGATTTTGACCTAGAGATAGCCCAAACAGCTCAGCAGAAGTTGGAGGGAAGGGCGGAAAATACTGGTTGACAAGTAACGAGAAACAAAAAACGAGTTCCCCCCTCTCGACTGAACCACGGGAAAACCTATTGGTTTAGATGGTTTAGAAATGGACTTAGAGGTGTACTCAGACTGGAGTAGAGTTGTCTACAGAAATCTGTGTTGAGCGGTGAGAACAGCCTTCACCTAGGTCTTCTCCCCAGTCACATCTGCTTGACTGCAAGCTGCCTACACCTCAGACCGACTTGCTGTAGCGAGAGCCCTCCCGGACATAGTACACTCCGATTTTTAGTGGGCTGCCTAGATTTAGAGCTGTGCCAATACAGCGAGCCAAGATTTGAATGTCCAGTCGATGATCGACTGGTTCTATGACCTTCCCGTTTAGAACTTCTGGGGCAAAAGCCTTTACACTCATCGTCATCAAAAGCCTTAAAATAAATTGAGCTGGCGAATGCAAATGTTCTGGTGACAGCTTAAAGCTTTGCATCTCACTCTCGCGTCGGTAATCTCACCGATTTATCCTACAAAAAAACAGAGACTTTTCGACGGCTGCAGGGTCACTTTCTCAGGGATCCCACTGAAAAGAAATCCTACTCTTCTGGGTTTTGCCACAGGGCTCTAGAGTCTGCTAAAGCAGAAAGATTGCATCATCTAAGTCTTTTCGTGGAAGATCTTTGCTCCCGCACAGTCTAAAAGCATGGAGTCTCAAGGACGATGCAACGGGGCTGCTCGGGGGATGTCCTCAAGGATAAGGTTCCCAGACCTCCTGCCACTCCCTTAGTTTATAATTCGTACAGATTAAATCCCCTTATCGCCCACTGCCTAACTGGGTTGCTATGCTCGGTGCTCTCTGCAGTGTACTGAGTGGTAACTGGGTCACAGCTTTGGGGATAGCTGCTGTCAAGTTTTGATTTGAGAGGAATCCATGTCTCCAGTCTCTAACGTTGTGAAGCGCCTTAAGCTCGTCCTCCTCAGCCTTGTCTTTGTGGTGGGGGCTGTAGCCTTCCTATCCAGTCCTGCTGCTGCGGAAACCTACACTGTCAAAATGGGATCTGACAAAGCGCAACTGATTTTTGATCCCCCATCCCTCACTATCAACCAGGGGGATACCGTTCAGTGGGTGAACAACAAAGTCTACCCTCACAACATCGTTTTTGATAAGGTTCCCGGTGGTGATGCAGCTCTAGCCGCTAAACTCTCCCACAAAGCTCTGCTTACCGCTCCTAAGCAGTCTGTTGAATCTGCGTTTGCCGATGTTCCTCCGGGTGAGTACACTTACTACTGCACCCCCCACCGTGGCGCTGGGATGGTTGGCAAGATTGTTGTAAATGGCTAATCGCCCAACTGTACTTGTAGAACTAGGGGTGGCGAATCTCAGTATTCAATCTAGGGATCCCAGACTTGCCTTGATGCCTGTGGATCCCTCCCCTTAGGATGAAAGGTAGCCCTCTCAGCAGTGGGAGGGTTTTTTAGCGAATAGACTTTGATGGATTTCCATCTGCAACACCTTCTGCAACACCTCAGACGAGTTCCCCATGACCACCAGTATTAAAGGCTACCTGCTCTTGGCCGTTTCCTGTCTCAGCGCCATTGCCGCCGTAGGTTCTATCTTCGAATTGGCCTCAGGTGAACCGGACTTTGGTGTCGGTACCACCAGCATTATCCTGGTGGTTGCAGCGCCACTGGCGGTTTGGTTGTTTCAGGCGGCAGTTGGGGCGGCGCGAGCTAGCAATACTTCCGGCAAGGGGGGGAAAAAGAAATAGTCAGGGGTTCAGTTGCACACTGAGGGCAACACCGGGGCTGGATCTAGACAGCTGAGCTATGCTCTTGCAGGGGCAAAAGGATGGGCTGTTGGTGATAAAACCCTTCGCGGGGGAGTTAGTAGGATTGCTTCAAGGAGACTTCTGCTTCTGCCTCCGCTTGGAGCAGGTGGTGATACTCCGGTAGTAATTCTCGCTTTTTTACGCTGCCTAGAGCCGACTCTAACTCTGCAGTGGTTAACGTACAGCTGGGGCCAGAGCCATTCAACACGGTTTCTGTAATCTGTCCATTTTTGTCAATTCGGTATTCTATTTTCACGTACTCGGACATCCTGGCTCCACTCTCGGTTGCTCGACACTTGATTTGTTCTCATTTTAGTTCCCCCCTAGGGGCAGATCCCCGAATCTATGGCTTCTGTCTCTCACTCTTCCTCCCAAGTTCTGAAAAGGGATCCCAAAATCCACCGGGATCTGGGTTTGGGGCTGGGGGTACTAGGCTCTGTCGTGCTGATCGGCACCCTTTGGTATCACTGGGTGGAGCGCTGGCCCTGGATCGAAGCTCTTTATATGACGGTGATCACTCTCACCACCGTCGGCTTTATGGAGGTGGAGCCGCTGGGCAATCGGGGGCGGTTGTTTACTGTCGCTCTGATCCTGATGGGGGTGTTGAGCATTGGGTTTATGGTGAATCGTTTTACCGAAACCCTGATCCAGGGACATTTCCAGGAAAGTATCCGGCAGAACAAGCGGAGAAAACAAATGGCAGCACTGGCTAACCACTTCCTGATCTGCGGGTTTGGTCGCATCGGACGGCAGGTGGCCCAAGAGTTTCAGTCGGAAGGGATCCCGTTTTTGGTGATCGATCAATCTGCGGATGCAATTCATGTGGCTCAAGAGTTAGGGTATGTGGCGTTACAGGGAGATATCACTCTTGATGCCACCCTCATCGAAGCACGAGTACAGCAAGCAGAGGGGCTGATTGCTGCCTTGCCCTCAGATGCGGAGAACTTGTATGTGGTTTTATCCGCTCGTACCCTCAATCCGCGCATCCGTACCATCGCCCGTGCCAATACCGAAGAGGCTTTGCAAAAGCTACAGCGGGCAGGGGTAGCCCACGCCATCTCCCCTTACATCACGGGTGGTAAACGCATGGCAGCAGCAGCCTTGCGCCCACGGGCCGTAGACTTTGTTGATGGCATCCTTTCCGGTCGCGATCGCACCTTTTATTTAGAAGAGTATGAACTGGCAGCTCAGGAATGTCCTTGTGTGGGCCAAACCCTGCAAAAAGCGGATCTGCGGTCTCGCTCTGGAGCTTTGGTGGTGGCGATTCGGCGGGCAGATGGTCAGCTCATTGGCGGCCCCAGTGGGGATACTGTGCTGCAACCGGGGGATCTGCTGTTGTGTATGGGAACGTCCGAGCAGCTACGGCGGTTGGGGCAATTGCTGTATCCCTTACATTGATTGAGAGATCCCTGACTGGATAGCGTACTTCTGTTCTGACATGATCTCCCCCGAATGGCTGAGCAGCCCCAAAAACCCCTGGATCCGGCAGTTGCGACAGCTACAGCGCAGCAAAGGTCGGCGAGAACAAGGCGCCTTTCTGGTGGAGGGATCCCATTTGATCGAGGAAGCCCTCCAAACCGGTTGGCCTCTGCAAGCGATTTGCTATACCCCCGACTGGGGCAAGAGCCATGCCCATTTATTGGAAAACCTCCCAACCGCAGTGCGTTTGCAGCCCGTCAGTCCTGAGGTGATCGCCGCCCTCTCCACCACCGAAACCCCGGATGGAGGTATTGTCGTTGCCACTCGCCAAGGGATCCCTGCTCCCGCTCCAGAGTCAATCCGTTTGGGCCTTGTTTTACAAACCCTACAGGATCCCGGCAATTTGGGCGCCCTGATCCGGGTGGTGGCTGCCACAGGAGCCGATGGACTGTGGCTTAGTGAAGACAGTGTGGATCCGGAAAATCCCAAAGTGTTGCGAGCCTCAGCGGGCCAGTGGTTTCGTCGTCCGCCATTGGTGCAACCGAATTTGCCGGCTTGGCTCCAAACCTGCCGTCAGCGAGGGATCCGCATCTTGGCGGCTACTCTGCGCGAAACAGCAGGCTGCTATTGGGATCAAGATCTCACTCAGCCAACTTTATTTTTGTTGGGTAATGAAGGTGCTGGACTCAGGGAATCGATGCTCCAACAGGCCGATGCCCAGGTACGGATCCCGATGGTTGCTGGGGTGGAATCCCTCAATGTGGCGATGACGGGTGGGCTGCTGCTTTACGAAGCCCTCCGACAAAGGCGAGTTTAAGGAGTTCCCTAGCTTAAGATCCCCTCAAAATTCCTCCTCTTCAAAGGGTGCAGCACTGGCTTCCTCCTCATCCCCATCTTCCATCGGTGCGGGTTGATTGGCCGAAACTGGCACGCCAGAAGACAGTTTCTCCCGTACAGCCCCTTCCACTTCTGCTAAGATTTCAGCATTTTCCTTTAGATACGCCACCAGATTGTCCCGGCCCTGGGCAACATTTTCCTCCTTGTAGCTGTACCAGGATCCCCGCCGCTTGAGAACGTTCATCTCCTCTGCTAAGTCGATGATGCAGCCAATGTTGGAAATGCCTTGGCCAAAAATAATATCGAACTCGGCCCGGCGGAAAGGGGGAGCGACTTTATTCTTGACCACCTTCACCCGTGCCCGGATCCCGTATTCATCAGTACCTTTTTTCAGGGTTTGAATCCGCCGAATATCCAGCCGTACCGAAGCATAAAACTTGAGAGCATTGCCACCCGTGGTCGTTTCTTGCGGGCCATAGCCCATACCGCCAATTTTGGAACGCAGTTGGTTCAAGAAAACCACAATACATCCGGTTTTACTAACATTCCCGGCGATTTTGCGCAAGGCCTGGCTCATCAAGCGGGCTTGCAATCCCACGTGGGCATCCCCCATATCCCCTTCAATTTCGGCACGGGGTACCAGTGCTGCCACCGAATCCACCACTACAATATCGACAGCGGCAGAGCGCACCAACTGATCCACAATCTCTAGGCCGGCTTCCCCAGTATCCGGTTGTGAGATCAACAAGTTTTGAATGTCTACCCCCAGGGCTGCCGCATAGGTGGGATCCAGAGCATGTTCCGCATCCACGAACGCTGCCGTTCCCCCCTGCTTCTGCACCTCGGCAATGGCATGTAAGGCAATCGAGGTTTTCCCAGAAGACTCTGGCCCAAATACTTCAATAATTCGCCCCTTGGGGTAGCCACCGCCTAGGGCTAAATCTAGGGTGATGGCCCCACTCGGCACCGTTTCCACCCGCATCTGTGCGGCATCCCCCAGCCGCATGATCGCCCCCTTGCCGAAGTTCCGTTCGATCTGGCCCAAAACCTGATCCAGAGCTTTGCGCTTTTCTGACTTCAACTTGTCCGAGTCGTCAGCAGTGTTCACAGCGGCAGCTTTGCCTCGGGCCATAACCGGCATCCTCCCCTAGGGGTAGTGGTGGAAAAATCGAGCCTGCATTCTAACATTGCCACCGACATTGCCACTTTTTGGTGAGGGGATCCCTGTCGTTTCCCTCAGTCTGTTGCTTGAGCTGAATAGAACCCTTGGGGTAGCCAAGGGCAAGACTCTAGATAGGCTACAAACAACAAAAGCTAAAGTGAGCGAAGGGGTGTGTTGAAGGAAGCTGAGTCGAGATGTTCATGACCTTGGTATTGCAATCCCCGGGGCCAATTCTCTTCTCTTGGGGAGCCTTTGCCCTGCGCTGGTATGGCCTGTTGATTAGCTTGGCGGTTTTGGTGGGGTTGATCTTAGCCCGTCACCTGGCCCAGCGTCGTGGCATTCCACCAGAGTACCTGCCCGATCTGCTCCTTTGGCTGGTGGTCGGATCCCTGCCCATTGCGCGCCTGTACTATGTGGTCTTCGAATGGGAGCGCTATCGAGATGGCCCTTGGTGGCAGGTATTGGCCATCTGGCAAGGGGGAATTGCCATCCATGGAGCCCTAATTGGCGGAGGTGTAGCACTCTACCTTTTTGTGCAGCGCAATCGACTGGAGTTTTGGTCATTAGCAGATTGCATCATCCCTTCTGTCATTCTGGGTCAGGCCCTGGGACGGTGGGGCAATTTCTTTAACAACGAAGCCTATGGCAATGTGTTGGCACCTGATAGTCCTGTGTGGATACAACTACAACTGCCAGATGGATCTCGAGTCCACCCCACGTTTTTGTACGAATCTCTGTGGAATTTTGGCCTGTTTGGGATCCTTTGGGGTCTCAGTTATCGCCGCAATCCGCCGCCGGGCAGCCTCTTGGGCTTGTACTTGGTGGGCTACAGCCTGGGGCGCTTTTGGATTGAGGGCTTGCGTACCGATAGCCTGATGCTCGGGCCCTTGCGGGTAGCTCAAGCGATGAGTTTGCTGTTGATCGGCGTGGGTGGACTGCTGTTGGTGGGATCCCTAAGGTGCTCACCCAGCCAAAGGCTCTCTTCAGCCGCTTCTGAAGAAGTGGGAGAGATCAAGAGCAACAATGGGATCGATGACGAGTCTGGCCATGCAGAGTGAATGGGTTTGGGCCGAAGTATCTCCTCTAATGTTGCCCTCTACTGCGGCTACCCAAGCGCTGGCTGCTCTGATCGGGCAAATGGCAGATCCAGGGTTGGTCATTCTTTTGGAAGGTAACCTAGGCAGTGGAAAAACCACCTTTGTGCAGGGGTTAGGTCAAGGCCTTGGGATCCCCGAACCGATTGACAGCCCTACCTTTGTCTTGCTGCAGGAATACTACAGTGGGCGGATCCCTCTGTTTCATTGCGATCTCTATCGCCTAGACTCTGTTTCTGCCAAAGATTTGGGTTTAGAAGAATTGTGGAGCGGGAGGGGGATTACCGCTATCGAATGGCCCCAACACCTCTTGCATTTACCGTCCACCTACCTCTGGCTACATCTACAATCAGATCCCCAAATGGATGGATCCCGCTTTCTCCACATCAAAGGTAAAGGATCCCTGCCCGCTCAGCTTTGGCAACAGGTGCTCTCTGCCTTTAGCCAGACCCCTCAGTAGCAAAATCCACAACAGGAAATGGGAGGTAGGTCGCCTCAAGACAGCGTTTTTCTGATCCCAGATTTTACCCAGATCTTGATGGATTTAACTCAACACGAAGCAGCTTTGCACATCTGAAGGGCTCTATCCTGCTTAAGCCAAATCAAAAAGCAACACCTCTGCCCCTTCTTCACTAGAAAGGGTTAGTTCAGCTTCTTCAGCAATAGCCACCCCATCACCTTTGCGCAAAGGCAACCCATTCAAAGTAGCACTGCCTCGGGCCATTTGCAGCCATCCGTAGCGCTTACTGTCCAATCTTTGGGTAATGGTGTGGCCCGGTTCAATGAGCGTGGCATACAAATTTAGATTCTGATGCACAGTCACGGATCCCTGGCGGCCATCCCGAGAGGCAATTAGCCTAAACTCATTTGGATGTTCTGCCAATCCAGTTGTTTTTTGCTCGTAACTGGGCTCCAAGTTTTCCTGCTCCGGCAGGAGCCAAATCTGCAACAAATGTACTGACTCTTGCGCAGAATGGTTGTATTCGCTGTGGCGGATCCCGGTACCCGCTGTCATCCGCTGAATCTCACCGGGGCGAATAACAGATCCCGTTCCCAAACTGTCTTTGTGCTCCAGACTTCCTTCCAACACATAGGTGACAATCTCCATATCACGATGCCCATGGGTGGGAAAGCCCGCGCTTGGACTAATCCGATCATCATTAATCACTCGCAAGGCGCGAAAACCCATGTGCCGAGGGTCATAGTATTCACCGAACGAAAACGAATGATAAGTGTCAAGCCAACCGATCTTGACATGTCCCCGCTCTTCCTGCTTACGCAAAGTCAGCATTGCAGTTCCTCCAAAGCCTGACTCTTGATGCCTAACTGGAATTACCTTAATAACTTTATTCCCAGATTGTCAATACCCAAACGATTCAACCCTACTATTTCTCAAATCCGAGGAAGCCTATTTTTAGGGCTTGACAGGGGGGCGGTGTGGGGGATAGGCTAGTAAAGCGCTGATAAGGCAAGCAGCCTTGGGGCGTCACCAGAACCTTGACAACCAATACAGTCAACCATCA
>JAUQVI010000017.1:0-23644 GCA_039794885.1 Thermostichus sp. DG02_5_bins_236
GCAGATAACACCCGTAGAAAGCTGCACAGCGCAGCCCTTTTAGGGAGCGTTTTGCCTGCTGTTGCAGCCGTTCCAGACCGTAATCAGAGATCAACATCCACAGCAGGTGTCGCACATCACCGCTGCCCTGATAGCGGCTTTCGCACCCCCCTTTTTGGCAAAGGGTTTGAACGTGATGGAAATACTCCGGGTTGGTGGTTTTCGCTGCCTTTAACTTTTCATTCACGCGGCCCAACACCCCTTGGCAGGTGCTGCAATGGGTGAGCATCGGTAGACCCAGAACTTCCGCCAAAGCCAGGTTGCGGGCATTTACCGTATCTTCGAGCAGCTCCGATTCTTCCTTAAAGGTGCCGGAGCCACAGCAGGAAGCCGATTCCAACTCCACCAGCTCAATGCCCAAATGGCGGGTGATCTGCTCGGTGGAGTCGTATAGCTCACGGCAGGCCCCCTGGGCTACGCAGCCAGGATAGTAGGCATAGCGCAGCAGTGGCTGAGAAGAAGCAACAGCGTTCATGGAAGAAGAGCCAGGAGAGAATAAGCAGTACGGGCAATTCTAGCCAGTCTTGTCCTGTTGTTAGCTGTTCTTTTGTGATCTTGCGCTCTATGGATCCGACTGCCCCGCTTGCCGATACGATTGCTGCTATTGCGACTGCGGTGGTTCCCGAACAGGGCAGTGTTGGCATCGTGCGCCTTTCGGGATCCCAGGCCCTCGCCATCGCCCAAGCCATTTTTACCCCCGCCCGCCCGCAGCGCCCCTGGAAAAGCCACCAGATGATCTACGGCTGGATCCGCGATGAGAGAGGGCAAACTCTGGACGAAGCTCTGGCGGTGTGGATGCAAGCCCCCCGTTCCTATACCCGTGAGGATGTGGTGGAATTGCATTGTCATGGCGGGATCATGGTGGTACAGGCAACTCTGCAACAGTGCTTGCGGCAGGGATCCCGTCTGGCTCAACCGGGGGAATTTAGCCTGCGGGCCTTTTTGAATGGACGGATTGATCTCACCCAAGCGGAGAGTATCGCCGATTTGGTGGCGGCTCGGTCTCCGCAGGCAGCCCAAATGGCGCTGGCGGGCCTACAGGGTAAGTTGGCGGAATCCATTCGCGCCCTGCGGCAACAGTTGCTGAGTTTATTGGCGGAGATTGAGGCCCGCATCGACTTTGAAGAGGATCTACCCCCCTTGGACGTTCCAGATTGGCAAGCCCAGTTGCAGCAGTGCCAAATCCAGATCCAAACCCTATTGGCTACCGCAGAACGGGGGGAGTTGCTGCGTACCGGCCTAAAGATCGCCATTGTCGGGCGCCCCAATGTGGGCAAATCCAGTCTGCTCAATGCCTGGTCGGGCCAGGATCGAGCCATTGTCACAGATCTGCCGGGTACCACCCGCGATGTGGTGGAGTCCAACCTGGTGGTGAAAGGGATCCCAGTCCAACTGCTGGACACCGCCGGCATCCGCGATACACAAGACCCCATAGAACAGCTGGGGGTAGAACGCTCCACCCGACTGGCCCAAACAGCGGATTTGCTGGTGCTGGTGATCGATGCCCAAGCCGGCTGGACAGCAGCAGATGCCGCCATTTACGAGTCCATCCGCCATCGCCCCCTGATTCTGGTGGTTAACAAAACCGATCTTGCCCCCCCAGAAAGGATCCCTCTACCCCCAGAAATCACCCATCGTATTCCTGCCATCGCCGCCCAAGGAGAAGGGATCCCCGCCCTAGAAGCGGCTGTGGAGCAAATCGCTTGCCAAGGCCGTCCGCAACCCAACTTGGCCTTGAGCCTGAACCAACGCCAAGCCGCTGCCCTGTTCCAAGCGCAAGCTAACCTGGAACAGGTTCACACATCCCTTCAAGAGCAGCTTCCTCTAGATTTTTGGACGATTGACTTGCGGGCTGCCCTCCATGCCCTTGGACAAATTACCGGCGAAGAAGTCTCAGAGTCAGTCCTAGATCAGATCTTCAGCCGCTTCTGCATCGGCAAGTAGCAGTCAGAGACTTAACTCATACTCATTCCGAGTTTGTGTTACTATGACTTCAGTGGGCAACAGCGGACATTCCTTCACTAGTGGAGTCGTTCCCTAAGCTGTTGTCAATGTTCGATAATAGAAACCGATACCCAGGAGCTTGGTTATGTTAACCACCGAGAAAACCCGTCTGTACTCCAACCACATTGATCTGCCCCAAGACTCTCGTGTTGAACTGGTGGCCCTGCTGAATCAGGCGTTAGCCAACACATTGGATCTCAAAACCCAGGTAAAGCAAGCCCACTGGAATGTCAAAGGGATGAATTTCATCGCCCTACATGAGATGTTCGATACCTTTGCAGGCACCCTAGAAGAATATGTGGATATGTTGGCGGAACGGGTGACGGCCCTTGGGGGAGTTGCGCGGGGCACGGCTCGCATCGTTGCCCAAACCTCCGCCCTACCTGAATATGATCTGGCCGCTGAAGAAGGACGGGATCACCTGCAAGCCTTGGCCTCCCGCTATGGCCAGTACGCGGCGGCCACCCGCAGCAACATCGATCGCTCCACGGAGTTGGGGGATGCGGATACTGCCGATCTGTTCACGGAAATCTCTCGCCAGGTTGACAAAGACCTCTGGTTCATCGAGGCTCACCTACAGGCATAATTCTGGGTAAGCAAAATGGGCATGAATGCTCCGCTCCTTTACCTTTGTGCATTGGCTGGCATTCTTGGGGTGGCAGGCTTCTTCGTCCTGCGGGAAGTGTTGCGGGTACGGGCCCAAGAAAAAGTGCTTAACCAACTGCAACCTCGCCTGACCAAAGAAAAGGGATCCCCGCAGGAGCATTACGAGCTGGGCAGTGTCTATCTGCAAAAGCGCCTTTACGATCAAGCCATCGCTCAGATGAAAAAGGCCCTAGAGGTTGCCGGAGAAGACATTCCCCCCGTTTGTAACGCTCTGGGTTTTGCCTATTTCAGCCAGGAGCAATACGATCTAGCCATCCGCTACTACAAAGATGCCGTTACTGCCGATCCAAACTATGTGACTGGCTGGAACAATTTAGCTCATGCCTATGAGAAGAAAAACCTCTATGGACCCAGCCTAGAAGCCTATGAGACTGCCCTGAAATTGGATCCGAAGAATGCCGTCGCCAAACGTCGCTCAGACTCACTGCGTAAACGCCTGCAACCCAGCACCTGAGGGATTGATCTGAGTAGCCAGATTCTAGCTTCAGTAGAAATACCCTTGCCCAGGGATCCGGGGCCGTTTTCAGTCAGAATAAATCCTCATCAAAGTCAGCACAATAGGTGCTTTTCCCCTCAAAAGAGAGCTGAAATCTTGAGCACAAATAGAGGATCCGGTATCGTGTTGCCTGGGCTGGTATCATATGTTGAATCAAATGAGAGGCCATTTCATGGACGCGCAATCGGTGGCACCTGTGGTTTTGGTGATCCTGGATGGCTGGGGTCACCGGGATGCCCTCGATGGCAACGCGGTACTGGGCGCTCACACCCCTGTATTGGATAGCCTCTGGGCTGCCTACCCCCACACCCTTCTAGAAGCCTCTGGACGAGCCGTGGGCTTGCCTGCAGGTCAAATGGGCAACTCCGAAGTTGGACACCTGACCCTGGGCGCTGGGCGAGTGGTGCCACAGGAATTGGTGCGCATCAGCGATGCGGTGGAATCAGGATCCCTGTTGCAAGAGCCGTTACTGGTGAATCTCTGTTGCACCCTCAAGGAACGGGGTGGCCGTCTGCACCTGTTGGGGCTGTGTTCCAAGGGGGGAGTCCACTCCCATATTGATCACCTTTATGGCCTGCTCAAACTGGCGGCACAAGCACAGGTTCCTACTTACATCCACGCGATTACCGATGGCCGCGATACCTTGCCCCGCGACGGCATTACGGTTTTGGCCGCCCTGCAAAAAGAGTTGGATCTGTTGGGCAACGGCGTCATTGCCACCCTGAGTGGACGCTACTATGCCATGGATCGGGATCGCCGCTGGGATCGGATACAAAAAGCCTACGAAGTGATGACCGAAGATGGCCCCGGACAGGGACGCAGTGCTGCTGAGGTGATGGAGGAGTTCTATGGCCAAGATCTAACAGATGAGTTCATTCCTCCCACCCGCTTAGCTCCTGGTGCTATTCAAGATGGGGATGGGGTAATCTTTTTTAACTTCCGCCCCGACCGCGCCCGCCAGCTCACCCAGGCCTTTGTCAGCCCAAATTTTTCGGGTTTTGAGCGCCCGTTGCTGCCCAAGTTGACTTTTATCACCATGACCCAGTACGAAGCGGATTTGCCGGTGGAGGTACTGTTCAAGCCCCAGAATCTGGATCATCTGCTCGGCCAAGTGGTGAGCGAGGCAAGTCTGAAGCAGCTACGCATTGCCGAAACCGAGAAGTACGCCCATGTCACCTATTTCTTTAATGGCGGTATCGAGCAACCTTTTGCCGGTGAAGATCGGATTTTGGTGCAAAGCCCGATGGTCACGACCTACGACCAAGCACCGGAAATGTCGGCCATAGAGGTCACCGAAAAAGTCATCGAAGCCGTCGCCTGCCGCGAGTACAGCCTGGTGATTCTCAACTATGCCAACCCAGATATGGTCGGTCATACCGGCAACTACGAAGCGACAGTGCGCGCCCTAGAAACAGTGGATCAGTGTATGGGCAAGCTATTGGCAGCCGTGGTGGATGTCGGCGGCACAACCTTGATCTTGGCGGATCACGGCAACGCCGAACTGATGTGGGATGAGGATCACAACCCCTGGACTGCTCACACCACCAATCCCGTCCCCTGTATTTTGGTGGAAGGAGAAGGGCGGAAAATTCCTGGCCACGGTGCAGATGTGAAATTGCGCTCTGGTGGCACCTTGGCAGATGTAGCTCCCACCCTGCTGCAAATCCTGGGCTTACCCCAGCCTCAGGAGATGACGGGCCGTTCTCTATTGCAGTCGGCGGAGTATTCCCTACAGCGTCGTCCGGCTCCGGTGATTCGTTAGGTTATCCCTCTGAATTCCGATCCTCCGCTACAGGGATCCCTTCCTGTTCAAGCCATGTTTTTAGCTCTGACCACTGACTGTAGGTGGCCAGAATCTGCGGTTGGTTGGGATGGTAGGGGGCAGTCAACCGCTCCAGTTGTCGAAACTGAGCCGCCGGAGCAATCACCGCCTCGTCTGCATTGGCAGGGGTCGATCGCATTAGAGAACTGCTAAAGCCCCGATAAATCAGCACCAAGTCGGCTTCTCCGGCCATCTCCAGTTGCACCCGCAATACTTCCTGGGGGTGCTCTTGGCTGTAGCGTTCAAGGGCCAATGGCCAAGGCAAAGCAGTCATTCCTCCTCTCCTCTGGAGATGGAGTTCAGAGGACCACCAGGTCGCAATCGCCAAACGAAATAAACGCTGTAGAGCAGGTAGGTCACCAAGCCAAAGGCTCCCACACGACCCAGCAGCTCCACCGGCACCTGGGGGTGAAAAATCTCTCGGAATCGCAGCGGCGGCGCAAACCAAGCCTGACAAGCCTCCGACAGGGATCCACGAAAAGTACAGGGTACAAACGCTCCCGAAAAGAGGAGCCCGAGCCCCATATACCCGGTTAAACTCCATCGCCAGAGCAGAAACACCCGCGCCGCCCAAGTTGTGGATTGTTGCAGGGTTACACTCCAATCCGACCAAAACCAAACGCAGATCAGGATCAACAGACGCGCCATCGCCCCCGTTAAAAAGCTCACTGGCCAGCCAGCAATCATCAAATACACTGTTACCGCCAGCAAGCTAGAAACCCGCCAGTAGACGATCAGCAGTTGAATCAGGGGACGCAGCCCCACCAGGAAAGCCCAAACCAAGAGCATCAGAGGCAACAGAACCGTCAAAGCGACCGCGAGGCCATAATCCAGCCAGATCACGTCCGCTAGCCAACTTTCTGGGCTCATGTTCCTTCCCTGGGGGTTCTGTCCTTCAGTATAAAAGTGACAGGATCACGAAATATTACAATTTCTCCGCTCAATACAGATAAAACTTTACGCTGAATGACCCTGAGAAAGTTTTCCAATTTCTGCCGTTGCCGATCCGCGAAAGTGGTAGATTCTTAGAGGAACATCCGGGTGTATCAGGAGGCCAGTTGCTCTTCTGGGCGACGAGCGGATGTTTCATCCGGTCTTAGCTCAGCTTAATGTCGTTAAGTATTGTTACTTAATCATGTTATGTTGAGTTACGGTCGAGCCCCGAGAGGTATGACCTCATTCTCATGACACGCTCTCCCAGACTTCTCTCCCATAGTTTTAGCCGTTGGAAGGCAACCCAGTGGAAGCCCACGCCGTTGCCTCCCTTGCCTGAGGTGTCTGCCCGTTCTGAGAATTCTACGGCATCCGACTCAAAGGCTGCGGTTCAGGAGTTGCCAGAACGGGCTCCGAGTATGCCGAAGGCGATGGATCCCAGCAAGGGGAGCTACGCCCAGTTGCAGTTGTGGCTGATACTGGTGACGTTGGGAGTTAGCCTAGCCATTGCGGTCTGTGTGGCCTTTGTCTACTCCTTTGCGGTGGCTGCTAACTACATGTTCGGTGCGCTAGTGGGCTTGGTTTACCTGCGGATGCTGAGCCGAGGTGTGGGGGAGCTAGGCAAAAGCCGCAACCGTTTGGGAGTGACTCGTCTGACTCTGTTTGTTGGGCTGATCGTCTTGGCCACTCAGGTGGAATCTTTGCAAGTTCTGCCCATTTTTCTGGGCTTTATGACCTACAAAGTCACCCTACTGATTCACATTGTCCAGACCTTGACACGTTCATCCTCTTCTGTGTGACATCCATGAACCTGTCCTTCTTCTCTCACCCTTTCCTAGCAGAACTGGAGGTTGGTCATCACCTCTACTGGCACCTCGGCAAATTCACCGTTCACGGGCAGGTTTTGATCGCCAGTTGGATCGCCATTGCTCTGATCTTGTCGGTGGTGGTGCTGGGTACTCGCCAGTTGCAACGGGAGCCCAGTGGCCTGCAAAACTTTGTTGAGTATGCGCTGGAATTTGTCCAGGGGATTGCCCGTGCCCAGATCGGGGAGAAAAACTTCCGCCCCTGGGTACCCTACGTTGGCACCTTGTTCCTGTTCATCTTTGTCTCCAACTGGATGGGTAATCTCTTCCCTTGGAAGCTGATTCCATTGCCGGAAGGGGAGCTGGCCTCACCCACCAATGACATCAATACCACTGCCGGATTGGCCTTGCTGACCAGCGTCATGTACTTTGTGGCCGGCATTAGCAAACGGGGACTGTCTTACTTCAAGAAGTACATCGAGCCCACCCCGATTTTGTTGCCCATCAACGTTCTGGAAGACTTCACCAAGCCCCTTTCCCTCAGCTTCCGTTTGTTTGGCAATATTTTGGCGGAAGAATTGGTGATTGCGGTGTTAGTCTTGCTGGTGCCTCTGTTTATTCCGGTGCCGGTGATGATTTTGTTCCTGTTCACGGGGGCGATTCAAGCTTTGATCTTCTCTACCCTCTCAGCTGCCTACATTGGGGAGGCCTTAGAAGGTCATGGGGGCGGGGAACACCACGACTGATCCACAATTGGGTCATCGCTAGGGATCCCTTCTCTGGTAAGGTTTGTTGGGGCTGACAGGTTTGCTCTGAAGGCCGCTGACAAGGAAGTGATTTGAGGCTGATGTATCGTTTCAGGCCAGATCACCTCACCGTTCGAAAAACGCTATCTCTCGTTTTGTCAATCACTAAGGAGCGTCTGAATTATGGATCCGTTAACCTCTGCTGCTTCCGTTCTGGCTGCTGCTCTGGCCATCGGTCTGGGATCCCTGGGCCCTGGGATCGGTCAGGGGAACGCCGCTGCTGCTGCCATGGAAGGGGTAGCTCGTCAGCCGGAAGCTGAAGACAAAATTCGCGGTAACTTGCTGGTCAGCCTTGCTTTTATGGAAGCCTTGACCATTTATGGCTTGGTGGTGGCCTTGGTGCTCTTGTTTGCCAACCCCTTTGCCTAACCCTAACAGGGGTAGATTGCCTAGCCAGGTTTATGGAGGGATCTACCCCCTAACCTAACCTGATATCAGACCGAAGACTGTTCTGTTGGGGCCGCAACACCGATGCTCTCTCAAACTCTGTTGGCTACTGAAGTTGCTGAAAAAGGTGGACTATTTGATTTTGATGCCACTCTGCCTTTGATCGCCATTCAGTTTTTGCTGTTGGTGGCGGTGCTCAACGCCTTGTTTTACGAGCCGGTCACCCGCACCATGGATGGTCGTAGTGATTACATCCGTACCACCCAGGCAGAGGCGCAGGATCGTTTGGATAAAGTGGTGGCCCTCACTCGTCAATATGAGACTGAGATCAGTCAAGCCCGCCTCAAGGCCCAGCAACTGATTGCCGAAGCCGAAGCGGCGGCAGCACGGATCCGGTCTGAAAAATTGGCGGTCGTTCAGGCAGAACTCCAGGAGAAGCTGGAAGCTGCGCGGGTGCGCGTTGAGGAAGAGAAACAAGCAGCCCTGAGCCAACTGCAACAGCAGGTGGATGCCATTGCTGCCCAGATTACCCAGAAGCTATTGGGTAGCGCCCGCTGATCCTTAGATCCTGATTTTGAAAGTGCATTCAATGCCTTTGGAGTAGAGCATGACACCCGTGTGGAGCCTGATGCCCAGTTGGATCCTTGCTGTTGCTGAACCGGTAGCCGAGGCCATGGAACTTCTTGAAGACTCTGAAGAGGGGGATCTGTTTGCCAAGGTTCTCGATAGTAACTTGGTCAACATCGCCATTATCCTCATCCTGCTCTTCATCCTCGGCCGTAAGGTGGTGGGCGAAGCTTTGGCCAAACGACGGGAAGCCATCCTAGAAGAATTGCAACGGGCGGAGCAACGGAAGCAGCAGGCGATTGAACAACTGGCGGATCAGCAGCAAAAGCTGGCCCAAGCTCAGCAGGAAGCCGAGCGAATTCGTCAACAGGCGGAAGTCAACGCTGAAGCCCGTCGTCAAGAGTTGCTAGAGCAGGCGGATCGAGAAATTGAACGGTTGCGGGCCACTGCTGAAAAAGATGTGTCCACTGAGCAGGAGCGCGTTTTACAGGAGTTGCGCCTGCAAATCGTGCGCCAGGCCCTGAGCAAGGTCGAGCAAGAGTTACCACAACACCTAAACGATCAGGTACAGCAGAGCCTGATCGACCAAGGGATCCAGATGATTGCCCGCTAGATGAGGAGGAAGGGGAAGCTATGACCAGCAGTGCAATTGCCGAACAGGTGGTGGATCCCTACGCCGAGGCCCTCATTTCTTTGGGCTCTGGCCAGGAGATATTGGACACCTTTGCTGCCGATGTTCGCTTCATCGCCGCTGTCCTCCAGTCCACACCAGAGCTGGGGCAGTTTTTGGCCAACCCTGTGATTAAAGCCGAGGCGAAAAAGGACTTGTTGCAGCAGGTTCTGGCGGAGCAGATTCACCCACTGCTGTTGAATGCCTTGAAGTTATTGACCGACCGTCGCCGCATTATGTTTCTGGGGGCAGTCTGTCAGCGCTTCTTGGCTTTGCAACGGAAGCTACAAAATGTTGCCTTGGCCCAAGTCACCACGGCTGTGCCTTTGACGGAAGCCCAGCAACAGTCCATCCGCGAGCGGGTGCAGGACTTCACCCAAGCCAGCAGTGTAGAGTTACAAACCACGGAAGACCCAGCCTTGATCGGTGGAGTGATCATCAAGGTTGGATCCCAAGTGATTGACCTGAGCTTACGGGGCCAGTTGCGCCGTCTTACCCTACAGCTGACTTAAGTTTGCCCTTGTTTATTGTTCTTCCCGAATCACCTTTAGAGGACTGCTATGGCTACCATTCGCCCTGACGAAATCAGCACCATCATCAAGCAGCAGATTGAGCAGTACAACCAGGAGATGCAAGTCTCCAATGTCGGTACTGTCCTGCAAGTCGGTGATGGCATTGCCCGCATCTACGGCCTAGACAAGGTAATGGCGAGTGAACTGCTGGAGTTTGAGGATGGCACCACCGGCATTGCCTTGAACCTGGAGGAAGACAACATTGGCGCGGTGTTGATCGGCTCAGGGCGCAATATCCAAGAGGGCTCCACCGTCAAATCTACCGGGAAAATCGCCAGCATTCCTGTCGGCGAAGCGCTGTTGGGCCGCGTGGTGGATCCCTTGTGTAACCCCATTGACGGTAAAGGCCCGATTCAGTGCAGCGATTCTCGCCTGATCGAATCTCCCGCCCCCGGCATTATTGATCGCCGCTCGGTGTATGAGCCCCTACAAACTGGTATCACCGCCATCGATGCCCTTATCCCCATTGGTCGGGGGCAGCGGGAACTGATCATCGGTGACCGCCAAACCGGTAAAACCACCGTGGCTGTGGACACAATCCTGAACCAGAAAGGACAGGATGTGATCTGCATCTACGTTGCCATCGGCCAAAAGCAAAGTACGGTTGCCCAAGTGGTCGGTACCTTAGCAGAGCGTGGTGCTCTTGAGTACAGTATTGTGGTGGCTGCAGGTGCAGATAGCCCAGCCCCACTGCAGTGGTTAGCCCCTTACTGTGGCGCGACGATTGCTGAACACTTCATGTACCAGGGCAAGCATACCTTGGTAGTCTACGATGACCTTTCCAAGCAAGCGGTGGCCTACCGACAAATGTCTTTGTTGTTGCGCCGCCCCCCTGGTCGAGAAGCCTATCCGGGCGACGTATTTTACTTACACTCCCGTTTGTTGGAGCGGGCTGCCAAGCTGAGCACCGAACTGGGGGAGGGATCCATGACCGCCCTACCGATTGTGGAAACCCAAGCCAACGACGTGTCCGCCTACATTCCCACCAACGTCATCTCCATCACTGACGGCCAGATCTTCCTGGAGTCCGACCTGTTCAACGCCGGGATCCGCCCCGCCATCAATGTGGGAATTTCTGTTAGCCGTGTCGGCTCGGCTGCTCAAACAAAGGCAATGAAAAAAGTAGCCGGCTCGATCAAGGTGGAATTGGCCCAGTTCCGCGATTTGGAAGCCTTTGCCCAGTTTGCCTCAGACCTAGATGAAGCCACCCAAAACCAGCTAGCCCGTGGCCAACGCCTACAAGAAGTGCTGAAGCAGCCGCAATACTCCCCCCTCTCGGTGGATCAACAGGTGGCGGTGATCTACTCCGGTACCCGTGGCTATCTGGATGACATTCCGGTGGACAAAGTAGCTGCTTTTAAGCAGGGCCTGCTGGCCTACCTGAGCAGCACTCATCCCAAATTCGGTGAAATTGTCCGTTCCACCAAGCAACTAACAGAAGAGGCGGAAGGGATCCTAAAAGCTGCCATCACGGAGTTCAAGCAAAGCTTCACGGCGAAAGTGAGCTAGGATTCGGCCCATATAGGGCTTGAGATTCACTCGCGTATGGGTAGGGATCCCCTAAAGCTACTTCCTGAAGAGGATCCCCACAAGACTCACCACAGCACAGGGGATAGGTTATGGCAAACCTGAAGGGTATCCGTGATCGGATTAAGTCAGTCAAAAACACCCGTAAAATCACCGAAGCGATGCGATTGGTGGCGGCAGCTCGGGTACGGCGTGCTCAAGATCAGGTGAATGCCACCCGTCCTTTTGCGGATCGCTTGGCACAGGTATTTTATCGACTGCAAACCCGTCTCAGGTTAGAAGATGTCAATCTACCTTTGCTGCAACAGCGCCCGATCCAAAAGGTGGGTCTGTTGGTGGTGTCCGGAGATCGAGGCTTATGTGGGGCCTATAATTCCAACGTCATTAAACGCACTGAGGAACGCATCCGCGAAATCCAGGAAGCGGGTAGCCAAGTCGAGCTTTACCTGATTGGGCGTAAAGCGGTGCAATACTTTCAGCGGCGCTCTACCCCGATTGCTAAAACCTATACAAATTTGTCTCAGATCCCTTCTGCAGCTGAGGCAGCTCAAGTTGGGGATCAGCTGCTGTCTGCCTTTCTTTCAGAGAAGGTAGATAAGGTGGAGTTGATCTACACCCGCTTTGTTTCCTTGATCAGCTCCCGCCCTGTGGTGCAATCGATTTTGCCTTTGGATCCCTCGCGCTTATCCACTCAGGATGATGAGATCTTCAACCTGCTGGTTCGAGGTGGCGAGTTTACGGTGGAACGTACTAGGGTGGTTGCTGCTGTTTCTGCTCCTCCCCAAGACATGATCTTTGAGCAGGATCCCGTACAGATTCTAGATGCCCTGTTGCCCCTTTATTTGAATAACCAATTACTGCGGGCCTTACAAGAATCAGCCGCTAGCGAGTTGGCAGCCCGAATGACTGCCATGAACAATGCCAGTGACAATGCCAGTGAATTGATTCGAAATTTGGGACTATCGTACAATAAAGCCCGTCAAGCGGCTATTACCCAAGAGATTTTAGAAGTCGTGGCGGGAGCACAAGCCCTATAGGTTTTTGGTAGGTACCCTACAGTCCTCAGATCTGTCGAACTCACGTTACTTTAGGGCGCTGTCTGCCAACGTCAAGGATAGACCCTCGGTATGCGCTTCTGAATAATTGGCTTGAGCAGGAGGCTGTTCAGCCATTTCCCAGGGTTTCCGGTGGCGCGCAGTTGAGGCTGTCCTTTGCCTGGGTTACCTTGTAATGAAGTGCGACAGCAATGTCACGCTAAGTTTTGAATGATGTTCTTTCTTCGCTCACACCTTTGTCTGGACAGCTCTGGAGCCCCCTGCAACTGAACCATCCAGTCGTCAAGCCGTTAATGCTACGCATGATGCTATGCATCGCTTACGCGATCGTGACAGTGGGACGGAGTCCTCGCTAAGGGAGGTTGAGCCTCAGCATGGAAAACTCATTTGAGCTAACGATCCTGTTTACGCTGGCCTTGGTGGCCGGGATCGGAGCTCAGGTGCTGGCCAATTTTGTCGGCGTGCCGAGCATTGTTTTCCTGCTGTTGTTTGGCCTGTTGCTGGGGCCAGATGGCTTGAGCTTGGTCCATCCGCAAACCATGGGATCCGGGCTGGAGGCGCTGGTGTCCTTGGCGGTGGCCCTAATTTTGTTTGAGGGCGGCCTTAACCTCAGGTTGCAACGCCTGAATCAGGTTTCCGATAGCTTACGCAATCTGGTGCTGTTTGGATCCTTGCTCACTTTGGTGGGAGGGGCGGTGGCGGCCCACTATTTGGGAGAATTTCCCTGGCGCTTGGCCTTTTTGTTTGGATCGCTGGTGGTGGTGACAGGGCCAACGGTGATTAACCCAATCCTAAAACGGGTGCGGGTAGACTCAGCCGTGAGCACGCTCCTGGAGGGAGAAGGGGTCCTGATCGACCCGGTCGGGGCCATCCTGGCGGTGGTAGTGCTGCAGGTGGTGCTCTCCGGGCATCCCAGCTTTTTGATGGCCCTGGAACAGTTGTCCAGCCGCTTGGCGATTGGGGCAGCGGTAGGGGCACTGGGGGGCTGGCTGATGGGATCCTTCCTGCTCTGGTCGCGGCAGTTTCTGACTGAAGATTTACGCAACTCGGTGGTGCTGGCGGGGGCGCTGGGGGTCTTTGTCTTGGCGCAGTCGTTGAGGTCTGAGGCAGGCCTGATGGCGGTGGTGCTGGCAGGGCTGGTGGTGCGGCAAAAGGCGGCGATTGCCGAGCGGGGGGTGCGGCAGTTTCACGGCCAGTTGGTGGTGGTGGCGGTCTCGGTGTTGTTTATTTTGCTTACCTCCACCCTCTCCATCAAGGCGGTGTTTGCTTTGGGCTGGGGATCCCTGGCAACGGTGCTGTGTTTGATGCTGTTGATCCGCCCCTTGAGCGTTTGGCTGTGCACCCTGAATAGTGACCTGAATTGGCGGCAGAAACTCTTTGTGGCTTGGCTGGCCCCACGGGGCATTGTGGCGGCTTCTGTGGCTTCTCTGTTTGCCATTCTGCTGACGGAGCGGGGCATTACCGGGGGGGATGCCCTTAAGGCGCTGGTGTTCTTGACGATTTCTCTGACGGTGACGGTACAGGGGCTAACAGCAGCCTGGGTGGCCCGTTGGTTGGGCTTGGATCAGGGCAGCTCCACCGTGATCATTGGGGATCATCCCCTCACCAGCCAGTTGGCCCAGTTGATGCGCTCCCTCAACCAGACGGTGGAAGTGATTCCGCTATTGTCGGCCCAGGGATCCTTCAAAAACGGGCAAAACGGCCACAAGCCCAATCGTGCGGCTGCCGACCTAGAGGTCGATGGCTTCTCCGGCAAAAAATGGGTTGCCACCGAGGCTAAAGCTGTACCCAGCAATGGCAAACCGCCGGAAGAGTCCCCCAGATCAGAGTCGGCCCCCGGATCCCTGCAGGAGGCAGTTCTCAATGAGTCGGCCCTGTTGAAAGCCGATATTGAGCATGCGGAAACCCTGTTGATCATGACCCTGAATCCACAGGTGAACTGGGCCATTGCCGAGCTGATGGTCAAGCTTTCGGTCTCTGCCACCATCTGGACGGTGTTGCTCCCGGATATGCCGATTTCAGAAGGGATCCGTACCTTACAACATCCCTTCCCCCAACTGCAGCGCTGGGCCGGCTATGTGGAGGCCAACCGGGCCGAGCTGCGCTCCATCACCCTGCCCACCTTGGCGGATTTGGGCCTGAAGACGGCCGACCCTAGCTTGAGTTTTGCAGCCGCCAATCGGGCCGGCGGGACAGAGTCTTTAGAATCCCTCTCAGCAGGCCGAGCCGCCCTGCTCAACCCCTTCTCTGCTCAGATGGGCCTGGAGGATCCCATCTTGGAACGACTTCGGGATCAGTTTGCCTACCGGATTAAGGCGGATCTGTGTTTGCCGCTGTTACTGTTGCGGCCTCAACGGTTGGGGCGCTGGTGGCGCGGCGGTGGGGTGCGGGTGAGCGGCGATTTATCTCAGCCCAGTCGGCTTTTCTATCTGCCGGAACCAGAGATTTGGCGACGGGGGGATCGCATCTATTACCTAGAGCGCATTTCTAGCCCGGTGGATGCGGGTGCCAAGGCCAATACCCTGACGGCAAAAGACTCAGAACCCCTAGGAGAAGACCGGGATCCGCTTGGGTTGGAGCCTCTACCCCAGTACGTCGATGGGGTGAAGCTACATTTTGATCTTTGAGTTCTTTGACTCAATCATCTGGGGTACTAGCTTGGCGAGGGATCCCGAGGGTAGTGATGTAGAGGGCCGCCTCTGAAGTCGGGATCCCGAGCACTTCGTTGACTTGATTGTCAAAAAAACCGGCAATGCCGCTCACCCCCAGTCCCAGACCGATGGCGGCTAGGTTCAGCCGTTGCCCCAAATGGCCAGCATCCAGATGCAGATAGCGGTAGGCCCGTTCCCCATAGTGCGCCACTGCCTTGGCCAAATCAGCTGTGTGGAACACTACTGCAGCAGCATCCCGACCCAATTCTTGACCCAAGCACAGTTGGAAGATCTCATTGCGGAAATTTTTGAAGCGAATCTGCCGCAACTCTTGCGCCTGAACTGCGTAGTAGTAGCAGCCTGGCTCGAGCCCCTCCACCCCATTGGCAACCACAAAGGTTTCCACCAAGCTGCGATCAAAATAATCGGGGCTGCCATCCAACCCCTGGGCAGTGTAGTGTTCCGGGTGATAGGTGAAGTCCAGGAGTGCCAATAGCCGCTGCAGTGGCAGGTCTGCGCCGGTGAAGTGTCGTGTAGAGCGCCGTTTTAGGATGCTGCGCACCAATTCTTGCAGGTGTTCTCCCCAATCAATGGGCGGGGTGGTGGTACTGACCCGCAGGCAAAAGGGGAAGTTGTATTTGTCGGCGGGCGGTTCGGCAGGGGTTGCAGTGGGCACGGGCGGACGGGCCAGGGATCCGCTCTCGATCCGACTGACTCGGTGCAAAAACGGCAACCAGTCCCCATCCTGCAGCTCAGGTACATGGGTGACAATCGGGGAGCTGAGGGCGGTGAACTCCGAAGCGGGCCACTGAGGGATCTCTTGGGGGGTATCGGCAGGGGTCGGTTGCCACAGATCCAACAATGGAATGACCACCAAAGCTCCTTCTTCCTGGGGATCCAGAAATAGCAGTTCCTCTAGGGTTTGGTCGCAGAAGCCCCCCAACAGATAAGCTCGGTAACCAGTGAGGTTGGCCGCCAACTCGATATTGCCTAGCAGATGGCCACTATCCAGGCAAATGCGGCGATAGGCGCGATCTTCATAGCGCCAGGCGGAGCGAAAAAACACCGCCGAAACCACCAAAGCCAGCGAACACTGCTGCAAAATCATGGCTTCTGCACAGCCGGCCTGCAACCGTTGCCAGCGGCTTTCATCCCAGAACCGCACCAAGCTGTGGCTGCGCACCTGATAGTTGTACAGCCCTTCTGGGATCCCAGGCAGACCTTTTGAGATGAGATACAACTCCGCTGGGTACAACCCTCCCGCCGATGGAGCAGCCCGCATGTAAAACGGTTGGTCAGCATAAGGGATCACTAAAGTAACCCCATAGCTGAAGTACAACAACTGCGACAACCGCCGTTGGTGCCATAGCGCCAGTGCCTCCCCGGGAGGCTGGGATTCTGGCTGTGGCTCACCCTGCTGCAAATGGGTGCGTAGGGCCAGTACGGTGCTGACCCCGGCGGGATAGTTTTTGTAGGGTTGCGGCTGACGACTCCAATCCAGTTGGCGGGGGTTACGGGCCAGTCCTTCGGGGGAGTATTTGGTGAACTCGTGGTAGAGCAGGCTGGCGCAGCGGGAAGGCTCAGACATGGCAAGCAAAAAGGAGGCGGAGGGATGCCACAAGTGTACTGTTCTGGAGAGTTTTGCTCAGCTCGGCTGCCTCCAGCGACCACTGGGAATCTGGGCACAGCCCCGCACTTGCTCCGGTCGGCCCAAATAGACCCAGGCCCAGGTGCCACTGTCTAAGCGCCGCCACTGCCGTTCGTAGACGTGGGGATGCTCCTCCAGTTCATCCAAGCGGGACAACAACTGCAGCAGGATCCGGTAACACTCGCCGTAAAGCCGATGGTGTCCGGGAACAGCCATCGGGTAGGGGCCGAGATCATAGAGATCGATGCCGCTGAGGCTGTCTTCGTGCAGGAATTCTGCCCCGCTCATCAGACTGTGGTACTGACCGCAACGCATCAGGGATCCGTACACAAAAAGCTCTGTCGTGGATTGCCCATCCATGGTGCTCCGCACTGCTATCGCGAAAGGTTCCCTTCTGTTTTGGACAAAGACAGTTAAGAAGATTGGGCTAATTTTTGACCAATGCGTGGCTCGGATCCCGCCAGCAACCGCTCAATGTTGCGCCGATGGGTGGCAATCACGTATACCCCTCCCGCCAGCGCAAACAGCAGGTAGGGCAAGGGTTGAGCCGTCACCCACATCAACACAGGAGCTGCCACTGCCGCCAAAATCGAGCTGAAGGAAACAATGCGGGTGAAGGCCAGCCCCAACAGCCACACCCCAAAAGTGGCCAGAGCCACCGGCCAAGCCATGGCCAACAGAATACCCAGGCTGGTGGCCACTGATTTACCCCCCTGAAAGCCCAGCCAACAGGAGCGACTATGGCCGATCACCGCCAGTAAAGCCGCCAACACCACCCACCACGGGGAGCCCAAGGCCCATCCCAAAGCTACCGCTGCTGCGCCCTTGAGGGCATCCACCAGCAACACCAGCAGCGCCGGCCCTTTGCCTAGGGTGCGTAACACATTCGTTGCTCCCGTAGAGCCGGATCCCTGGGTGCGGATATCGATGCCCCCCCACCAAAGCCCCACCCAATACCCGGTTGGGATTGAGCCGAGGAAGTAGCCACCGACCCCAGCAAGGAGGGCCAAAAGAAGTGCAGGCATGGCCAAGTCTTGAGAGCACTCACCTCAATTTGCCACATTCTTTGCCTCAAGATGCCTCTTGCCTACCCTCTTGTGCTAGATAGCTTGCTCCCAATTCAACCGGCAGGCACCACAATCAAGTTCGGAGGTGAGTCCTGAGCTTCAGACTCAGCGGAGCTTGGGATCCCTTTTTTACCTCTAGAGAAGAGCGTGGATGGAGATTTCCAGGTTTGATCCAATCCAAGGCAACAGATTGTCCGAGAGAAATGAGGATGCTAGCCTGTTGCCAGAGATGCCCTCAGCCCCTTATATGCCCAGTACGCGCATCCCCGACAGCTCCACAGGTCCCCTCTCACAGGTATTGCAGAGCTTGGTGGAGCATTCCTATTTGTTTCGCGGCTGGGATCCCGTTGCGCTGGCAGGGGAGCTGAAGATTGAAGTCAATCAAATCGAAAAGTTCTACGCCAGCCAGTCTTTGTTTACCGCTTTTCAGCCGGAAAAATCGCTACAAAACCTCTACGTTGTTCTTGCAGGCGGGCCGATTATCATTCGCAGCAGCCCATTGGATCGGATTATCGGCATCAATTACCCCGGCAGTTGTTTGGGCATGCGCAATTTGCCCTTTAGCTACGGCCTACTAGACTATGCTTTTCCCAGCTTAGTAGAAGCCTACAAAACCACCACCGTTTTGCGCATTTCTCTAGAGGCCTTTCAAGAGCTGTACCGCAACCATGAAAGCCTCCAGCATCGCTACAAACGCCTGTTCGAGTTGCGGGAAAAGTTTCAATATCATCTGCTCAATTGCAGTGCCTATCCGCCACAGGCCGTGGCCACTGTGCTCAAAGCCCTGGTTTATCAAGAACAAGAACTGGGCAGCCAACCGGATTCTGCCGGTACCTTCACCTTTGACCTACCGATTGATATCATCGCCCGGGCCAGCCAGCTCAACCCCCGCACCGTAGAACAGGTGCTCAAGGGCATGAGCCAAGTTGGGGTGATTCAACTACACCCAGAAGCGGGTGGGGATGGCCTCTCCATTCGAGATTTGGAACAACTGGATGAGATCTACGGCATTACCCGTGGCAAGGTGAACTGGTGGCCCCTAAGCCGATAGCTTTTGACAAAAATGCTGACCCATCAATATCCTCAGGCTTTGGATCAAGCCGCAATTGAGGGTTTCCCTTGGGTTTGGGGATGAACGATCGGCAACGTGAAATGGAAGGCGCTACCCTGATCCAGTCCGGCAGATTCCGCCCAAATCCGCCCCCCCATGGCTTCGATGATCAATCGGCAAATGGCCAATCCCAAGCCCGTCCCCCCCACCGAACGCCGCAGGGATCCCTCCGCTTGGTAAAACCGCTCGAAGATGGCCTGCAACCGATCCGGCTCAATGCCTCGCCCGCTATCGGCAACCGTGAACTTCACCATCCCTACCGATCCAGCAGCGGCTTCTACCACCTCGACTCGGATCCAGATTTGTCCACTGGCGGGGGTAAATTTGCAGGCATTGTCCAGTAGCTTACGCAACACTTCCACCAGCCATTCCCCATCCGCCCTCACCATCGGTAGCCGCTTGGGCATCACTTGCTCAATGGCGGGTAACGCCTCATGTCGACGCCGCACCTTGATGTTGCTCAGGGCCAAATCCACACATTCTTGGGCTGAAAGGGGTTCAATGTGCCAACGGATACGACCACTTTCTAGCTTGGAGAGGGTGAGAAAATCCTGCACCAATTCCCGCAGCCGGCTAGCATCTTGCAGGGCTGTGTTCAACATTTCCTGTCGCATCTCCAAGGGCATATCCGGGTCGCTGGCCAAAGACTCTAAGCAAACCTGGATGGTGGACAGAGGGGTACGTAGTTCGTGCCCGGTTACAGCGATCAGCTCCGATTTGGCCTGATCCAGGGCTTCCAGTTGTTGGTTCAGCTCCTCCAGATGTTGATAGGCTTCTGCCTGCAGCAGGGCGACCCCCACTTGGTTGGCAATCGCTTCTGCCAGCTCCAGGGTGGCTGATTGCCAGCGGTGCGGTTGCTCATGGTGCAGCTCTAGGATGCCCAATAGCCGTCCTTGGTAGAGAATCGGCATGGTCACCCAAGCGCGGATTTTAGCGGTACGCCATAGCTCCGGCATCCGATACGAGCGCTCATCCCTCTCGCTGTCTTCACAACACACAGGCTGTCCCGACTGAATGGCCTCCAGCAAAAAGGGGTTGATCTGAATGGGCCAAAGGGATCCCTTCAGGCTGCCCATCGTTAGCGTGCGATACTCCTGCTCGATTCGCACCTCAGGAGCCTGGCCATCGTAGCGGTAGATTAAACACCGCCCCACTTCCGCCACTTGTCCCAACTCCTGCACGGCAATGGCGAGAATATCGCTGGGATCCAAAGACTGCCGAATGGCACTGCTGATGCGGTTGATCAGGTGCTCTTTGCGCTCTTGGGCCTGAATGGTGCGGTAGGTGCGTTGCAGTTTGTATTGCCCCGCCTGTAGGTAGGTAATCAAGCGCTCTGTGAAAGGGCCGGGGTTGAGTTGGCTGGTGCTGTCCGCCAGGGATCCCTCTAGGTATTGGCGAATCGGCTCAATGCGAGGGGTCAAATCCGGTCGATAGCTGAGGATTTTAGGCAGCAGGGCCAAAGCCGCCTGTGTGGTTGTGAGGCGATCGAAAGACCAAACCCCATCAAATTGGCGGGTTGTATCCATATCGCTGCCCCCCCAGGATGGATTGCGCTTCACCCGCGCCCGTTCCCGGCAAACCAAGCAGGTGGCGTAACTGGCATCAATCACGATCACATGCCACTCTTGAGCCAAGGGATCCGCCGGGTCCAAAGGGATGGTGTGGTAGGGCAGATCCGTTTGAGCAAAATCCGTTTCTGGGGTTGCCAACACAAATACATCTTGGGCAATGGCGCTGATGCGACGGTAGCGACGCGCCTCTTGGCGGTAGTAGCGCTCTTTCTGAAAATTAGCGAATACCCACGGGGATCCCTGCCCTTGCAACACCTGATCCTCAATGGCATGGCTGAGGGCGACTAGAGAAGATTTGAAATAAAGCTGTGGACGTAGCTGTGGCAAAACCCCCAACAGATCGCTCAGTAGGGAAGTACGACTCTGACGGCTCTGGCGAGAGGAAGGTCTAGAGCGGGTAGAGGTCATAGCCCTATTGGCAAAAAGAGCAAGTTATCAACAACAACCACAGGGGATCGACACAGGCTTACAGTCAGGCTTACTGTTTAGTCTAGCGGTTGGGATCCCAGAGAATGAGGAGCTTAATGAGCTGCAAGATCCGGCTGCCTTAGACTAAGGATTATGAAGTTGTGTGTGGGCCAAATGTCGGGATCCCGGTATAGCCAAGAAGACGTGCAACAGATTCTACAACGGGCCATTGCCCGTCAACCACGTCTGGGCGAGTTTACCCGTTCTCAACTGCAAGAAATGGCTGCAGAGCTGGGGATCACCCTACAAGAGCTGGAGCTGGCCGAACGGGAATGGGAAGCTTGGCAACAGCTGAACAGCCAGCATCAGGAGTTTAAACGCTACCGCCGTGGCCAGTTCTATCACCTTCTCGGGCGCTACGGGATCGTCAATGGCTTTTTGGTGGGGTTGGACTTACTCTCTGGCGGAGGGCTGTCTTGGTCATTGTTTGTGTTGATGGGCTGGGGCTTGGCTGTTTCCCTCAAGGGCTGGAATACCTACCATGCCGAGGGAGAGCGCTATGAGAAAGACTTTCACAAGTGGCAGAAGAAACGCTTAAAACACCCACATTCCTGGTGAAGCTGGTTTCGGGTTCTGGGTGGAGCAGAGGTGTTATCATGGGCATTCGGTACAGGTGAGTGCCTGTGCGGGCGTAGTTTAATGGTAAAACTACAGTCTTCCAAACTGTTGTTGTCGGTTCGATTCCGTCCGCCCGCTTTGTTTGCACAGTGTCAATAAATTCTTACACAGAGAGCCTTACAGCATCTGATGAGCTGTGGGTAGAAGGAGGCTGCAGGGTGGCCTGTAGGCCAAACCATTGAGAATGTGACCAACGTTGGCAAACAGACCTCTGCCCAATTTGTCACCGTGGCCCAATCCTTTGAGTGGTTATTGAAAGTGGCCCAGAACTACAGATCAGCGTGGCTCACTCATTTCAAGATTCAGAGCCGAAACCATCCCTGATTCCAGTAGCCCTAGATCCGATGGTAAAGCCACCGAGCGGATCCCGGCCCTACAGAGCTAGGATTTTGAACGTAGTCGCGTCAGTCTCCCACCTCTTTAGGTGGAGGAAGTAGAGCGGGTGGTGTTTCACCCCGAAGCGGGTGAGCAATAACACCACTAATCAGCTTTTGGTTGATCTTGATTTCTGATGTATTCTTTCAATCGCTCAATTGGAGCACCGCCAGACGAAGCCACATAATACGAGCCAGACCAAAAGGCAGGCCCTTTATAAAAACGGCTCAAATAATCAAGATGTTTTTGCCTGACAATGCGACTGGAAGCCGACTTAAGACTACTAGCAAGCTGAGAGATTTTGTTGTCAGGATGCACGTCAGATGCACATGGTCAGCTTCACCCGAAAACTCTATCAGCTCACACTGGGTAGCCAAACAAATCCACAAAAACACCTCCCTCAGTGTGTCCATGAGTTCTGGGTTGATAACTTTTTAAGGGTTGAGTGGTTATCCCAAGTTCAAGGCTTCCTGTCATTATTCAGGTTGGACGTACCCCTGTGGCTCAGGATGGAAAGCCCATACAACGGGTAAGCATGGTGCGTTAGCCCTCTCCAACCTGGGGTCTATTCCTATGCGAGGGGAAGCAAGACAATGGGGTCAACCTACTACCTGAATAATCTGCTATCGGTTGGGTAAGTGGTACGCCTGGATCACTGTTGAGTGTGAGGTAGTTCGAGAAACTGGAGCAGGGGCAATTGGGTTGGATATGGGCTGTCTGACGGCTGTTGCCACAAGCGATGGGGAGAAGATTGCTAATCCTCCCGCTCACTCCAAAATCAGGCAGGTACAGCGTCAGTTAAGGCGTAAGAAAAAGTTTTCTTGTCGTTGGAAATGCATCCAGAAGCCTAAACTCCACCGTAAAGTGGCTAACCAACGGCAGAATTGGGTACACCAGCAAGCAGCACAGATCGTAAGCCGTAATAGCCTAGTTGCAACCGAAAAGCTGGAAGTCCAGAAGATGACCTGCAAAGCCAAAAAGGGGAGTACCCGCAAGCATCAAAAGATAGGGCTCAACCACTCGGTTCTTGATGTTGGTTAGGGGATGCTAAGGTCTGCAATTGTGTACAAGCTGGCCGAGGCTGGTGGGGTGTTGGTGGAGGTGCCGACTCGCACGGTCAAGCCTTCTCAAACCTGCCCGAAATGTGGTCATCAAAAGAAAAAGACTCTGACAGAGAGAATCCATGTCTGTCAGATGTGCGGCTACACCTGCGACAGGGATGTAGCGGCGGCACAAGTCATGTTGGGTTGGGCGTTGGGAACCAGCGTCCTAGACGATGAGAGAAAAGCTCTACTTGAGAAGAACGCACCTAAACACTGCGGATCCCTCAAGCAACTTGGCTCGTTGAAGCGTCAGAAACTGCCTGCTCCATAGCAGGCGGTAGTTCATTCCAAACATCCACTCAGGGATCCTCTTGTTACATTTGGTTATCTTGACCCTTCTGTTGGCGACGTTTGGTGATCATGCAGCATAGCCCTTTCCCCTCTGGAGAGGAGTTGGGCTGAAGAGAATGTCTCGCACCCTCTGCAGCTGCTGCCCTGCGTGAGGGCAGTTTTCAGGTCTACCTCAATTCGGCCTCCGGCACAGTTTCGGACTGAGTACCCTCTTTAGGGCCGCTACCTTGAGCCACTTGTGAAAAAGAAGGCGCTTCGGTAGGGTTACCCTCGCTATCTACCCAGTTGACAGTGGTTTGGGACTTTAACCAGGCGATGGTTTTGTTGGTGAGCAATTCCTCATGAATCGCCCGCCGTACCCGTTCCGGATCCAAGCGTTGCCCCTGCTCTG
>JAUQVI010000018.1:0-22915 GCA_039794885.1 Thermostichus sp. DG02_5_bins_236
GCCAGGTTTCAGTGGGCAAGACTTGCGCCGGTAAGGCCACATGGCAACTGCCGCAACTGCGTACATACTGAGCCTGCTCCAGTTGGGATTGACTCAAGCCCTGCTGCGCTTGGGCTGCTGGCTTCTGCCCCCATCCTGCCAGCAGGGATCCCGCCAGAACCGCGATCATCCCCCAAATCCAAAGCCGTCTGCGTCGTCCCCGTAAGCGAGGCATCCTCTCACACCCTGTGGCAATGCTTTCCCAATCTAAACCAGGTGTAGCCTTTTCTCTAATTTGACGCCCTGGCTGAAGAGATTCGACAACTTCAGAAAACCGGGGATATTCGACCGGAGTTGGATCCCGAGCTCGAAGCACAGGGGCTGCTGGCCTTGGTGGATGGATTGGCAATCAGATTCATCACTCAAGGCGCACCACTGGCTCCAGAGCAGCATCAGACCTTGGTATTTGCAATCATTGTGACTGGGATCCCTTAAGCGGAAGTGCTAAGCAGAGGTGCCATAGACCCGCTCCAGGATTTCGTAGCGCAATAGATCATCCAAGTTGGGTAAGTCTAGGATAAGACCAAACTCTCGACCAACCCGCAGGGTTTGCTCCCAAATGGAGCGATCCATCCAGAAGAGACCTTTCTCAGCAGCTACCCCAATTTGCATCAGTTCGATTTGGGCGAGGTTCTCGCCAATTTGCTGTTCTAAGTCCAGCCCCTCCGAGTATTTGCGAACCGTTAATTCCGCAACTTCTTCTGGGTTAGCAATGGCATATTCCCAGCCTTTAATGGTGGCCCGCAGTAAAGCCTCCAGCAGGTCTGGCTGAGTTTCCAGAACCTGCTCGGTGGTGAGCATCGGCAGTGCTTGCTGTTCAAACCCAAGGTCGTGATAGAGGAAAATCCGCGGCTCCACCCCAACAGCTCGCATTTGCAGCGGTTGATTGGTGGAAAAGGCCGTGAGCAAATCCGCTTGATCCGTAAGCAGAGATGAGACGTCAAAGCCAGTATTCACCAAACGCACCTGATCTTCGGCAATATTGAGCACCCGCAGCACCACCCCTAGAGAGGCACGACCCACCCCCTGCACAGCGATGCGTTTGCCCAAAAAGTCAGACGGGCCTTGAATGCCGCTATCTGCTCGACACACCAGGCAATTGGGAGACTTCTGAAACTGAACGCCAAAAGCCACCAATGGCACCCCCCGTGACCGAGCCAAAATAACGGAAATGACATTGGAATTGAAACCCACTAAAGCCGACTGGTTGGCCACCAAGGAGATCGGATCTACCCCTGGGCCACCCCCATTGAACTGTACATCCAGCCCTTCATCTCGATAAAAGCCTTTCTCCAGGGCATACCACATCCCCCCAAACTGCACGTTACGAATCCAGTTCAGTTGGAAGCGAACTCCAGTAGCTGCTTGAGCAGAACCAGATCCCCAGCCTGCCAAAGCCAGACCCGCCAAACTAGCCGCCCCTTGCAACATCTGACGGCGGCTAACCCCTGCTAAAGTAATGCGCTGCAAACTCATATTCCCAAAAGAACCTCTCTACATCCATCCAACAAGCCGAGGGCGAACCCAGGTTTAGGCAGAAAAAGTTGCCAACGATGCTCTCTCTGCGTTCCAGCAGCTACCCTTTGTATCCCTGCGCCCGCTATCGGAACCCAGGGATCCCTGTGGCAGACCCAAGCTGTGATTTGTCCAGGCCCACAAGCGGTGTAATGTCCGCAATGGACAACTTAGGATAACCACTTGACCGAGCTGGTTCGGTATTGATGGAGACATTTTGCTCAAGAATTTCGTGAGTTATTCTTGTCTTTGCCCAGCCATAAAGGCTTTTGACCTACCTTTTCTGCTGGCAAGTCAAGCACTTCCCCGTGAAGAGGCTAGGTTAGAGCAGGAGCCGGCAGCGTTTGCAGCTTCATACTTGAAGAGCCGACCCCCCTTACTCCCTCAAGACAAGCGCTAGGCTCACGTACATCTGCAACCAGATTTCCTGATGGATACTGAACTGCTTGTCCCAAATGTCTTTCTGAGTTTGGATGTTACCGTCCCTGACCAGTGGTGGGAAAAGCAAAACCGTTGTTATTTGCTGTGGCAATTCGACAAGCTACCGGATGTGGTGATCGAGATTGTGTCTAACTGGGAAGGTAACGAGCTGGAAAGTAAGCTGAATCGCTATTAGCAGATGCGAGTCAGCTATGACGTGGTCTTTGACCCCAACCATGAATTGGGTTCAGATGAGTTACGAATCTTTGAACTGCGGGGTAGGCATTATCATTATCTGGAAATGACTGAGACCTGGCTGGAACAGGTAGATCTGGGGCTGACGGTGTGGGAGAGGATTTTTGAGGCCAAACAAGCCCGTTGGCTGCGCTGGTGCGATGGGCAAGGGAACTTACTGCTGAAGCTGTCGAGCCGGGATCCCGACATGAAACGGATGGTGCAATGGATTTTAACGGTGGCCATGCTGTTGCTGGGGCTGGCCTTCTGCCGTGGGCAAGGCCATTGGCACCCAGTTTGGGGGCAATCCTCAACGCAGCAGCTAGAGCAGGCGGTGCAAGCCCAGCACTGGCCACAGGCGATAGCTATTGTTGAACAGATGATCCGCAGCCAACCCCAGCGTCGGGCCGAATTGGAGGTTTATCGGGAGCACCTGAAAGCTTTGCAAGCGGAACAGGCCCAGTCCCCAACTTTACCTGTAGAGGCGGATCCCACACCTATACCCATCCGCCCACCCCAAGCTGGCTATGACATCACGCTACGGTTTTTGGATGAGCGATTCGGTTCCCAAGAACAGGCAGTGATTCAGGCGGCGGCCCGCCGTTGGGAAGAGGTGGTGATTGGGGATTTACCGGAGTATCGCGGTGACATTGGTCCAGCCCGCTGTGCCCGGTTTATTCGCCAAGGGACACCGGCCTATTCTGGCTCTATTGATGATGTACTGGTGGATGTGTTGGTGTCGGATGAAACGGATCCGGGCAAAAAAGTGGGAGGCACTGGGGATTTTGCGGCCCGGGCCTTGGCCTGTGTGCATCGGGGCAACAACCAAGCCATCTATGGAGTAATCCAGTACGAACTGGAGTTTTTACAGGCTGCCTCTGAGGGATCCCTGTATCGGGTCAGTTTGCATGAGTTCGGGCATATTTTGGGATTGGTACCCAGTACCGCCCGCTGGATTCGCGGTTTGAATTCGGCTCAGCCCACCTATGCCGGAGCACAGGGCCTGCAGGAGTATCAAGCCTTGGGAGGGCAAGGGCAGGTACCGGTGCAAAGTTGTTTTCCGCGTGGGCCTAGGGGTGGCCGAGATTGTACTGGTGCCCACTCCCACTGGGATCCGTTACGGTTGCCGGGGGAGGTGATGAGTACGGGTGCAGCGATCAGCCGGATTTCGCTGGGGGCGCTGATGGATTTGGGCTATCAGGTGGATATGGTGGCGGCAGATCCCTTGGTGCTGGGGGCAGGCTAGAAGAAGGTCTAGAAGAACCAGAACTGGAAAAAGTCCTGGAGTTTGGACTGGGTTGGCTGTTGCCCAGACTACACCTCTCCCCAGCCTGGATCCAGCTTTTGCTTGAGAGGTCGATAGAACTTGAAATAAGCGATGGATCCCACTTGTCGGGCCAAGGTTTTAGCGGGAGTGTCTGCACCGATACAGCGTTGACAAACAGCATTGTTCACCCGAAGGCGATTAAACCCTTGTCGCAACGCACAGGCCGGTTGACCGGCCAAAATGTCAGCCAGGGATCCCCCTAGCGTCACCTGTCCCAACGGGATCCGCCCTTCATAATCTTTGCAGCAAGGAACCACGGTGCCATCGTAGAGAACCCCTGCCTGCCGGGATCCCCCACTGCAATAGCCCCAACGAGCCGGGATCACCTGCTCTGTTTCAACATTGCCCCAGCTATCTAAGGGGAAAGTTTCCAAAACCAAGCGCGGGTGAATGCGAATCTGTTGCCAACGTCCGGGTCGGTAGGTCTCAATTTGGGATCCCACCCAAGTGGCATCGGGGGCGTCCGGGATCCCTGTCAAGGCGCGAGTGGCCCAAGCCGAGAGTTCTGAACGCATCTGTTGGGTGGAGTTAATCACCGAAAGGGCTTTATGGGGCACCAAAAAGGGGTGAGGGCTGGTGTCGAGGAATTTTAGGTGTACCTGGGTGGGGCTATGGGAGCGCAAATGGGCTTGCAGAAATTGGGTAATGCCGGCAAAGTAGCGCTTCGGGGTGAGGCGAGGGGGAGCACCGCGAATGCTGAAGGTCACCGGATCGGGAGTTTGCAGAGAAATCGTTAGCTTAGGAAGGCGACTGTGGATGAGCCGGTCAATCTGCTCCGGCCAGAGGGCAAAGGTGCTGCCATTGCTGGTCAGGTGCAAATCGAGGCCCCGTGCCACTGTCATATCAATGCCTGGAAAAATGTGCGGATAGAGCAACGGTTCTCCCATCAGGTGAAAGGCGAGGATGCGGGCCAATCCAGTTGCTGCCACCTCATCCAAAATCTGCTCCAACAGGGCGGGATCCATGTGCCCCCGGCGCCGTTGCATGATCGCATCTGGGCAAAACTCACACTTGAAGTTGCAAACGTTGGTCACCTCAAGGTGCAGGCGCTCCAGTTGGGGAACAGTAGAAGGCATGGGAAACCCTTGGGCTAGATGAGTCACGGGGCGAAAGTAGATCTGTATGGGTTCATCCTAGGATCCCACTTCGATTTTCATCTCAATCTCATTTTTGGGTTGGGATCCCTCGGTTAGGCTAGCGATAGACCCTTTGGCACGATCCAACATGTCCTATCAACCGATCGAAAACTACGGCATTATCGGCAATATGCAAAGTGTGGCGCTGGTGGGGATGAATGGTTCGATCGATTGGCTGTGCTTACCCCGTTTCGATTCTCCCAGTATTTTCGGTGCCATTTTGGATGATGAAAAAGGAGGCCGATTTCAAATTACAGCGGTAGGAGAAACGGTTAAAAGTCAGCAATTCTATTGGCCGGATACCAATGTGCTGGTAACCCGCTTCGTGTCTGAAACCGGCATTGGCGATGTGGTGGATTATATGACCGTGGGTCTGCGACCGGATGAACCGGGCTACCACTGGTTGATCCGGCGGGTACGGGCGGTGCGGGGCAGTATGACCTTCAAGCTGATCTGTCGGCCTGCTTTTAACTATGGACGGGATCCCCACGACACCAAGTTGATCAACTGTGGGGCCAATTTCATTAGCAAAGATCTGGCCCTCGAACTGACCGCCCGTTTACCTTTGGAAATTGATGGGGATGGAGTGGTTTCGGAATTTACCCTACAAGAAGATCAAACCACCTTTGTAGTGCTGCAACAGGATCGGGATCTGAGTGCCTGTGACATTGTTGAACAACAACGGGCGGATGAGCTGTTTTTGCACACTGTTCAGTTTTGGCGGCACTGGGTTTCCCAATGTACTTACACAGGCCGTTGGCGAGAGATGGTGCACCGATCCGCCCTGGCCCTGAAGTTACTCACCTACGAGCCCAGCGGTGGGATCATCGCCGCCGCCACCACCAGTTTGCCGGAAGGGATTGGGGGCGAACGCAACTGGGACTACCGCTACACCTGGATTCGAGATGCGGCCTTTACCATTTATGCCCTGATGCGTATTGGTTTTACAGAAGAAGCGGCCCGATTTATGCACTGGATCGAGGAGCGCACCCATGATGCCAACCCGGATGGATCCCTGCAACTGATGTACGCCATTGATGGTCGTAAAGACTTAACGGAACTCACTTTAGATCACCTAGAGGGCTACAAGGGATCCCGTCCGGTCCGCATTGGCAATGGTGCCTACAACCAACTGCAACTGGATATCTACGGTGAACTGATGGACTCGGTTTACCTGTTCAACAAATATGGGATCCCGATCTCCTATGATTTTTGGACACAGTTGCGGCGATTGGTGGACTGGATCTGTGACAACTGGAACCAACCGGATGAAGGGGTGTGGGAGGTGCGCGGTGGCCCCCAACACTTTGTTTATTCCCGTCTGATGTGTTGGGTGGCGCTGGATCGGGCGTTGCGGCTGGCCAACAAACGCTCTTTCCCCGCCGACCGTCTGCGTTGGGAGCGGATCCGCGACCAGATCTACGAAGAGATTATGGACAAAGGCTGGAACGAGCGTCTGCAAACCTTTGTGCAAGCCTATGGCAGTGAGGCTCTGGATGCCTCTGCCTTGATCATGCCGTTGGTATTGTTTTTGGCCCCCACCGATCCGCGTATGCTCAAAACCCTTGAGGCGATTGGTCGTCCGCTGCGGCAAGGGGGACTGAGCATGGGGGGGCTGATCTACCGCTACGATGTCTCCGAAACCGATGATGGCCTGACGGGAGAAGAGGGCACCTTCAACATCTGTTCGTTTTGGATGGTAGAAGCCATGACCCGGGCAGGGGCTGCCGATCCGATGTGGCTAGAGCGAGCTCGACTGATGTTTGAGGAGATGCTGGGGTATTCCAACCACCTCGGCCTCTATGCAGAGCAGATTGGTTCTAGTGGCGAGGCATTGGGGAATTTCCCACAGGCCTTTACCCATCTGGCCTTGATCAGTGCCGCCTTCAACCTGGATCGGGCCTTAGGCCAACGGGATTAGCTCTGGATTCCAGGGATCCCTACCCGCTGCGGCTAACATGGGCATGGCCCGTTCTGCTTGAGCCCTATGTCGCTACCGTCGTTCCTGTTGACTGTTCAGCCCATCCGTGGTCTGCGGATCTTGCCTGTGAGCCTTGCGGTTATCTTGGGGATGGAAGGATGGGGATCCCTGGCCTCTGCCCAAGTGTTGATGCATGTGCCTGTACCCAATGGCGGCCTCATGCAAGCACAAGGGTTACAACTGGCCACCGATTCATTGCGACTGGCCCAGTTTGGCCAAGCGGAAGAGGCTCTCCGTCGCTTGCAACTGGCGGTTGAAATGGTGCCCAACTCCTCTGAGTTGCACTATGTTTTGGGCAATGTGCATCTGGAACTGGGGGATTATGCCCAAGCCAGCCAAGTCTTGCAAAAGGCACGGGCTTTGGCCCCGGAGGATGCCGCGATTCTCTACTCGCTGGGGTCCGCTTTTCTGCGACAGGGCAGTTATTTTGCCGCCAGTGAAGCTCTAGAACGGGCTGTCACCCTGCAGCCGGATAACCCCAACGCCCGCTTCCAACTGGGCAATGCCTACTTGCTGCTGAATAACGGCGACCGTGCCCGCCAGGAATATGAAGAAACCCTAAAATTGGATCCCGCCTACTGGCCAGCCATGAACAACATCGGTTTGGTAGATTACGAGCAGGGGGATATTGACGCAGCCATCGAGCGCTGGGAACGCACCCTGGAGATGATTGACTCTATGGCAGAACCCTACCTGGCGCTGGCCACCGCCCTCTACATTCAGGGAGAAACCGAACGGGCGAAAGAACTGGGGGCAAAAGCGATGCGCTTGGATCCCGAATATGCCCGTCTGCAAGTGCTACGGGAAAACCTCTGGGGGCCCAACCTCATGCGGGATGTGCAGATCCTGCTGCGAACCCGGCCTGTCGCTGAAGCTCTGCAACAAGCAGCTGCGGATCAGTTCAATCAGCAAATGGGCCTTTCAGAATAAGTCAGCCACTGTAAGCCAGCTACTCATTAACCCACCAGAGGAACCTCACCTAGGGATCCAGCTGGAATGCGTGCCTGAGCCCGGATCCGTTCGGCGATCCCGGCACTGTTCAGACCTAATTCTGCCAAGGCTTCCTCGGGGGTGGCATGCTCTACCCACTGGTCGGGCACTCCCAAGCGCAGCAGCGGCACTCTCAAATCTGCATCGATCAACACCTCCCCGACAGCCGAGCCAAACCCACCCATCAGGCAGCCCTCTTCTACCGTAACCACCAAGCGGCTTTGTTCTGCCAAAGGCAAGATCAGCTCCGTATCCAGGGGCTTGGCAAAGCGGGCATTGACCACCGTGGCTGAAATGCCGTGCTCCTTCAAAATCTCAGCCGCCTGCAAACTGGGATGCACCATCGATCCATAGGCCAGGATCAACACCTCCCCGCCGCTGCGCAGCACCTCCCCTTTGCCAATCGGTAGAGCCTCCCAGCCTTCTTCTGCCAAGGGCACTCCCACTCCCGATCCACGCGGGTAACGCATGGCAATTGGGCCAGCCGTGTAGTTCACCCCTGTCACCAACATCCGTTGCAACTCGGCCTCATCTTTGGGCGCCATCACCACCATGCCGGGAATGCAACGCAGGTAAGCGATATCGTACATCCCTTGGTGGGTCGGCCCATCCACCCCGACAATCCCAGCCCGATCCAAACAGAAAAAGACCGGCAGCTTTTGGATGCAGACATCATGGATAATCTGGTCGTAGGCCCGCTGCAGGAAGGTGGAGTAGATGGCCACTACCGGGCGCAACCCTTCACAGGCCATCCCGGCTGCCAAAGTCACCGCATGTTGCTCGGCAATACCGACATCCACAAACTGGTCAGGTAATTTCTCCTTCAACTTGCTCAGGCCGGTGCCGGTATCCATAGCTGCCGTGATACCGATAATGCGGGGATCCTGCTCGGCCAGCTTACAGAGGGCATGGCCAAACACCTTGCTGTAGCTGGGTGGCTTGGGTTTGGTGGAGGGATAGGGCTTACCAGTGGCCAAATCAAAGCGGGATTGGGCATGGTACCCCACCTGTTCGGCTTCGGCGGGGGCATACCCTTTGCCTTTGACGGTGGCGACATGCACCAGCACTGGGCCAGGGATGCCGTGGGCCAACTCAAAGGCATCCAATAACTCCGTCAGATTATGACCATCCACTGGCCCCACATAGGTAAAGCCCAGCTCCTCGAAAATGATGCCGGTTTTGTTGTTTTGCACCGCCGTGACCAATTTCATGGTTTCTTTCATGCGGTCAATTTCTGGGCTGAGGCTGGATCCCAGTAGGGGCAGGTTTTTCAGTTGTTCTTCTAGGCTATCAGCCAAAAACTGCACCGGCGGGCTGAGGCGTAACCGGTTCAAATAGCGAGGAATCGCCCCGACATTGGGGGAGATGGACATGCCGTTGTCATTAAGGATCACCATCAAGTTGGTCTTGGGCAAGTGTCCGGCATGGTTGATCGCCTCATAAGCCATACCTCCAGTCAGGGCGCCATCCCCAATGATGGCCACCACCTTGAAGTTATCTCCGCGCCGATCCCGAGCAATGGCCATGCCCAAAGCTGCCGAAATGCTGGTGGAAGCATGCCCGGCTCCGAAGTGGTCGAAGCGGCTCTCGCTGCGCTTCAGGTATCCGGCAATGCCCCCTTTCTGTCGCAGGGTCTCAAAGTTGGCATACCTGCCGGTGAGCATTTTGTGGGCATAGGCTTGGTGTCCCACATCCCAAATGACTTTGTCCCGATCCAAATCAAGGGTCTTGTAAAGGGCTAAAGTCAGCTCCACCACTCCTAGCCCTGGTCCCAAGTGACAGCCAACGGAGGAATTGGCGGCAGTTTGCAGGTGCTTGTCTCGGATCTGGCGGGCTAGACTGCGCAACTGGCTCAGGTTAAGAGCTTGAAGTTGGTTGGGATGAGTGAGATCACTCAGTTGCATAATGGGCTCATCTATTCCGGTGTGATCTCAATCTAAATCATTTTTCGGAACGCTTTTGTTGCCGACACAGCGAAAACTTTACCGATCGTAGGGATCCGCTTCACTTCAATCCATCTGAACTCAGATTGAAGGCAGATTGAACATCAGGCTACAGAAGCCGATAGGGTGCCGCCTTGGGGAGAAGGTTACCCAGGGATCCCTTGGGGAGGGTTAGCATCGGACAAGGCCCTTGGTTAAATACCGGTTTTTTCTAGCTATGAACATTGCCGCCAACATTACTCAGCTGATTGGTCGCACCCCGCTTGTGCAGTTGAACCGGATCCCACAGGGGGAGGGATGTCGGGCTCAGATCCTGGTGAAGCTGGAAAGTTTTAACCCCGCCGCTTCTGTCAAGGATCGCATCGCCGTCAGTATGATTGAGGCGGCTGAACAGGCAGGTCTGATCACCCCTGGCAAAACCATCCTTGTGGAGCCCACCTCCGGCAATACCGGCATTGGCTTGGCCATGGCGGCAGCAGCCAAGGGCTACCGGCTGATCATCACCATGCCCGAGACCATGAGCATGGAGCGGCGGCTGCTGTTGAAGGCCTACGGAGCAGAGATTCATTTGGCCAGTGGTGCAGGCGGCATGGGAGAGGCGATTTGGAAGGCTGAGGAAATCGTGCGCCGTACCCCCAACGCCTTCATGCTGGGGCAGTTTACTAACCCGGCCAACCCCCGGATCCACGCCAAAACCACCGGCCCCGAGATTTGGGAGGATACAGAGGGTCGTATCGACATTCTGGTGGCAGGGGTAGGCACGGGTGGCACCATCAGTGGGGCGGGAGAGTTTCTCAAATCCAAGAACCCCAGTATTAAACTAGTGGCCATCGAACCCAAAGCCAGTGCCGTGCTCAGCGGCAAAAAACCGGGCTTCCACCGCATTGAAGGGATTGGGGCAGGGTTTGTACCGGATGTGTTGCGGCGAGATCTGCTCGATGAGGTGATCACTGTCGAGGACGAAGAAAGCATGATCTACAGTCGTCGCTTAGCCAAAGAAGAAGGGATCCTCTCCGGCATCTCTACAGGAGCAGCCTTGGTGGGGGCGATTCAGGTGGGACAACGACTGGAAAACGCCGGCAAGATGATTGTGATGATTCAGCCTAGCTTTGGTGAGCGCTACCTCAGCACTCCTCTTTTTCGGGACTTGGAGCGGGAGCAGGGGATCCCAGAGTTATCGAATCTCCCAACCTAGAACTCCAGTTCCTGTACCGGTAGCTCCGGCACAACGAAGGAGATGGACATCCCGCTGAAAATCCTGCTCAACAGCAATATTTGCTGCCAATTCTACCTGTTAAGCCCGGAGGAAGCCTGCAGAACGAACGGTATTCCCCCGGTTCAGGATTAGAGAGAGCATCACAACAAACAGTCCCCCCGAACCTCTCAAACCTTAAAACTCCCCCGCTAGAGCTGATACACAACGTTCACACAATTCGGGATGTTCTGCAAACTCACCCACCCGTACAGAGTGGTTCCAGCAACGCACACATTTTTTGCCCTCGGCAGGCTGAACGGCAACCTGCACACCCGCGGCAGCGGTGGCCAACTCCACCTGCGACGTGATGAACAGATAGCGTAACTCCGGGGCATGAGCCTCCAGGATTCCGTACAAAGCTGGATCCCCCACTTTTAGGATCACCTTGGCTTCGGTAGAAGCACCGATCACTTTGTCGGTACGGGCTTGTTCCAAAGTTTTGTTTACCTCTTGGCGCAGAGAGCGCAACTGTTCCCAAGTGGTGGCCAATTGGGGATCCCACCAGGTATCCGGTAGGGTCATCCAACCCGCTGCAAACACCGACTGCGTCGGTTTGGCATAGGGCAGGTGGCTCCAAATTTCCTCCGCCATGTGGGAGAGAACAGGAGCAATGGCCTTGGCCAGGTTTTCTACCAAAAGGGCCAGTACCGTTTGGCACTGCCGACGTCGCAAACTATGGGCATGGCTAATGTACAGGCGATCCTTGCTGATATCCAGGTAAAAGTTGGATAAATCTACCACGCAAAAATTCTGAACTGCCTGAAAAAATCGGAAGAATTGGTAGCTATTAAAGGCTTCTGTAACTTCTGAGCCCACCTCTTTCATGCGATGGAGAATGTAGCGATCCAGTTCTGATAAATCGGCAAAGGCAACAGCATCCTGCGCCGGATCAAAATCGTAGAGGTTACTCAGCAAAAAGCGGGCGGTGTTACGGATTTTGCGATAGACATCCGCCATTTGTCCGAGGATAGTTTTCCCCAGCGGTACATCGCCCGAATAATCCACACTGGAAACCCATAAGCGCAGCACATCAGCGCCATAGGCAGGATCCGTTTGTAAGTTTTTCCCGCCGTTGATCAACAACATTGGGTCGATCACATTGCCCAGGGATTTGCTCATCTTCTGACCTTTTTCATCCAGGACAAACCCATGAGTCAACACCGACTTATAAGGGGCATGGCCATTCACCGCCACCGATGTGAGCAAACTGGATTGGAACCAGCCCCGATGTTGATCGGATCCTTCTAGGTACAGATCCACTGGGTAGCCCAATCCCTGTGCTTTGGCCACCGCTGCCCACGAGGAACCAGAGTCAAACCAAACATCCATGGTGTCCATACCTTTGCGGTAGGTGCGGCCCTGGTTGCGGTACTTTTCCGGGAGCAGTTCTTCCACAGAGTAAGTCCACCAGGCATCGGAGCCTTCTTTGGCAAAAATGGTTTTGACGTGGTCGATGGTTTCTGCTGTCAGCAAGGGATCCCCGGTTTCTTCGTCATAAAACACCGGGATCGGTACTCCCCAAGCCCGCTGACGGGAGATGCACCAGTCGGAACGTTCTGCCACCATGGGTGTAATCCGGTTTTCCCCAATGGCCGGGATCCATTTCACCTGTTTGATGGCTTTTAGGGCTTGCTCACGGAAGCCGGCCACCGAGGCAAACCACTGCTCCGTGGCCCGGAAAATCGTCGGCTCCTTGGTACGCCAATCGTAGGGATATTTGTGGTTGTAGGGTTCTTCCTTGAGGAGGGCACCCACTGCTTCCAGAGCCCGGATCACCGCCTCATTGCCACTGCTTTCGGATTTCTTGGAAAGTACATCCAGTCCAACAAAACGCTCCCCGGCCTCGGCCGTAAATCTCCCGTGATCATCCACGGGGCTAAGGATGGGCAGGCCATATTTTTGCCCGGTTTTGAAGTCATCTTCCCCGTGTCCGGGAGCCGTGTGGACAATGCCAGTACCCGATTCAGTGGTCACATAGTCCCCCAAAACACAGAGGCTGGCGCGGTCGTAGAGGGGATGCTGGCCTTGGGAATGTTCCAGCGCGGATCCCGGTAAAGTTGCCTTTACCTCCAGGGAGGTTTCGCATACTGTTTCCAGCCGCTCCCGCAGATCTGCCGCGATCAGGAGCAGCCCGAACTTGGGCGACTCCACCACCGCATAAGTGAGCTTGGGACTAAAGCAGAGGGCCAAGTTAGCCGGAATGGTCCAGGGGGTAGTGGTCCAGATTGCTACCCGCAAACCCGGACAATAGGGATCCAAAACTGCCTGAGCCGCCGGACTGAGGCTTTTGAGGGGAAACGCAACATAGATGCTGCGGGAGAAGTGGTTGTCGGGGTACTCCAGCTCTGCTTCTGCCAAAGCCGTCTGGGAACTGGGGCTCCAATGGACGGGCTTGAGGCCGCGATAGATATAGCCCTTGAGGGCCATTTGCCCAAACACCTCGATCTGAGCAGCTTCATATTCCGGCTTCAGGGTCATGTAAGGGTGATCCCAGTCTCCCCACACCCCCAAGCGTTTGAAGCTAGCCCGCTGGATATCGACGTAGCTGAGGGCGTATTCTTTGGCCTTTTGCCGCAGTTCTAGTGGGGTGAGCCCTTCTCGTACTTTGGCAGGCAGGCTTTGCAATACCTTCAGCTCAATCGGCAGTCCATGACAATCCCAGCCGGGCACATACCGCACCTTGCGCCCCTGCAGAAGCTGGTATTTGTTGATGATGTCCTTGAGGATTTTGTTCAGGGTGGTGCCCATGTGGATATCGCCATTGGCGTAGGGCGGCCCATCGTGCAGCACAAAGGAATCCCCGCTGTTGCTTTCGGACAAACGCTGGTAAATTTGCTCTTTCTGCCAAAACGCTTGGATGGCGGGCTCTTTCTTGGCGGCCTCTGCCCGCATGGAAAACTGAGTTTGGGGCAGGTTGAGGGTGCTTTTGTAGTCCACGGCGATTTGAGCAGGTTGAGTAAAGATTCTATATCCCTAGGAGTGACTAGGCTCGGCAAGCCACCTCGGGGACATCACTCTATCCTACGCTGTCTCTGCAAAATGCCCTCTCCATAGGGATTTATGCTAGCCTCAGGGTGTCGTCTAGTAAGGGAGGTTCTTGCCCATGCCAGATAGTAGTAGTTGTAAGGGTCATCAAGTTGGAGTCAGCCGGCTGTGCGCCGGGGCTGTTCTCTGACGATCTGAACTCAGATCCTTCAGCCTGCTGAAGAGTCTTCACGTTCTCGCTCGCTTGGGGTTCCTCCCGGCAGTCAGGTTCCAGTTGAAGGCCCGCTAGACCGCTCTTCTCCATTGCCAGTGAGTCCATTTGGCGTGGGGGAGAGCGGATAGTTTTAGGGAAATATCTAAATACAAGAAACTTACACCCGAATTCCTTTTTCCCTCAATCCCCACTTAATTCGAACCTCATAAGATGAGGTTGAGTTAAAGAGTTTTTAGAGTTGATTCGTAGAGAGAAGATTAAGCTGCCAGTCATTTCACCATTAACCGAAGCAAAGAGCCCTAGATCATGGCTTCACTCACCTCTGGGTATAACTCGTAATCCTTGCTTAATCGACGAAACCGATTCAGCCATCCAAAGGTTCGCTCCACAATCCATCGCTTAGGCAAGTGTTCAAACGTTTTTGAGCCTCGTTGAATCACCTCCACTGTCACTTGCTTGCCACACACCTGCTCAACAACATGAGCAAAGGTCTTGCCAGAATAGCCTTCGTCAACCCGTATCACCGCTAACTTCTTCAATCTGTTCACACCTCATCCAAGATGATGATGGCTCCCAAGCCTTCATTAGTTTCACTGACCAACACTTCAATCACTAACCCTTGAGAATCTACGACGATATGATGTTTATGCCCTTAACCTTCTTGCCACCAAGGACTTCGAGACGTACAAAGCCGTAGATCTGCCCCTTTTTTCCGTTGTCTTGACCGACTGAGAATCGGCAATGGCAACGGTTGAGTGTTGAGCTCGGCCTTGTTGCTGACGCACTTGCGTTCGGAGTTGGTCATGCATCTGCTGCCAAATCCCTCGTTGGTGCCATTTCTGGAAGAAGTGATACACCCTTGAGTAAGGAGGCAAGTCATGGGGCAACATTTCCCACTGACACCCACTGCGTTGAACGTAGAAGATGCCGTTGAGGATCTCCCTAAAATCCACTCCAATGGGGTGTCCGAACCCTTTAGGATGAGGCAGCAAGGGCTTCAGGATGGCCCATTCCTGGTCACTTAGGTCGCTAGGATGGGGTTTGCGGTGGGCAATGGTAGGTAGACGGCTCATCAGTTGACTTTGAACTGACCAAGCCTCACCCTAGAACCGATGGAGAAGTAGTATCGTTCTCCTTTAGATTGTCTTCATACATCAGCTCTAAGGTTAAGTTCTTCAACAAAGATCATGCCAACGCCATTGCACAGATGATGTGCGGTTTTGCGATGAAAGTCTTTACATCGATTGGCGATTTACTCATAAAATCTTGCCACCTTCTGACGCACTTTTTGTTGATTTCTAGAGCTTTTTTGCTTTCTCGATACAGCTCGGTTCAGCACTTTCAGCCTGTGTTGAGCTTCGACAAAGAATCAAGGTCTATCAATCAACTCGCCGTCTGAGGTGGCAACAAAACTATTGAGTCTGACATCAATTCCAACGGCATGCCCGCTGGGCTGGATTTCGGGAACCTCAACATTCGCTTGCAGAACAAGCTGTACATACCAAGCAGAAGCGCGGCGCACCACTTGCGCATGCTTCGCCTCAAAACCGTCTGGCGGTGCAGGATGGCTTTTACCTTGCCACTGGCAGGTAACTTGATTTTGCTTTTCCCAACGGGATTTTTCCCCAATTGGGGGAAGCTGAGAAAGTGCTTCTTGAATCGTGGAAATCCATGCCCAGAGTTCCACAACGCGTTGAATACCTTTTCCAGCCTACCCATGACATCTTGCAATATCTGAGAATGAACCGCCTGCAAGGAAGGAAGTTTCTTTTTTTTGCTAATAGTAAGTGGGCTTTGGTGGGGGATGATGGACTCGCTCTGCAAACTGCAAGCGTTGATATCGCACTTGCGAGACTTAATCCAATCGCGGCGTTCTGCCAACGCGTAGTTGTAGACCTTGCAGCAAGTTTCCAGCCACTCGGTCATCCGCTGCGCTTGTGCTTCAGACAGATAGATCCGGTACTCGTAAGTGAGATTCAACATAAGACCATTAATAGAAAATCTTAGGGGTTGTCTGTTTACCCCTAAGATTATTGCTTCTTCGCTTCACTCAGTCGCCGCCTTATATCCCGACGCTGTAGCTTGCTTCCCGTAGGGTTGCTATCATACAGCGCCGGGCTTACCGCGGCCTAGCTAAGTCTCAATTTGACCAGAAACAATCGGCGAGAAAATCGGAAAGAAAGGGGGATCCCTCTCCCGAGAGGCTCGAACTACTGCACTTTGACGGTAGCGCCAGCTTCTTCTAGCTTTTTCTTGATGTCGTTGGCTTCCTCTTTGGCCGCCCCTTCCTTAACGGCTTTAGGAGCAGCTTCCACGAGGTCTTTGGCATCCTTCAGACCCAAGCCAGTTAGCTCGCGCACCACTTTGAGAATGGCGATCTTCTTATCAGCAGGGACAGCCTCAAGAATGACATCGAAGGCCGTTTGTTCTTCTACAGGCTCAGCCGCTGCTGCTGGAGCTGCTGCTGCTGCCATGGGAGCAGCCATCATCATGCCACCGGCGGGGGCTGCGGCACTGACGCCGAATGCTTCTTCGATGGCTTTCACCAATTCCGAAGCTTCTAGCAAGCTCAGGGCTTTCAGATCTTCGAGGATTTTTTCAACGCGCTCAGAAGCCATGGTGTTGTTCTCCTTATGAGTAACTTAGGTTTGACTTGTGCTCTAGTGTGGGAACTGGACAAGTGTCCGGTGTGGGTTACCTATCCGTTTCAACCGATGGACGATGCTGGGTCTGACAGTGGAACGGAAGGATGGGGTGGGGGATAAGAAATTCCCCTAAGCGGCCTCTTTGTCGGCAATAGCCTGAATGGCCCGTCCCAGTGAAGCTGGGATCTCGTGGATGCCACGTGCCACCTGGGTAGGCACAGCATTGAGTCCAACGGCCAACTGGGTTGCCACCGAGTTGAGGCTGCCTGCCACTTGGGCCATCAGTACCTCTTTCGGGGGTAGATCGGCGATGGCTTTGGCCTGATCCAAGGTCAGGGATAGCCCCTCGATGCCCGCACCACGGAACTCGGTTTTCTTGGTTTGCTTGGCAAAATCTTGATAGGTTTTCAGGGCAGCTGCAATATCGCCCCGAATCAAGATAAAAGCCGATGGCCCTGCCAAGAAGGGTGGGATCCCTGCCCAAGTTTTTTGGTCGGCGATGGCCCGCCGCATTAGGGTATTTTTGACCACCATGCACACAGAATCTGACTTGCGTAACTCTGCCCGCAGCTGGTTCATTTCCGAAACCGTCAGCCCCTTGTAGTCGATCACCAGCACCATCTGGCTGGCTTGCAGCAGGGATCGTACTTCATCGACGACCTCCGCCTTCTTCGCTACAGGTTGCTTGCCCATGCGCTCACCTCCTGATTTGAATGGATGAACCTCTGTGTTGCTCCGTTTGGGGATGGATCCCGGTTGCTCAAAGCAGAATGCGCCTCAGCCGAAGCCAAGACGCATTGAGGCGAGAACAGACAGAAAAAACCCGCAAAGGATCCCCCTGTACTCCACTCAAACCTCGGCAGGACATTAAGCCTCTCGGCACCTGCTGTCTTCGGCTCGATATTCGACTGTAGGAAGCGTGCTCTGTCTCAAATCTCCTAAAAATTCACCAATCCAAACCTAAAAGCAACAATCTCTGACCTACCGTAACTCTGAACTTGGCTCAACCTTTAGGCTGCCAATTTCAGATCTCGCAGGGCATTGATATCAACCTCAATTGAGGGCCCCATTGTAGCAGAAACATGCAGGGTTCGCCAATACTTGCCCTTAGCCCCAGAGGGACGGTTGCGATCAATCGACTCTTGCACCGCTTTGAGGTTTTCCAGCAGGGCCTCTACTGTGAATTTGCACTTGCCGAACATCACATGCACGATGCCGGTACGATCGGCCCGGTATTCTAATTTGCCAGCCTTAAATTCACCAATCGCCTGTGTCAGATCGGCGGTGACTGTACCCCCCTTTGGAGAAGGCATCAGGCCACGTGGCCCCAACAACCGGCCCAACTTGGCCACCTGTGGCATGACATCAGGAGTGGCGATCAACAGATCAAAATCCATCATGCCTTTGCTGATTTCCTCGATCAGCTGCTCATAGCCCACTAGATCGGCACCTGCATTTTGAGCTTCTGTAACTTTTTCACCACGCGCAATCACCGCTACTCGGATTTCTTGGCCGGTGCCCTTGGGCAGAACCACTGTGGTTCGCAGTTGTTGGTCAGCATATTTGGGATCGATGCCGAGGCGGATGTGGACTTCTGCCGCTTCTTCAAATTTGGCAGTAGCAGTCTCCTTCATCAGGGCCAAGGCTGCCTCAGGGGCATAGGCAATGGGCTTCACTTTCTCTTGCAAAGCCTGCATTCGCTTGGATAACTTTCGAGCCATGGTTTCTCCTCGGGGTACTGGCGAGAATATCTCTCCCCCATGATGGTTTGCTTAAAAATGGACAATTCAAACTTATCGGAGAGGTAGTTCACCCTCCTCAATCAGCCACCGTCACACCCATGCTGCGGGCGGTGCCAGCAATGATCTTCATAGCCGCCTCCACATCATTGGCATTCAAATCCGGCAGTTTTTGCTCGGCAATCTGACGTAACTGCGCTTGGGTCAGGGATCCCACTTTGGTTTTGTGGGGCTCGCTGGATCCCGACTCGATGGCAAGAGCCTTTTTGATCAACACCGATGCGGGCGGTGTTTTGAGGATGAAAGTAAAGCTGCGATCCTCAAAAATGGAGATCTCAACAGGTACGACCATCCCCGGCTGATCTGCCGTTTTGGCGTTATATTCTTTGCAGAAGGCCATGATGTTGACCCCGTGTTGACCCAGTGCCGGGCCGATCGGGGGTGCGGGGGTGGCTTTGCCCGCTTGAATGGCCAGCTTGACCACCGCCACCAATTTCTTTGCCATGGAACGCTATTACACCTCTTTTCGCACTTGACCAAACTCTAATTCTACTGGGGTATCGCGCCCAAAAATCGAGATCAGAGCCTTTAGCTTGCCCCGTTCTGGGCTGACTTCCACCACCTCGCCGTAAAAACCCTGGAATGGGCCTGATAGCACCTCGATCCGATCCCCAGCGGCCATATCGATTTTGAGAGGTACTTCCTCCACTTCGACACTGCTGAAGATACGTTGGATCTCCCCGTGGCTCAGGGGACGTGGGGTTACGTGTCCGCGACCGCGACCGTAGGCACGTTTTTCTTCGGTGCCGACAAAGTTGATGACGTTGGGGGTGCTCTTCACCACCAGCCAAGAATCATCGTTCATGTCCATGCGCACCAGCACATAGCCAGGGAAGACTTTTTCCTCTTGTTCTTGGCGCTTGCCAGCCCGATCCAGCTTGAACCCCAGTCGCTTCGGGATCACCACCTCCACAATTTGATCCGCTACATCCAGAGCAGCAGCCCGCTGCATCAAGGTGCTTTTAACCTTGTTTTCACAACCTGAAGCCACCTGCAGGGCATACCAACGTAAGGTGCGCCGACCTTGTCCCTCAACATCTAAGGGTTCGGGTGCCCCATCATACACTTCATAGTGCTCCGGCTCTAGGCTCATCACCTATCTTCCTCCGCCTGATTGATCCATATCTGTACCTGTCAATCCCTCACCTATCTATGGCGATAGGGATCCACTTAAAATAACCGATTAGAACAATTGAATCGCCACCCAGCTAAACACTTGGTCGATCAAGTAGATAAAGGAGGCAAAAGCCAACACAATTAGCAAAACGCCCACCGATTCACTGATCAGTTGCTGACGACTCGGCCAAACAATTTTGCCCAATTCCTCACGGGTATCTTTGACGAAGCCCGCGATCCCTTTGGACTCAGCATCACCATCCTTGGAATTCCCCCGGTTAGAGGGATCCAGACGCTGCTCCGTATCGGCTTTGCTAGAAGGGGTGCTCTTGACCACGGCGGTACTCTCCTGATGGATCCCGAACGATGCACCGGATCTGAGCGCACTCAGGATCGGCTTTGCGATCTTAACAGAATTCATCTGGGATGGGATCCGACTCAAGGGGTGGTTGTAGGCTGAGGTTGCAACAAGTCGGGAGAAAGTTGCAAAGGGCGGCGACGAGATTGGTTAAATTGCTCTACAGCAGCATCGACACCCGCTGTGCTATCCCAACGGGAGGCAGCATTTTGGTTGGAGAGAAAGTCGGCAGCACGAAACAGATCGTTCATATCAATGCTGCTGCCATCGAACAGGTTGGTATTGCCATCACGACGAATGGCATCGTTAACATTCTCGTTTTGGGCCAAGGCAGGTGTAGGGCTGGCCAGAATCTGACCCATGGAGATCCCTAGGAGAACCGCCAAAGGGATCCTGTACAAGCCAACACAAAACGGGTTAGGTAGATGGTTTCTACGCATTGGTTGGTTCCTCCACATCTGTTTGGTTCTCAGCCAACCCAGTCTCCAGTAGGTGTTGTTCTTGAGCCGTGAGGGAGCGTTTGGCCAAAAGATCAGGTCGCCGTTGCCAAGTACGCATTAACTGCTGCTGTTGACGCCAACGGGCAATAGCCTGGTGATCTCCTGAGAGAAGAATATCCGGTACCCGATGGCCCTGAAACTCCGGCGGACGGGTGTACTGAGGGTACTCCAACAGCCCGGACTCGAAGCTCTCGCTCTTCAGTGAGTCTACCTTACCCACTGTGCCTGGCAAGAGCCGCACCACCCCATTGATCAAGGCTAGGGCAGGAATCTCTCCCCCCGTGAGTACAAAATCCCCCAAAGAGATCTCGCGGGTAGCTAGGTTTTGGCGGATCCGTTCATCGAAGCCTTCGTACTGGCCACAAATGAGGATCAACTGCGCCTTCTGAGCCAACTCCTGTAACAACTCCTGGTTGAGGGACTGCCCCTGGGGTGTCAGCAAGATGATCTCACAGGGATCCCACCGGGGCAGGGATCCCACAGCAGCGAAAAAAGGCTCCGGCTTGAGCACCATACCCACCCCACCCCCGTAGGGTTCATCATCAACACGGCGGTGCTTATCAGTGGCGAAGTCCCTTGGGTTGATACAACTCACCTGAGCAATGCCTTGCTGCAAAGCCTTCCCCAGCAGCCCAATTTGCAGAGGAGCCTCAAAGAAGTCTGGGAACAGGGTGATGATGTCGAGACGCACAAGTTCAGACTGAAAAGTTGTCAGGATTCCGTATCTGCATTAGAACTTGGAGAGGCGGGATCCGTGCGCAGCCGCTCCAGATCTAGGCGCAACGACTCAATTTGGTGGGTCAACTCCATCAACTCAGCGATCTCTTCCTTTGAGATAGGCGTCGAGCTTCTTGTGCCAGAAGGAGGGGGGGCAGTTGGTGGCGGGCTAGAGGCAGCCTCAGAAGGGCTAGAGGTGCTGAGAGGAGTTTCACGATCTGGGGCTGTAGAGGGAGCATTGACAGCGGCATCCTTGAGGCCCTCTAGGTAGTGAATCGCCTCTTGTTCAGTCAGCTCTCCCTTTTGCTCCAACTCTTCGGCTAGCTGTCCCAAGTCCATCGACAGGCGACTTAGGTTTTCCGTACGCTTTTCCGGGTCTTGAAGGATCTCGACCAAAGCAGTGGCTGTGCCATAGAAGATGTGGCGGGCACGGGTAAACCAATCAGAAGAGTTAGAACTCATGGCAGCAGAGATACTCTCAATTCTGAACCGATTCTAGGCGATACCTCCTCCTCGTCTTCCTCTGTTGCAGAGAAAGTCAACAGCACCCGTAGCCCGTACAACCGTCAGTCACACTGACCAAGTCCAAAGTAGTCGGGATAAAAATTAAATAAATCTAAAGAAAGATGCCCCTTTCACAGCAAATCGTACATTGTATATAGGTGTAGTTCCAAATCCATGGAGCTTGACAAGACAGTATGCAAAGCTACGCACAAACCAATTTGCAGTTCTTCAACCAAGCAATTCAACAAAATTATAGCTCAGAAGATTTGCAACAACTGGCAAAAGCCTATCGAGTTACTCTTGAGCTTTTTACAGGTATGTTTCGGCCTTCTGGCAAAACTTTTGTCGCCCATCTCGTTGGCACTGCGAGTATTCTTACTTCCCTCAATCAATCTATTGATGTTGTAGTAGCTGGCTTACTTCACGCTGCTTATGCCAACGGAGACTTTGGCCTTGGAGGCCGAAAAGGCATAACACCTGACAAGCGTTCTTACCTTCAGTCTCGATTGGGGAATAGGGCTGAATCCTACATCGAACAGTATACAAAACTTAAGTGGGATCCAGATACTCCTGCAAAACTTCTGCATCGAATAAAAGAACTGGATCAAATGGATAAGGACGTCCTTCTAATTCGATTAGCAAATGAGCTTGAGGAGTATCTGGATTACGGCATGATCTACAATGGTATTGAGAAGGGCCAGCGATACTCAAAACATGATAGTAACACAATTCAAGAGTTAGCTATTGAGCTAGGTTTTCCAGCATTAGCGCAATCTCTATCGGAAGCTATTGTGTGCAATGAGCAGGCCTGTATTCCTCTTGAGCTTTGTAACCTTGTGGAAAAGTCATCTTCCACACTTATTCTTCCGAAATCCTTGCAGATGAATCAATTGAATCTATTTGACCGGTTGATTCAATTGATTCAACATCAATCAAGGAGGTTTTACAAATTATATCAGAAATTGGGAAGGATTTTTGGTATTTCCACCACGAGATTAAATCCTTATAGCAATCCAGAAAGAGATATGAGATAGAGTAGGAGAACGTCGTCATACCCTAACCATGAGCATGCCTGAAAAACTAGTTAGCCTGATCAATAGCCAGCCTGACCCCAGAGTTCTCAAATGAGCCTTAGCTGTCAAAATGACCTTACAAGGATTTACCCATCAAGAGATTATGGGTGCAATCTAGGTGTGCTCAGGATTTATTAGCAAATGATGAAAGTAAATCTATATTG
>JAUQVI010000019.1:0-22741 GCA_039794885.1 Thermostichus sp. DG02_5_bins_236
TTGCAGTAAATCCAAGCGGCACAACCCAGAATTGCTCTCGTTGTGGTACGAAGGTTCCAAAGATTATTCAAGACCGTTGGCATAGTTGCCACGTGTGCGGTTTGGAATTGTCCCGTGACCATAATGCCGCCATCAATATAAAACACTCGGCGGTGGGGCATCCCGTGGAGTATAAAAAAGCTCAGGATACGCCCGTTCACTGAGAAGCCCGCACTCTATGCGTCACCATGGGTGTCGGGAGTATGTCACTCTAAAGAGGATAAGCATTCACACCCGCTTGTGTGCCTCAGGTTGCGACCGACCTCAAGGAGAAATAGTGATAGAAGAGGGGCTGGTTTGAGTAGTCTGCTGTCCGCCCCGCTGTAAAATCACCTCGATCGTGCCGTTGTTAACCTGTTGCATATTAAAGGGGAGTTGTTGCTGGGTTTCATAAAGGCCCGGAGAAACTTCCCGCATCTCGATTTCCGGTGTTACCCCGAGAATTCGAAAGGCGGCTCGGCCTCCTGGATCCCCTCGCATTGTCACCTTAAGAATCTCTCCCATGCGTAAGTTACTGCTGTTGGTTGTGATACTGAAAATCTGGGGTAACCCTGTAGCGATGGGTGTCGATGCCGGTTGAATGGTAGAGCGGGTGCCCTCAGAGCCATCTACCGAAAAGGGCAAAATCTCCCGGTGCTCTTGGCTGAGGCCATTTTTGGTGAGCACGATCCGCAGCGCCGGATTGTTGGCTTGGTGAGTGGGGGCAACCACATAGGTGCCTTCGTAATGGTTGGGGCGGACTTCCCGCATGGGTTGGTTCAAGGCCAGATTCCCCAGATCAAACTGCGCGATCCCCCCAGAATCTGCCCAGATGGCAATGGTGAGGATATCTCCCTCAATTAAGTTGCGCTGGGGATCCAGGCGAATGGCCTCGATGCGCGGATAGGCACTACTGGCGGTGGCGGGGATAGAGGGACTAACTGGGAAAGTAGGCTGGGGAGCTTGCGGAGTTGTCGGGGAAAAGACTGATTCAACCGGGGGTGGAGCCACATTCCCCAAAGCCAGTTGAGGTTGTCGCTGTTGAATACGGGTGCTGACTCCGTTGACCGTCAATTGAATGCTGATATCGGGGCTGAGGGCGCTATCTTGAGGGCCAAGGCTGTAAACGGCGCGATAGTAACCCGGCTGTACCTCCTGCATCGGCAAGGCTTGTACCAAACCGCCAATATCGACGGTGGCACTGCCGTTGGGGGTAGCCTGAGCCTCTATGGTTAAGGTTCCACCCGCCGGAACAACGCCCGATTCCGGGGTGATGCGAGTTTGAAAAATTTCGGGTCGGATTGTTTCTGCCACTTGATCCGGAAGGGGACGCAACTGGGCAACTGGCGGCTCCAAAGCCGGGATTTGGCCCCGATGCACCAATGCCTGATGCAATAGAACTGCTCCTTCGCCCCGCCTGAGTACCCGGTTGGGATTGAGACGGGCCGGATCCGGCACATTCACCAGCAATCCCGCTTGTCCTGCCATTGTGATGAAGGCTCGACCCACTTCCGGCACATCCGCCGCATCGGTATAGAGAGCCATCCAAGTATCCATGTCGGCTTGACTGGGGGCAGGCAGTTGTAGGGCACGCACCAAAATGGCCACAGCTTCTAGTTGGGTGAGATCCCCCTCGGGGCGAAACTGTCCTCCCTCAAACAAGCGCATAGCTCCCGCCTGTAGAACGGCCTGGGCTGTCCAGTAGTCGGGGGTATTGGGTTCCAGATCGCTGATCACCTGCACTTGGTTTGGATTGGGCACATAGCCAAAAAATTCCGTCAGCCACTGGGCCAGTTCCAGACGAGTGAGGGTTGCCGACAAGGGATCCCCAGTAATCACCACATCGGTTTGCCGCTCTAGTGCAGCAGCATAAGCATCAACCCAGGCTAGCGATGACTCCTGCCCCACCTCCTGTGCCCAAATCGGCAGGCTGACACTGGACCAGCCCAACGTCCAACACAAGCCTAGTGCCAAGGGCCATGAGCACCGCATAGCTGCAACTCCTGTTCCGATTAACATCCGCTCAGGGCCAGCTTATCTCAAACACTCAACTCATCCCCAAGGACTGGAGAGCCGTTAGAATTGCGCCCTTTGGCACTGTAAGGTTGAGAACGGTGAGGTCGAGAACGGAGTCAAGGGAGCTCACCCAGGGATCCCTCTCAGTTAGGCCCAACAATGATTAGGAAATTTTACTTATCTGAGGCGAGATCCCGTTTGGCAGCCAAATCTTCTGAGAAATCTTCTTGTAACTTGTAGTTGTGCATCGGGATCTTTATCATTGTGTATATCCAGAAAGCACTTTTGTTATCACCGCAGCACCTAAGGGAGGAAGTTCATGTCTGGCAGCACCGGAGAGCGGCCTTTTGCCGACATCATCACCAGTGTCCGCTACTGGGTTATCCACACTCTCACCATTCCGGCTTTGTTTTTGGCTGGTTGGCTCTTTGTGAGTACCGGCTTGGCCTATGATGTTTTCGGCACTCCCCGCCCCAATGAGTATTTCACCGCAGAGCGGCAAGAGTTGCCGATTGTGAGCGACCGTTTTCAGGCTCTAGAACAGCTGGAGAAGCTGGGGCAGTAGTGATTGGTTCCAGCAGGTCTGCGCAACTTGATGTTTCAATTTGTAAATCTGTTTTGTTTCCTTTTGTTGCTTAGGGCAGGATCCCGACTATGGCAGTTAACTCTGATGAACCCGTCTTTTACCCTGTTTTCACCGTCCGCTGGTTGGCGGTGCATACCTTGGCGATCCCAACGGTTTTCTTCTTGGGTGCCATTGCTGCAATGCAATTTATTCAACGGTGAACCCAATGGCCGACCAACCTGAAAGAAATCCCAATTCCCAACCGGTTGAACTGAACCGCACTTCCCTATATTTGGGATTGTTGTTGGTGTTTGTGGTTGGGCTGTTGTTCTCTAGCTACTTTCTCAATTGAGGCTTGGGCTGGATCCCAGTCTTGAGCAGGAAAAAGTGGCGAGCAATTCCTGCCAACCCTAGGCTCTTTACTGTACTTAGCTTTAGGGTTCTTCCATCCGTGCTGATTCTGTTTTTTGGAGGCCAATCGATATGACCAGTCAGGCAAGGATCCCTTTGTGGGTAGTGGCGGTAATCGCCGGTTTGGGTGTGCTGACAGTGCTTGGTCTTTTCTTCTACGGTTCCTATGTGGGCGTGGGATCAAGCCTGTAAATTTAGGGTTTTTTGTAAGATTTTCTGTCCAGTTATAATCTCAATTTGTTTGGCCTAGCTGAACTCAGTTGGGCCTTTTTGTCTAGCCAAAAATGGGTTCTCTCATTTTGCCCCGACGTTTCTCAGGCATGGGATCCCAAGCTTTGGCGAGGGAGTTCATCTGAGTTGATTCTGGAGCTGTGTTAAGGGAGCATGAACTTTTTTAACGATCCGAGTGATCGCTGCCGAGAGCGCAACTTAAGCCCCGTAGAATGAATCCCAAAATTCCAGGCAGGACCTTCGGACATGGATTACATTCGCACCTTTAACGACGATCCCTGCGAGGGGCATCTTTCTACGCCCATTAGTGATTCTCCCGTTACCCGTCTGTTCATCAATAACCTCCCCATCAACCGCCCTGGACTGTCGCCGCTGTTGCGGGGGTTGGAGATTGGTTTGGCCCACGGCTACTTCTTGGTTGGCCCGGAAATTGTGGTTGGCCCGTTGCGCGACTACCCTGAGGCCGCTAATTTGGGTGGGTTGGTTACCGCTATGGTGATCGTGCTCCTGGGTACCGCCTGTATGTCAGCCTACGGCAGCGTTAGCTTTGGCAACAAACCGGAAACTCCAGGAGCTGAACCTCTGGCTACGGCGCGGGGCTGGGGAGATTTGACTGCCGGATTCTTCTTGGGGGGTATGGGCGGAGTTTTTGCCGCCTACTTCCTGCTAGAGAACTTTGCCGGTATCAACGCCATCTTCCGTGGCTTGGTCAATGGATAGAGATGATTTAACGGCTTGTTGTTCAAATACTCTACAGGAGCACTTTTCATGACTGGTTCTTACGCTGCTGCCTACCTTCCTTGGATTTTTATTCCGATTGTCTGCTGGTTGTTGCCTGCTGTCAGTATGGCGGTTCTCTTTCTCTATGTTGAGCGGGATTAGTTTGGAGTATTTTTATACTCACTCGTGCCGGTTAATTGTAAAATAAGCATCATTCCTGAAAGTTAAGCCAGGGATCCCTACATAACCTGTCAGGGATCCCTATCTTTTGGAGTTGGTCATAGAAACTAAGATCGCCTTTGGCACCTCAGTTGGGAATCTCAATCGTTACATTGGCCAACTGCACATCGTCATAATCCACCCAAGCTCCGCCTGACCTTCTGCCTGGGCTATTCCCTACGGGTACAGAGATTTGCAGGGATCCCCCGAGTAAGGGAATGCTGATCGGGACCTGCGGGCCACGGGTGGCGATATTGGGGTGAATCACCGTTTTGCCGGTGCGAAGGGTAACTGTGTTCAGGCCGAGGCGCAGGTGGTTGAGAGGCAAGGCAATGGGCAGGTTATCTCCCCCCAAGCGAATCTGATCCACCTCTACTCCGTTCAGGATCACTTGCATTGGTGACATATTGGCGCTCGGGATCCGCGATTGACCGGCTTGATAGGCTTCGGCAGTATCCAGCCCGATCAAGGATCCAATCCGCAGAATGGGCGGGCGTGGGGGCATTTGCTGCAACGTAAAAGAACGGGTGAGATCCACCCCTTTGGCTGGAGCCAAGAATTGGCCGGCAGCAGCAGATTCCGGTGAATATTGGTTGTCCCCAAGCCGAATGACATTTGCCTCCAAGACAAAAGTGGTGTTCGGATCCCAGCGTTCCAACTGCAGTTGCAAAGGTTGATCCCCGCTGGCTTGGCCACTGCCGGTACTTTGGGAGTAGGGCAAGTAATTTTCCAAGCGGGCCACCAAAATTTCTTCAGCAGGTACTGCACCGGGCAAGCGGAAACGCCCCTGAGCATCCGTTCGCACCGAAATGCCAGCTCCAGGAATGGCCACCTCTACACCGGCCAAGGGTTGTCCCGTCAGCCGATCCACCACCTGACCAGAATAGGCAGAGTCCAATCGCACCTGGCCGGTACGAGCATCCGTCGCCACCTGAATGCGCTGCTGCAACACCTGCCAATCGGCTTCTGTGATGCGGCCATCTTGATTGACATCAGCAGCCCGGATCTGCTCGTCCGTCAAGCCCCGTTCTCCGCGCAAATAGGCTCCCAGCAGGTTCAGATCCTGCACGGTCAAGCGGCCATCCCCGTCCAGATCCCCAGCTTGAAAGGGTTGTTGCGCTTGGCCGGGAGCCGCCACCATCCACCCCACCGTCAGGGATCCCAGTAGGAGTAGGGGAAGTGAACGACCTAGAGACAAAACCATAGACATAACCCGTCTCCTAAGTGAGGAGCATCTTGGGGAAGGCGTTGCCTATGTTGTAGCGTAGTTGGCCGATACCCGGAAGGGCTGGTAGAGCGGACGTAGGTTACCCTTGAGCGCAATGTTGTCCTGCAATCTCTTCCTGACAGCAGGCCAATCCAGAATCCGAAAAGTTGGTGGTAGGATGGCCTTGGTGACTTGCTTCTCTTATGGCTCGATACTCTTGCGTGACCCAACTTGTGGGCTCAGCCGAACAGTTGAGCGAGTCGATCCGCGCTATTCTGGAGCGCTGCCAGCTCAATGTGCTCCACAACAGCCCCGACTACTGGGTGGCCGGTGAGCCGCCGGGGAAAAATCCTTATACCAAGTTGGTAACCGTGGAGGTGCTGATGGATCGAACCCGCCAGAGTGCTGATGGTTCCGTCCAAGTGACGTGCATTGCCAAGAATGAGGAATTGCCTCTGAAAAGCGTCAATCATTGCCAGCAAACCTTTGATCAGCTCAAAGCCGAGTTGGCTCAGCTGCAAAGTCAACTTCAGCTTGCTGCCAGGCAAAAAGATACCTTAAGATAGCGAAGCTGAGTTCATCCCGAGCCCATGGCGCGTCGCTGCCAACTGACTGATAAGAAGCGGAACAACGCCTTCTCCATTTCCCACTCCCACCGACGCACCAAGCGCCTGCAAGAGGTCAATTTGCAGTGGAAACGCATCTGGTGGGAAGAAGGGAACCGCTTTGTGCGCTTGCGCCTTTCCACCAAAGCCCTCAAGACCCTGAAAGCCAAAGGGATCGGGGCAATGGCCCGTGAAGCCGGGCTTGATTTAAATCAGTTTTAGGATTGCTTGGATTGGCTTCAAGGCTACCGAAGTCTGCATGTCAGGCTTCGGCTCCTCAAAGGAGCCCAAAAAACTTGTGAGATTTGGGTTGTAGCCCAGATAGCAGCGTATTGAGGGTATCCCGTTGGGTGAGCTCATTGGTGCCCGTTGCTCCTTCGATCAAAGCCTTGCGCATCTCATCTGAGAGTTTGGCATCGGTAAAATCTGCACCTGCAAAGCGTGTCTTTTCAAGTTGAGCATCTTGCAGATTGGCACCCACCAAAATGGCCTGTTCCAGATTGGCGGATTGTAACTGACAGCTGACCAGTGCTGCTCCCGAAAGGTTGCTGCGAAACAGGTTGGCCTGGCGGAAGTCGCTGCTGAAAAAGTTTCCCTCCATTAAATTGGCCGCAACCAAGCTGGCACCTCGAAAGGTGGAATGGCTAAAGCGACCTGCCTGAAAGCTGCTTTTGTCTAGCTTGGCGGCTGTGAAGTTGCTGTAGTCTCCCAAAGCTTGGCTGAAGCTAGATCCGCGTAGGTCTGATGCGGCAAAGTTCGCCCGTTCCACATCGGCGCGGCGAAAGTTGCACAAGCGGAGATCTGCCTGTTGCAGGGTGATGGAGCGTAAATTGGCCCGTAACAGGTTGGCTTTGGGCATCTGGATGCGGTCGAATAGGCCCCGCGAGAGGTAGGCATTTTCTAGATTGGCACCCAGCAAAGACTGTCCCTCACGTAGGGCTGCAAGCAATTCTCGCGTACTTTCAATGCGGATTGGAGCAGAAGAGTCGGGAGAAGAAGCAGTCACGGCCAAGGGATCCCTACAAGCAGATCAGAAGGGGAGTTAACAGAGAGCGACTATACAGTTGCGGAAGGATGTTGTGTCAGTAACTAAGCTAACGTTTGCTCTGGCCAAAGAGGTTAAGGGGACATTAAAAAGGGGATTCCGTATCTGGTAGTCTTTAGATATCTCCTTGAAGAAACCTGTGTTGGAAAGGGTGGATCAGCTCCGATTTGTTGCATACTCAGGGCAGCCTTTCGTCAATGACCCATGCAGGTAGCCTTTATTGTTGATTCTTTACCCCAATTACAGGTGAGTCATGATACCAGCGTTGCCTTGATGGAGGCGCTTCAGAACCGGGGACACCGCATCTTCTGCCTGGGCATTGGGGATCTGTACCTGGATCAGGGGGAAACCTGGGGATCCGTTCAGGAAATTCAGTTGGATTTGGGGGCAGATCCTTGGTATGTGGTGAAACAAGAGCAGCTCATGCCCTTGAAGCAAATGCAAGCGGTCTGGATGCGCAAAGATCCGCCGGTAAATACCGCCTATCTCTACGCCACTTACCTTTTGGATCGCCTTTCTCCCAACCAAACCCTGGTGCTCAATCATCCCGCTGGGATCCGCTCCGCCAACGAAAAGCTCTATGCCCTGCAATTTAAGGATTGGATCCCACGGACGCGGGTGAGTGGCAGCAAAGAGCTCTTGCGCCAGTTTATCGAGCAGGAAGGACAGGCAGTACTCAAACCCTTAGGAGGCAAAGGGGGAGAAGGGATCCTACGGGTCAACGCTGGGGATCCGAATGTGAACTCGTTGCTGGAGATCAGCACCCAATTCGGTCAGTTGCCGGTGATGGTACAGGAGTATTTGCCGGAGGCGGTGGCTGGAGATAAACGGATTTTGTTGCTGGAAGGGGAACCCCTCGGGGCTGTGAACCGAGTGCCTGGACAAGGGGATTTCCGAGGCAATATTGCTGCTGGCGGTAGGGTCGAGAAAACCGAGATTACGGAAAAAGAACGGGCCTTGTGTGGAGCTTTAGCACCTGTCTTACGACAGGAAAAGCTCTATTTTGTCGGGATTGATGTCATCGGGGAACGGCTGACAGAGGTGAATGTTACCAGCCCAACCATGCTCCGAGAAATCTGCCAGTTAGAAGGGGTAGATCTGGCGGATCAAGTGTCCGCTTGGCTGGAGAAGAAAGTTCCTGTAAAAGACCGATAAGCCGCTTCCCCGCTTGTTCGGGATCTCTGGATGTTTATGGCCACGAAATGTTGGGGCTCCCTGCCAATACCCTCAAACTTAGCCCATAAAGAAAGCCCCAAGAAGGGGCTTGAATACGACCAATCAGCAATTTATAAAAGGTCTAGAGCAAACAAAAAGGGGCTCCATTAACAAGTTGCTTTGAATACGATTATTAGAATCTCAGAAAAAAGGCCGGATCCCCTTCCTTATTATCTTTTTTTTAGATTCTCTCCTCTGGTCTTGGGAAAACTCTGCTGGGGTGGGATCCCCTCTTACAGTTGGGTAAGCAACAGAACCTGAAAGCCTAGCTAAGTCTGGATATTGCTACTTAGTTAACCCCTTCAAGGCCTGTAGTCGCCATAGGCTAGGGAATACCTCAAGCTCCGGGGGAATGGACACTTGTGCAGAGGTCAGCAGGAAGTTGACTCCCTGTGGGTGCTTTCACCTGGTGCAGTAGGTACGCGGTAGCGGAAGGGAGTCCTTGGAGATTCGCGGCGGTCTTCCAGAGGAGAACAAGCTACTCTTGCTCTCTTGACTGCTGTCGTCCTAGCCAGCGCCAGGTGACCGGTAAAAGAAGCGCAGCCAGAGCCATCTTGATTGCATCTCCAATCAAGAAGGGGAAGACTCCCTTCTGGAGCACCTGCATCAAGGAAGTGGGGCCGACATTCTGATTTAGCCAGACCCCCAGCCAAGTTGCCCCCAGCCCATAGATCAAAGCCGAGCAAGCCGCCATTGCTGCTCCCATCTTTGCGGCATGGCGATCCACCCCAAGCTGCTGCACAAGCCAGCCCATTAGCCCCGCCGCTAGCGGAAAGGCCAGTAGATAGCCCCCTGTTGCCCCTGCCAGGTGGCTGAACCCAGAGCCGCCACTGGTGAAGACTGGCAACCCCAGGATCCCTTCTAGTAAGTACAGCAACAGCGTTAGAAAGCCCAGCCGTGCTCCAAAGCCTGCCCCTACCAAGGCCACACCAAAGGTTTGACCGGTAATCGGTACCGGTGTAAAGGGCAAAGGGATGCGGACCTGAGCCAGCAGGGCCACGAATAAACTACCCCCAACCACCAACAACGCATCCCGAAGGCGGGAAGAACGGGGTACCAGAGTTTGCGCCAGCGGCGTGTAGACAAAAGCAGCAGTCATAAAGCAGGTGGGATTGTTGAAAGTAGCATTCGATTATCCTAGATAAGCCCTCGGGCAATCAATCTGTTCATCAATACAGATCACGAGGTATGAGCTAGAAGGCTAATCTCATCAAAGGGGATGGGGAGGGTTGAATTGACCTCCCTCCAAAGAGCCCAGAACTCTAGACACTGCAGTTTAGGCAGCACTATCCAGGCTGACCTGAAAGACTTCGCTAAAGGCTTTTTCAACTTTGTAGCCGGAGTCGATGGTTTCTAAGGGATCCTTACGCAGGCGGTGCCGTAAACAGAGGCTGATCACCCGGCGAATATCGGCAAGGGTAACTTCACGGTGGCCTTCCAGAGCAGCCAAAGCCTTGGCAGCCCGATTGGTGACAATATCCCCTCGCAACCCATCTACTTCCAACGCAGCGCACACCCCGGAGATCTTGAGGCGCAAGTCTGGGTTCACGGTCACCGTAGGCAAAAGGTGTTGCGCTTTTTCAATCCGTTCCAAAAGCTGCTGCTGCGAATCTGCATGTTTGGCCAAAAACCCTTTCGGATCGGCATCAAACTGGCTGCGTTCCTCCACAATCCGCACCCGCAGGGCGGCATCGCGCACCGTTTCGATCTGCACAAACATGCCGAAGCGATCCAGCAGTTGCGGGCGCAACTCTCCTTCTTCTGGGTTGCCAGAGCCAACCAAGACAAACCGAGCTGGGTGACGGATAGAAATCCCTTCCCGCTCAACCGTGTTCCAACCGGAGGCTGCCGAATCCAGCAACACATCCACCAGATGGTCATCCAAGAGATTCACTTCATCCACGTAGAGAATGCCCCGATTCGCTTTGGCCAGGAGGCCCGGTTCAAATGCTTTCACCCCCTGGGATAAGGCCCGTTCAATATCGAGGGTGCCACACACGCGATCTTCGGTTGCCCCCAGAGGCAGATCCACCATCGGCACTTGCATCCAGGTGCTTTCTACCGATTCGCCTGCCTGAAGGCGTTCCCACAGTTGATCACTCATTAAATCCCGCTGCTGAGGGTGACTGTTAAAGGGATCCCCTTTCACCACTTCAATTTGGGGCAACAGATCCGCCAAAGCCCGAATGGTGGTGGATTTGCCGGTGCCCCGATCCCCCATGATCAGAACCCCACCGATGCGGGGATCGATCACATTCAGGAGCAGGGCTAATTTCATTTCCTCCTGGCCAACGATGGCTGTAAAAGGAAAGACGGGGCGACGTTCCAAACTCATAAGGGCAATTCACTGGCACTCTGCACCTCATTATCCCAGAAGCCCTTCCCCTCTGACCCGCTTTCAGACTGGAGAAACACGCCTGAAAACGGCGACAGGAACCAAAAAGCGGGTTTCGGGTCAAAGAATGAAGCTGGGTGGCCAGTGTGGATACGACCCTAGCCTTTTGTGGGGAGGAACAGGTAGCATCGAAGCCTACACAGTTTGTCAGTAACCAGTAGCTGGGTCAGGGCAACCACACAACCCGAGCGGCAATTATCGGGTGGGGAGACGTTAGCAGTGTCAGGGAAAGCAGGCAAGACAAAGTCGATAAAACTCCCAGTTCAACAGATGGCGCAAAAGGGGTTGATTGGGTTGATCTGGGCTTGCACCTGGATCCCTTGGTTGGCAGTTCCTTTGGCGGTTGCCCAAACCCCGACACCGGTGGTTCTGGCGGATGAACAGGTGACGATCTACGCCCGTATTGTCCTGGAAATGGAGCCTTACCGTCAGGAATCTCAGCAACGCTCTCAGGCTACGGATGACCCAGCTAGCAAAGATCAGATTCGGCGAGACTTTATTCGCGCCGCCAGCGAAATCATTACCCGCCATGGCATGAGTGTGCCCGAATACAACCGCATTACCCTCCTGATTCGGTCGCCAGAAGGGCAAGCCTTGCAACAACGCATCGAAACGGAAATTCTGCGTCTACAAAGTGAGAATCCCTAGCTGAGGTGACTGAGGCTGGAGGATGACGATAGGCTGGAAGCAAAGGTCAGTGTCCATCCTGGGAGAGAGCGATGAACGAGCCCATGTCGCCGTCGGTACGTGCGGCTGTTGAGCGAATGAAATCTCGGTTGCGCCTGACTCGTCGCTTTGGGTTTTGGTTTCAGGCGGTCTTGGGAGCAACGGCCCTGCTGCTTTGGGTGGGCTTTCTGATTGGCCAAAACACCGTCTATCGGGATGACTCCGCCGGAGCTATTCTCGCCTTTTGGTTCACGCTCTTTACGTTGCTGACCCTAGCAGCAGGTTTGTTCTTCAATTGGCGCTACCTTCTACATGCCGACCGTCGCCAAGTTTCGGCTGATTCTCTCAGTCAGTTGGATTTGCCCAAGCAACTGCAGTTGGTCACTTATGTCAGCTTGATTGGTGCTTTTTTGGCCTTGATTGGGATGGAGGCGCAGGTTGGGGAATTGCTGGCACGGATGTTTTCCCGCACTCAGGCGAATCAGGTGACGGGGGTTCTCTTGTTGGCAGCTAATATCAACGTTACCTTCGCCCATTTCGTCTGTTTGGCAGGCGTGCTCTGGATCACGGGTGCACTTGACCGGGAGCCGTGACATACTCCCAACCCTCATGGCGAACGTGGGGCTGCCTGCTACCACTGCTAAACTTGCGGAGCCCTCATGAGGATTCACCCTAGCAGCACCCAAAACATGAAAAGAAGGATCCCTTCAATCAGGGATCCATGAACCTCAAAAAGAGAACCCAGGAGCAACCCTCCTCAGATGAGAAGATCTCGGGCAAGCGCCTTATCCGCTATCAATGGGGTCAGAACCTACTTGAAGCCCACCGCTGCCTGCCAGACAAAAGCCAGCAGGAAAAACAAAACAGGAATAATCGGCAACAGATCCACCAAGGGATCAAACAATTCGTAGCCTTCCGGCAAACTGGCTAGGAGCATCATCGCTGGCATGACAACAAACCTCAGAGGGAAATGCGGCAGGAGAAACTGCTTCTTTCAGAATTGCAATAGAGTTTAACATCGCCAGGAATGGATCCCGGCGGACATCAAGAAATGTAAACGAGGTTGCGCCTCAAAATACGCCCATGCTGGAGAGGCCGAGGATCACCCCTACCCCCAACAGGTGGCCGAAACTGGCGACACCAATCACCTCAGGCCAATCCATGCCCAACACCGGGCCGGCTTCTGATGTGGATCCCGATGTGGATTTGAAGATCAAGTAAGAAAGCCCCGTACACAAAAGGATGGCCACGGCACTTAAGGGCGACCAAGAGTTGGTTTGGGCGGTCAAAGCCAACGGCGCAACAATGGGCATCATAGGTCGAATCCTCGGCTGGGTTGAATCGACACCTAGATTACCCCTGTTCCCGAAGCCTCTATGGGATCCCCTCAGGATCTGCACATGAATTGCAACAGAAATCGAAACAAAACCTCACATTTTTGGGCTAGGGGAGAGTCACACTCGAAGAGCCGTTCCGACCGATTTTCTCCATGGCCAAAGTCCACGACTCGATCACCCCTGCTCTGCAGCAGTTCATCGCCGCCCAACACATCTTTTTTGTCGCTACTGCTCCCCTATCGGCCCATGGGCATGTCAACCTCTCCCCGAAAGGATTGCAGAGCTTTCGCCTCCTTTCACCGCAACAGGTAGCCTATCTAGACCTAACCGGCAGTGGCAATGAAACCTCCGCCCATTTGGTTGAAAATCAGCGCATTACCTTGATGTTTTGTGCCTTTGAGGAGCCCCCTTGTATCTTGCGCCTCTACGGACGAGGTCGGGTGATTTTGCCCGCTAGCCCCGACTGGCAAATGGTGAGCCCTCAGTTTGAGGAACTTCCCGGCGTCCGCCAGATCATTCTTGTGGATGTAGAGCGGGTGCAAACCTCCTGTGGCATGGGAGTACCGCTTTACGCCTTTCAAGGGCAACGACAGTCTTTGCTGCATTGGGCCGTCAACCAAGGGGAAGCAGGGATCCAGGCCTATCAACGTCGGAAAAATCAACTCAGCATCGACGGGCTACCCACCCCGTTGGCACTTCACCAGCCCTAAGTGCTGGCCGGGATCCCTACGCAACAGCAGAAACTCACTCAATCTGCCAGATTCGGCAAGTCTCTGCCGTATACTAACGAAAGTTAATAAATCTATCTAATTTTTTGGTGTGATGACCTGGACGTGCCACTCTGTTCCATCCTCCCTAACTGCACTGTGTGGGGATGGCTGCCGATGACCGTTGCCACTACTGCTCAATCGGCTCGCAAGCCTGCTACCCTTCCCCGTGCGCTGTTGGGGCCACCGACAGAGTTTTGGAACCCGACTTTGTTGATGTTTTTGGCCTCTGTGGTTCTCTCTGCCTGTTGCTTTGGTGGCTACGCCTTCTGGCACTGGCCCAAGTGGATGGTGTTTTGGCTGAATTTTGTCGCTTTGTACGTTTTGGGCACGGTGATTCACGATGCCTCTCATGGCTCTGCCCATCGCAACCGCTTTTTGAATGAGGCGTTGGGACATGGCTCTGCCCTACTGCAAGGCTTTGTCTATCCGGTGTTTAAGCGGGTTCATATGCAGCACCACGCCCATGTCAACCATCCTGAAGATGACCCGGATCACTACGTCTCCACGGGAGGGCCGCTGTGGTTGATTGCGCCGCGCTTTTTCTACCACGAGGTGTTTTTCTTTAAGCGGCAACTGTGGCGCAAGGGGCGCTGGGATCTGCTGGAGTGGGGTTTAAGTCGGCTGGTGGTGATCCTCACCTTTGGTTTGGCCATTGCTTTTGGCTATACCGATTACCTGATGAATTATTGGCTGCCCCCTGCTTGTATTATGGGGTTGCTGTTGGGCCTGTTTTTTGACTACCTACCCCATCGACCGTTTCAATCCCAAGAGCGGTGGTACAATGCTCGCGTTTATCCCGGTTGGCTAACAAACATTCTTCTGCTGGGGCAAAACTACCACCTGATTCATCACCTCTGGCCTTCGGTGCCCTGGTACAAATATCAGACTGCCTATTGGGTAGCCAAACCCGATTTGGACGAGCGCAACTGCCAACAAACCCTCGGTATTTGGCAAAAGGGCGAGTTTTGGAGTTTTCTGTACGATGCTCTGATTGGCTGGCACTGGCATCCGCCCACTTCAGCTGGTTCCATAACAGAACCTGAGGAGACAAAGGGTGTGGGATCCCGGAAATCGGAGCAAGAATTGGCCCGAACAGAACCCATCGGTCCCCAACCGGGCTAGCTATGGTGTTTCCAACGATCCGGGTGCCGCAGTTGTTGCTGTTTGTGGAAGCAGCCGCCTTGCTGCGAGACTCCAGCCAAGTTCTACTGCAGGCCGGCCAAGCTGCTGCCGATCTCCCGGAATTGATTGCCGCAGCACAAGTGCGTGCTGAAACCCAATTGGAACTGCTCGAGATCCCAGCGGATCTGCGGGCTCAGGTGCACGGGATCCTATGGCTCACTCGGCCACAATCGGTGCTGGCTTATCTACAGGATTTGATCGATAGTGGCTCCGGCCCAGATATGGAAGCTTTTTTGGAGCAAGTGGGATCCGCCTCAACGCTGTTGCGGTTTCCCCCTGCCTTGGTGGGGTCGGTGGCCCTGGGATTGTTGCTGGAGCAGCTGGACTTCTCAACAGAAGAAGCCGAAGTCCTGCAGGCGAACCGGGCCCAACTGGAACAAACCCTGGCGGAGCTGGCCAGCCGCCATGCCATCGACCTAGAGCCGCTGCGAACCGCCACCGAGATCGCGCTACAACCGGCTTCCCCAGAAGAGCTCGTGCAACTGGGACAAGATCTCTGGGCTGCGGACTCTGAGCCGGAGCTTGAACCTCAGCCGGAGTTGGTGGGGCCATTGCTGTTGATGATGGTGGCGGATCATCTATTGGCCCAAACGGAGTCTGTCCTCACCCCTGAGCAACGCTTGGATTTACAAACCAATCGCGGCCAGGCGGAAACCCGCTACCTGGCCATGGAAAAATTGGGCCGCATCGAAAACTTGGCAGAACAGCAAGCCTATATTCAGGCTTGGATTGACCAAACCTCCCCCTCCGATTTGCTGCGGGCTTTGGATCAACTTTTTGTGGTGCTTGAGGAGGACTTCTGATTCTTAAGTATAGGTGCCATCGCCTATGCTGGAGGCAAAGGATCCCGTCTGAGGTGTGAAGGTGGATTGGGGCAGCCTATTCTGGATTTTCTTGATCTTCAGCTCTCTGCAACCCCTGTTGAATCGCCGTGCCCAGGAGTTCCGTCGTTTGATGGCGATTCGGGAGCTAGAGCAAAAACGGAGCAGCCGGGTGATTTTGCTGATCCACCGCCAGGAATCGATTAGCTTTTTGGGGATCCCGGTTTCCCGCTACATCAGCATCGAGGACTCCGAGCAGGTATTACGGGCGATTCGACTTACCCCACCCAACACCCCGATTGATTTGATTTTGCACACCCCCGGCGGCTTGGTGCTGGCCACCGAACAAATTGCCCGCGCCCTGATTCGTCACCCGGCGAAAGTGACGGTGTTTGTGCCCCACTACGCCATGTCAGGGGGGACGATGTTGGCGCTGGCCGCCGATGAAATTGTCATGGATGCCAATGCAGTGCTAGGGCCAGTGGATCCGCAGTTGGGAGGCTATGCTGCCGCCAGCATTTTGCAGGTGTTGGCGGATAAACCCATTGCCGAGATCGACGACCAAACGCTGATTTTGGCGGATCTGGCCCGTAAAGCGATGCAGCAGGTGCAAAACTTCGTGCGCGATCTGCTCAAAGATGAGGTACCCAAACGCAAAATGGATCCCGATCGCATTGAACCCCTAATCCAGTCCCTAACCAGTGGGCGAGTGACCCACGATTACCCAATCACTGCCGAAGAAGCACAGGGGTTGGGGTTACCCATTTCTACCGAGTTGCCACCCCAGATCTATGGCCTCATGGATTTGTACCCCCAGGCCACTCTAGGTCGTCCTTCTGTGCAGTACATTCCGACTCCTTACGATCCGCGTCCGGCCATGCCCAGCGGCGGATCCCGTTCTGGCTTAGCGTGAACGGCTGGCGTAGGCATCCATGGCCTCAGTGCGCAACCCTTTCGCCCGCCGAAACAATTCTTGTCCGGTGTGCAAGTGGCGATCATCAAAGTTCAGCGGAAAATAGTTCAGCTCCTCTAGGGCGTCTTCCAGGTGGTTGAGGCTGTAGTACAAACTGGAGGCCACTCCTCCTAAGCTGCTGGGATTGGGAATGCGGCGAAAAATCTGCTGGGCTTGGGCCAACTTCTGACTGCACTCCTCTAGGTACCCCACAAAGGCATCCAGCAGATCGGGATCGAAGGGATCCGCTGCCAACGCATTCAACTGAGGTTTTAAGGAAGACAACAACGGCCCCAAAACCCGATTTAGGGGAGTGTACACCTGTCGGATCCAGACTTCGCGGGCAGTGGCCTCGTGGCTAACCGTTTCCCCAGGAGATCCGGTGGGTTGTGGGCGGGGGGGGTTGCGGCTGGGGTGCAGTTGGTGGTCGTAGTCACGGCGAGCTTGGGGATCCTTAAGCACCGTATAGGCGGCATTGATCTGACGGATGCGCTCGGAGGTGGCGCGGTCTTTCTTGGCCAGCAGACTGTCGGGATGATGATGCTTGACCAAATGGCGGTAGGCACGCTTAATCTCAGCAGCTGTTGCCAGCGCCGAAACCCCCAATGTGTCGTAATGGGATCCCGATACAACCCCATCTGCCATCCTGTCCGTTGGCCCCCAAGAACCCTTAAGAAGCTCCTTTATTGTACCTGGAGCCTAGAATAGAAATGAGTTTTACACGGGGTTTCCCATGTCTTCTCCCGAATCTTCAGCCCCTGCTCAGGAGGGATCCCCCAATCCCCTAAATGCGTTGTTGGGCGCCACCATTGCCGCTGGTCTGGGCTATGGTTTTTTTCAACTGCTGCTCTCAATGCTGGCTAAACTGCCGCCTGTGAATCTGGAAGCGGGATCCCTGACCCGCGGCATCAGCATTTTGGTGCGCTATCTGGTGGTGGGATCCGTTTCTTTGATTACCTTCATGTTTGCCATGGTTGGGTTGGGATTGGCAGCCTATTTTGTCCAGTTACTGGGGGAGCAACTCAAAGCCAGTTTGCGGCGAGCCCACTAAGGGCAGCACTGACCCAGGTGGCTGTGATAGAGTGTTGAGACGTGACGAATACCCTTTCAGGAGTTCTCCGAGCATGTCTGCAGCAGTAGAAATTGCTGATGCCACCTTCGAGACAGAGGTGCTAGGCAGCAACATTCCGGTTCTGGTCGATTTTTGGGCTCCTTGGTGTGGCCCCTGCCGGATGGTTGCTCCTGTGGTACAGGAAATTGCTGAGCAATATGTCGGCAAAGTCAAAGTTGTGAAGATCAACACTGACGAGAACCCTCAAACCGCTAGCCAGTACGGGATTCGCAGCATTCCCACCTTGATGCTGTTCAAGGATGGGCAAAAAGTAGACGTGGTGGTGGGCGCTGTTCCCAAAGCAACTCTGACCACTATTTTGGAAAAGCACTTCGACACGCCTGCCGAAGCCTAAAGCCAGAAACGGGACAATGGGCTTGGGTATGTCAGGATGTAACGTTTGGGTTCTGGGGTGGAACCTGAGCACTATTCTGGCCGGAGAACCCACTAAAGTAGTCTAGAGAGAACTTTGGATCCCAGCTTGACCGATTCGCTTTCCTCCCTCCTGCAGGATATTCTTTCTAACGCCGAGACTGACCTGAAGCAGTTGGGTTCTCACCCCAATCGCACAGCTTGGCTGCGCATTATCCAGTCTCTACAGCGTATCGGATCCCTGGAACTGAGTCGTTTGGATGCCAAGATTCTGGCGGCTACTCTTGAGGATCTAGAACAGGGGTTTGCGGCCTTCCAAAACTACACCCACCAACGCAAGATTACCGTCTTCGGTTCGGCACGCCTAGAGCCGGAAAGTCCTGAATATCGTCAGGCCCAAGTGTTTGCCCACTGCATTAGCCAGCGAGGCTTTATGGTCATGACCGGTGGCGGTGGCGGCATTATGGAAGCGGGTAATCTCGGCGCGGGTCTGGAAAACTCCTTTGGCCTGAACATCCAGCTCCCGTTTGAGCAAATGGCCAATCCCGTGATTGCCGCCAGTGATCGGGTGATCAACTTCAAGTATTTCTTTTCCCGCAAGCTCTTTTTTGTCAAAGAGACCGATGCAGTGGTGCTTTTCCCCGGTGGCTTTGGCACTCAGGATGAGGCTTTTGAATGCCTGACCCTGATGCAAACGGGCAAAACGAAGCTGATGCCCTTGATTTTGGTGGATAAAACGGGTGGGTGCTACTGGAAGGAATGGGATGAATACGTGCGCGAGCATTTGCTCAGTCGTGGGTTGATTAGTCCAGAGGATCTCTTTCTCTATACCCTCACCGACGATGTCGGGGATGCCTGTCAGCAGATCACCAACTTCTATCGCATTTTTCACAGCAACCGCTATGTGCGGGAACTGTTGGTTTTGCGCTTAAATGCAGAACTCTCGGCACAGGCTTTAGAAACCTTAAATGAAGAGTTTGCCGATATCCTTGACTCTGGCCAGATCCTGCAAACCCAAGCCCTGCCGGAAGAGGCGGAAGAAGATATTGCCCACCTGCCGCGCTTGGTAATGCATTTTAACCAGCGTAACTTCGGGCGGCTGTGGCAAATGGTACGCCGCATTAATCGGCTCCACCCGCAGCACCCTGTTGGCGTGAGCGGGACGGAGTCCTTTCATCTGCAAATGCGCCCCGACCAAAAATAAAACCTACCCCAAACTTGCTAAGATCCCGATGGGCCAACTGTTTGTGAAAATCTGTGGGATCACCCGTCCAGAGCAGGCTGAAGCGATTGCTGCGCTGGGGGTGAGTGCTCTTGGATTCATTGCGGTGCCCAATACGCCCCGCTACCTGTCCCTATCCAGCATGGCTGGGTGGGTGGGATCCCTGCCCGTTCTCAGGGTAGGAGTCTTTTTGGATCAAGATCCCGATACCATTGCCACCTGGGTAGAAGCCACAGGCCTGACAGCAGTGCAGTTGCATGGGCAAGAATCCCCACAAGATTGTCATCGATTGGGGGAATTGCTCCCCGGGATCCCTCGCATCAAAGCGTTGCGCATTCGCCATCTCGCGGATCTTGCGGCAGCCAGTGCCTATACAGACTGTGTGGAAACACTGCTCCTGGATGCTTATCACCCCCAACAGGCGGGTGGCACCGGTCAAACCCTCAATTGGCCAGAACTCACCCCTCAATCCCTGCCGTTGCCCTGGCTCTTAGCAGGGGGATTGAACCCGAACAACATTGGCCAAGCCTTGAGCCAACTAACCCCTAATGGCATCGATCTCTCCAGTGGGGTAGAGGCCAAACCAGGAGATAAAGATCTGGGGAAAGTCGAGCGCCTACTCCAGCAGCTCCGCTCGCAGGGGTGGGAAGTGGCTGCCTCTCTGCCCCGATCAAACCCTATACAAACATAACTGGCGGGATCCCGACTGTTCCTGACGGTTTCTCATTGTAATGAATTCAGCTCCAGACCCGGCTCAAATAGCTGTTCCTTCACTTCCCCAAATTGTCCCATCACCCCCAGATCACGGTTATTGAAGGTCACCAGGACTCCGCCCGCATTGCCAGTACGCAACACGATCGATTGCTCCGCTTCCCAGTTCAGCTCGGCCCCCGGCTGTAACGTGGCCTCAAAGACAGTTTGCCCATCAGCAATCACCCGTAGCCAGGAGGGGCGCTCCACCACCCGAATATCCAACCGCACTGGCTTTTGCCCATACGCTTCCAAAACCTCGGGGAATACCCCTTGGATATGTGTCCATTGGTCAAGAGTGGGAAACAGTTGCCGGGTGGTCAGGGTGGGTTGCGTTGGTGGCAGGGCGGCAGGGGTGTTGCGGGCAGAGGGGGAGTTGGATCCCTCACGACTGAGGCTGGTTTGCAGACCGACGACCCAGCGGCTGAAAGGATTACCCGTACCCTCCAGCAAGGCCGACAATCCCCCCACCGCCAGGATGACCAGCACCACATAAGCAGCCCACAGGTGGAGAGGGCGCAGGGCAAAGGCAGGTTGGTCACCGGCAGTCGCCAAGGGAGAAGAGGAACGGGGTACTTGGACTGAAAGCAGTGGAAGAGCTTGCCGAGAGAGTGTATCCCCATCCAACCCCAAATAATCGGCGTAGCGCTTCAAAAACCCTTGGGCGTAAACTGGCTCCGGTAACCGGCTCAAATCCGCCTCTTCCAAGGCTTGCAGATATTGGGAGCGAATAAAGGTATCATTGGCTACTTCTGTCAACGTCAGACCCCGTGCCTCCCGTGTTTGCCGCAACAGGGATCCCAGAGATTCCAAAGAATGTGCTGGCTCTCGCATCGTTAGGCTACCTACGGAAGAAAGGGGGCCTTTGTGAAGATCATGCATCGTGTTCGGAGACATGACGAGACAAAAAAGAGGTGACCTAAAGAACAGATGATCAGCGCTATGGGAATGGGGTGAGCAAAGCTTGGATCTGATGGGGCTCCAATTGACGAAACTGACCGGGCTTGAGGTTCCCCAACCGCAGCGGACCAATGGCTTCTCGATGTAAAGTCAGCACCGGATGCCCCAGACGCTCTGCCACCCGCCGAATTTGTCGGTTGCGCCCCTCAAACAAAATCACCCTCAGCCAAGAACCTTCAGGATTGCTCCTTTTGAAGAAACTGGGGGCAAAACAAGGCTCTACCTCCGCCGGCAGGGTGGTATACCCCTCTAAGTCTACTCCGTCTCGCCAATGTTGCAGGGTGGTCTGGCTGGGCTGCCCCTGTACCTGCACCTGATAGGTTTTGGGCAGATGATAGCGCGGATGGGTCAATTTCAAAGTCAGATCGCCATCGTCACTCAGGAGCAGCGCCCCACTGCTGTCTGCATCCAATCGACCGACAGGATATAGGCGGATTTGGCTATGCCAAGGTTCGGGAAGTAAGTCCAGCACGGTCTTGCGTCCCCAGGGATCCGCACAGGTGGACAATACCCCCACTGGCTTGTGGAGTAGCAAAACATGGCGAACGGGATCCCTGGAAAACTCAATCTGCTCATTGTTCACTTCGATGCGATCCTGTTCTGGGTCGGCTTTGTAGCCCAGCTCCGTAACCACTTGGCCATTCACCCGAATGCGACCAGCCACAATCCAGGCTTCCACCTGCCGACGGGAGGCCAATCCCTGCTGAGCCAACAGTTTTTGCAGCCGTTGGGGTTCTGCCATTGGAATTTGAGCCGCCAAAGAAAAAGAAAGGAGAGCGCTAAGCGGCGGAGCCCTCAGGGTTTGAGAGCAAATCGCCACCAGGGCTGGGGGCCAAGAGCAACATTTCTGGCTGCGATTCTGGCCCATCCCCTAAGAAAGAATAGCTGAGACCACAATCAAACTCTTCTGCCAGCCGACAGACTTCCTTGAGATCGCCCACTGACCAAATGCTCCAGCTGCTGCGAATCTGGTCATCCACCCACACTTCCACACGGTTGCCCTCGATGTGAATGATGCGCTTGGGATTGGCTTCTGAAGGGCGGCCCATTGCCCTCGTGTCAGGAGAGTCTTGCCCTAATGCCCCCAGAGCAGTCATCAGCTGCGGCAGAGCCAATAAAAGGTGCTGAGCGGCTTGCTGCGGTTGACCTTTTAAGCAGGAGACCAAAGCTTCCGCAACACTCTGATTGAGGGCCTGCAGAGCTTGCAGTGGGGTAGCACCTGCTAAAGAGGGATCCGGTTGCAGTGGACTTTGGGCATCCATGAAAAGGCATGAGCAGCTTCTTTGGAGCCTCTTAAGCCTAGCAAATCCAAAAACTTTTCGGTCACTAAACAGATAGAAAATTCTCTCTAAAGGTTAAAAAAACCTTCCTTCTGAGTTGTTCACATTATTGTCGAGCAAGGGTTCCTCTCGTCTATTCAGTTGGCAAGGCCAATCCATTTCTCCTCATTGATCCCTTTCCATTTCCTGCAAAGCCGGCTGACGCTTAGCGCAGATCTCTCGAAATCGACGCAATTATTGGCTGCTCAACTTCTCTTCTTCGCCCTCAGTTGTGTCCTCAATCTCAGGTTGGGATCCCTCGTGGTGGGCCTCAGACTTCCGCTTCAGTTGGCTAAGCAAAGACAAAACATGGGATCCCCGCTCTAGGGAGCGATCCTGCAGAAACACCAAAACCGGCACCCGACGTAGGCTGAGGCGATGGCCAATTTCCCGCCGTACGAAGGGAGTGGCGGCTTCGAGTCCCTGCATGGTTCGGTGCTGCGCCGTTTCATCCCCATAGATACTGACAAAGATGCGGGCGTTTTGTAGGTCATTGGAAACCTCTACATCCACAACGCTGACCATCCCTGCCCCGACGCGGTCATCTTTGATCTGGGATAACAGGATTTGGCTGACCTCTCGCTTGATCAACTCTGCCACCCGTGCCACCCGTCGCCCTGTCGCCATTTTTG
>JAUQVI010000020.1:0-22536 GCA_039794885.1 Thermostichus sp. DG02_5_bins_236
CGGCGTATTGCCCGGCGCATCGAACAGTCCCGTCCCCTATGGACCACAACTCAATTGGCGCAGGTCATCTGGCAAGCGGTTCCCCCGGCAGCTCGTCGGGGCCGGATCCATCCGGCAACGCGGGTTTTTCAGGCGCTGCGGATTGCGGTGAACCGTGAGCTAGAGGCACTAGAAACCCTACTGGCCCAAGCTCCCAACTGGCTGAAACCCGGTGGGCGGCTGGCGGTGATTAGTTTTCACAGCTTGGAAGATCGTCTGGTGAAGTGGGCTTTTCGCACGGATCCCCGCTGGCAAGTGATCACCCCCAAACCTGTACAACCCACGGAATCGGAAATGCAGCACAATCCCCGCGCCCGTTCTGCCAAGCTGCGAGTGGCTGCTCGCACCCCCGATGTAGACCAGCATGAAACCAATATTGAAGCAGACAAACTGCGCTTAACCCCGAAAGATCGGATACAGTGAATCGAAATCGGCAGAGGTTTCTGAGCCTTCGCCATGGTGGATGGATCCCTTTGGGTGTGTTGGTTGTGTATGAGGTATATGCAGCATGGTTAGCCAGCCCTTTGACGCGGGCCGTAGCCGCAATCGTCTCCCTGTACGCCCCAAAGGCTCCGCTCTACCGCCTCGCCACCGCGAACGGCTTTCTTCCCCGACCCCTTCCCTTTCCGGTAAGATCAATTGTCCCCGACCTCTGAAATCCGCCCATCCTGACAGCCGGGAGCCCGATTGGGTAGAGCAGTTGAGCTGGTGGAAGCAAATCTCGACTGGAATTGCCATCGTCTCCGGGTTTTCGGTGTTGAGCCTCTACAGTTGGACTGTGCATACCCAAAGCCAGTGGAGCCAGCGATACCAAGTTTGGCAGCAGATGCAGCGCAACGAACGGCAGTTTTTGCTCACCCAAGAGTCCATTGCCAACTCTTTACGGGAAACCGCTAGCCGCTCTGAGATGGTTCCTCTAGTGCCGGATCGGATGATCGAGGTGCCGATAGCCCTTCCTAGCCAACAGGAGCTGGGTCAGTCCTCAGAAGAGCATCCACCCAAAACGCTGGGAGACGCTGCAAAAGAAGCCCTTTTCTACCCTATCGGCTACTAATCCAAAGGCTCCAGGCGGTAGCGGCTCAGCCAATGATCCAATTGCACTTCTTCTTCATCCAATAGCTGAGCATTGATCAATCCCCGTTTGAAGGAGAGGCGAATGGCACGGGCACGCAAACTAAAGGTTGTGCCCCATTCATCGCTCTCAATTTGATCATTGCTGACTTCTAATTTGTCGTAGAGGTTGCGTAGTCGATTGGTCACCCCGCGCCGGGACAAAAACCGTCGTGAGGCAATCGCTTGATCCGTCAGACCGAGGGCAATATCGATCAACACTTCGTATTCGGCATCGCTCAGACCGGTAATTTTATTTTGAGAGCGGGAGTCTACCCCACGCACCTCCCGGTCGATCACACACTGCTCATCTTGCACCACCGCTTGAATGGCGCTGACCAACTTTTCATCCGTGCAGTTTTTCAAGAGATAGCCATACACCGTCTGGGGCGGCACAATCTTGTGCAGCTCGCGGACATACACTTCATCGGCAAAATGAGACCAAAAGATGATGCGGGTATTGGGCCGCTCTGACCAAACTTGCCGGGCCACTTCGATCCCGGTCATCTCCGGCATACGAATATCCATCAACACGAAGCTGGGCTGATGCTGACGAGAGAGTTCGAGGGCTTCTGTGCCATTCGAGGCTGTGTACACCGGTCCAAACTGAGGCAAATGCTGCATCAGAAGATTGTGGACATGTTGGCGATATAGAACATCATCTTCAGCAAGGAGAGTGCTCACAGGCTTTGGTTAAGGTCATCAAGTGTGGGTTTCTCAACTCTAAAAATACTTGTGAGGAAAGGCAAGGCACTATTGCGCAGTGCTGTGGGAATCACCTGGTATGGGAAAGGGGTCAAGATCCTAAGGTTGCGGTTGATTGACTCGAAATTGCCGCCAGTCCCGCTGAGTTTGCTCCAGGAATTGGCTCAGCCGATCCCATTGTTCTTCCTCAATCCAGGTTTCTATCTGCTGTAGGTGTTGTTGGTAGCTGCGCAGGTTTGCCAGCACCGCCTGCCGGTTGTGGCGGGCCATCTCTAATCCCAACTGCGGGATCCCGCCGCCGACGCGGCTGGTATCTCGAAAGCCGCTACTGGCCAAAGTGCGAGCCAGTTCCAGGATCACCGGATCCACTTCTTGGCTGATGGATGCAATTAAACTGGCACTGATCATGACCGGTAAATGGCTAATCCAGGCCACCGCTCGATCATGTCGGTCGGGATCCGTCACAACTTCTACCGCCCCAACAGCAGCAACCAGGCTCTGCAAGGTCTCCAGGGCTTGGAACCGAGTTTCGGCAATGGGGGTGAGCACATAGGGTCGCCCCATAAACAAGCCTGCTTCGGCAGACTGGATCCCTTGGGTGGTTTTGCCCGCCATGGGGTGCCCACCCACAAACCAAGGCCATTGCTGGGTAGCAGGCCCCACAATCGGTTGCTTAACCGAACCGACATCGCTGACCACCGCCTGCGCAGGCAGATGGGGCAAAAGCGCCGTCAAGGTAGGCAATACTTGCTCCAATGGGGTGCAAATCAGCACCACCTGGGGATGGAAAGCCTGCAACTGTGCCAACTCCCTTCCGCAGGCTTGCACAGCGCCCCGCGCCAACGCCTGTTCACAGGTGATCGGGTTACGGCTGATCCCGAAAACCGCATATCCCTGCTCGGTCAGCTTAAGGGCCAGGGATCCCCCAATCAACCCCAACCCAACAATGGCAATGCGCATGCTACCTCAACACTTTGAATCAAAAGAATTAGGATAAACTATTGCGTAGCCATCCTCACCTAAGCTGGATCCCTGCTGCGGGTTGCAGAATGGCTGCTTCTAGAGTTCGGCATACAGGCTAGGGATCCAGCCGCTAAGATGGAGGGATGAACTGGGTAACCCCAACAACAGTTCTGCCTGGATCTTTTACCTCAGGAGGGGACGGTGCTTCATCGTAGGATCTATCAACTCAGCCGCGAAGGCAAAGATGTGTGGATCTACCTGCGCGATCAAGGACGCTGGCTGGAACGAGCCAAGATCCTCGATATCGAAGGGGATACTATTCTGGTTCGCTACGAAACGGAGGATGAGGAGGAGATCTGCTCCTGGGAAGAGATGGTACGGCTCGAGAGCATTGGAGCGGTAGCTCAACGCCTCTCGACGATTCCCAAAGGGATACTCAGTACGTCAGATTTGCTCATTTCTGAGGAGTGTCCTGCCGCTGAATTGTTGAATCTACCCCTGCCGGAGAGCGAAGATCATCCTCATGAGGAGCGCCTGCTCGAAGATTACTATCTGGATCGGGAGGCTCCTGCTGAGCTACCGGTGCGTCTGAATGGAGAAGACCTAAAACGGGCAGATTGTGCTAGGCATGACTCAGAGGGTCAGCGGGAAAGTAACCACGACTGAGACCCTGTTGTTCTGTATCTAGTTGGTTTAAATCGGGATCCCTGGGTGTGAGGATTTACTCGACTGGGGATCCCGGTTTGCAAGGTAGGACGGTCAATGGGCCATAAAACTCCTCTTGGTGCAGTTCCACCTGGGAGCGGGAGGCCATCAACAGCAGCGACCAAAACATTTGAAGCGGGTGCACGGATCCGGCGGAGCTTTTCTGGCGAAAGTACTGCTGGAGATCCCCAAAGCTCATGTGGGCAAACCCCTGTTGCCACAGCTGGGCCAGCAAAGATTCCAGTTCGGCAGTGGTTTCTAGAAGGTTTTCGGGGTGGGCCAATTGGGTAATGGCCGATAGCGCCTGTTTGCGGGTAATCCGTTGGGTTAAGGGCTTGGGAGCCGATTCAGGCCGTTGTTCTAACAGGGTTTCTAGCGCTTGTAGGTGACCAATCAGTTCTTTGAGAGTAACCGGCCGGGTGCGGCTAAGACGGGGAACGGCTCTGGGTTGTAAAACGCGATCCAACTGGGCCAAAGACCAGCCCGGCAAGGGATCCGTCCCCAAATCCATCAGGTCTGCGTGGGCTTCCCCCGCTTCGGGTTCCGGTTCCGCCAAGGCCATCGCCTTGAGATACACCAACATAGCAGCATATAACAGAGCCTGCCCCGATTCCGACAGATCATGACTGCTGCTGGTGGGGGCCATGCGAGTCAGGAAGCGATCGATCACCTCGATCACCTGTACATCCCAAGGGTCGATTTCCCCCCGCTCTGCCAAATCAATGAGCAGAGAAATGGCTTCTTCAGTTGGTGAAAAGGCCATGGTGCCCCCCGGATCTCTGACTTTTACTGTAGCGGGCAGACGGGATCCCGGCCATCTCGGGTTGGAAGTTCTAGATCCTGCTGTGCAGCACTGATGATCGTGTAGGATAGAAATCCTGCTCTCCAGTGAGCAGCTAGGGGCGGTTAGCACAGTGGTAGCGCACTTCCTTCACACGGAAGGGGTCACAAGTTCGAATCTTGTACCGCCCATAACTCTGAAACCCGCACCACCAGCGGGTTTTGTCTTTTAAGAGGAGCCCGATTGTAGCCGGAGCCGTCGTTCCCGACCCTAGGAAGTTGGTGGGTTTTGGGGTTGTTTGTGGGGTGAAGTGTTCCCGATTCTGTTCCCGTACTGAATAAGCCCAATCCCTTTTGGCTTGCACCAACAACGCCCACCAAACTCATCCTTCAGCCTACGCAACTCACGGATGGACAGGTTGACTGGAATAACTTCAATATCTGTCAAATCTCCGATGAGCTCAAACCCAATTCCCACTACATCCCTCTACCTCCCTTTCAAGGGGAAGCAGCTTTCGATGCAATTGTTGCAGAGGAGCGATAATCCATCGGCAAGGGAGAGCTTGGGGGCAGCAGGCTATATTCCAATCCCTCCACCAAGGCTCGACAGGAAGCCTCAATAATGTTGGGGGAAACACCTACGGTTGTCCAGCGGTGATGGCCATCGCTAAATTCCACCAGTACCCGAGTTTTGGCTGAGGTGCCCGCCTGTCCATCTAAAATTCGCACTTTGTAATCTGACAGGTGAATTTGCTCGATCTGCGGATAAAACTCCTGCAAGGCTTTGCGCAAAGCCCCATCCAAAGCCGCGACAGGCCCATTTCCTTCTGCTGCACTAACCCGCGTCTGCCCCTGCACAGCGATTTTCACCGCCGCTAACGATTGCACATCCGCTTCTCCTCCAGCGGGATCCCAGTCTTTGCTACTCCAGTCGGAGCGAGTGGTGGTGCTGATGTTAAAGCTGAGCATCTCAAAGGGATGGGAACGCTGCCCCAGCAGACCCCGTACCAACAATTCAAAGCTGGCCTCAGCCGCCTCAAATTGGTAGCCCTCTAGCTCCAGAGTTTTCAGCCGTTCCAAAATGGAGCGCACCTGCGGATCCGATTTATCCAAGGCAAAGCCGAACCCAGCTATCTTGCTGAGGATGTTGCTGAGACCCGATTGTTCTGAGACCACCACCCGGCGGCGATTGCCCACCTGTTCCGGGGAAATATGCTCGTAGGTGAGGGGGTTCTTTTGCACGGCGCTGACGTGGATCCCGCCCTTGTGCGCAAAGGCTGATAGGCCCACAAACGGAGCATGATCGTCGGGGGCTAGGTTGACCACCTCGCTGATGGAACGAGAGATCTCCGTCAGGTATTGCAGTTTCTCCTCCGGCAGACAGGCATACCCCAGCTTCAGTTGCAAGTTGGGGATCAAGCTACACAAGTCGGCATTGCCACAGCGTTCACCATAGCCATTGATCGTGCCCTGTACCATCCGGGATCCCGCTTGCACGGCAGCTAGGGCATTGGCCACGGCTGTACCTGAGTCATTGTGGGTGTGAATGCCCAAAGGCAGGTGCCGTAAGTGATGGGATTCCGCCAAAACGGCTGCGGTAATCTGGGCAATTTCATGGGGCAGGGATCCACCATTGGTATCACACAGAACCAACCATTCTGCTCCAGCCTCGGCGGCGGTCATCAAGGTTTGCAGGGCATAGTCGGGATTGTGGCGGTAGGCATCAAACCAGTGTTCGGCATCGTAGATCACCCGCCGCTGCTGGGATCCCAGGTAGGTGAGAGTGTCTCGAATCATGTCCAGATTTTCCGCTAGGGTGGTGCCCAAACCCTGGGTAACATGCAGATCCCAAGATTTACCAAACACCGTCACATAGCGAGTCCCGGCAGCCAAAATCGCTTGCAACATTGGATCTTCAGCAGCGGTGCGCCCCGGTCTACGGGTGGAACAAAAAGCCACCAACTCCGCCTGTGTCAGGGGTTCTTCCCGTATTTGCCAGAAAAACTGCACATCCTTAGGATTGGCTCCCGGCCACCCTCCCTCAATGAAGGGGATCCCGAGCTGATCCAGCAGCTTAGCGATCTGCAATTTATCCTGCACCGACAGCGATAGCCCCTCCCGCTGTGCCCCATCCCGCAGGGTGGTGTCGTAGAGGGTAATTCCGCTTGAGCAAGCTGACTCAATCTTCATGTCGCATCAGTTTTTTGTAAAAGGCGGTAGTAAAATCCGGCAGTTGTCCCCGCTGCACCAACGTGACCACATCGATCAGGTGATCCACAAACTCGTAGTTGGCAATCGAAAGCTGATAGGTAAGGTCAGCATCCTGAGCAAAAATCAACTGCACCACTGTTAAGTCAGAAGGCAAGGGGGACATGTGCCAACTGGCCAAGAACTGAACCGGCTCCTCTCCCTCAATCGCTCGCTGCCCTTCTAGGCTAGCTTTTTTATACAAACCGACGGCGAGGGCTAGGTATTGGCGGCGGGCAACTGCATAGTAGGGTTGATAGACAGCAACTTCCGGAAGACTTGCGGGTTCGAGTTGAAGGGCCATGGCGTGCCAAGACGAGGGAAGGTCAACACAAGCTGGACAACTGGACAAGCTAAGAGGCAGTAGGGCCGAAGCAGGAGGATCCCCACCCTGACTGGTTCCAGCCTATCGCGTTAGCGGGCCGGAGGCCTATCGCGTTAGCGGGCCGGAGGCCTATCGCGTTAGCGGGCCGGAGGCCTATCGCGTTAGCGGGCCGGAGGCCTGTAGGTAGGTTGCCCGATTGTCGATGCCTAGGGATCCGGATGGGCCCATATTACCTGGCGCTGAGGGATCCCGCATCCAAGGCTAGGAAGAACCGTTGGAAAGTCAGGGAACTCTAGGAAACAATAGGAAAGGGATTGGGGTAAGCCTCACTCCCCGTTTGCAGGACAATCCGCCTCAACACGGTTAACCCTCCTCCCCAGTCCCCAAGACTTAAGGAATTCTTAGCCCCAATGAACAGCACCCAAGCCCCATTCACCCCCTCTTTGGACTCGTTGGATCCCGTGCTGGGGAAAAAGTTTGCCCAGATCACCCAGATCTTTGCCGAGATGGAGCAGGTGTTGGTGGCCTATTCAGGGGGAATAGACAGTACGTTGGTAGCCAAGTTGGCTTGGGATCAGCTGGGAGAGCGGGCCTTGGCGGTGACGGCAGCTTCCCCCTCGCTGCTGCCCGAAGATCTAGAAGAAGCGATGCAACAGGCTCAAGTCATCGGGATCCGTCACGAAATTGTGGAAACCCACGAGCTAGAGGATCCCAACTACGCCGCCAACCCCATCAACCGCTGCTATTTCTGCAAGCGTGAACTGCACGATACCCTGCGCCCATTGGCCCAGAGTCGGGGGTATGGCTACGTGGTGGATGGTCTGAATGCCGATGATCTGTTGGATTACCGACCGGGGGTACAGGCGGCTGTGGAGCGGGGGGTACGCTCACCCTTGGCAGAGGTGGGGATCCGCAAGGTGGAGGTACGGCAGTTGTCGCGGCAGTTGGGGTTGCCCTGGTGGGACAAACCGGCTCAGCCCTGCCTCAGTTCCCGCTTTCCCTACGGAGAGGAGATTACGGCTGAGAAATTGCGGCGGGTTGGGGCCGCCGAACGCTATCTACGCAGCTTGGGTTGGCGACAGGTGCGGGTACGCTCCGAAAAAGACACCGCCCGCATTGAATTGCCCCCGCAACATATCCATGAATTCATCCAGAAAACAGACTTGGAAGCGCTGGTGAAAGCCTTTCAAGCAGCGGGTTATCTCTACGTCAGCCTGGATTTAGAAGGGTACCAAAGTGGCAAGCTCAACCGGGTGCTCAACCCAGTTTAAGCAACGGCGGGCCAAGAGGAAAGGGTGCTGGGGTATGTGTGGGTATGAAAGGCGTTCTGTTGTTGTCGCTGGGGTTGTGGTCGCTATCGCTGGGGTTGTGGGCAGCCGCCGATGAAGCTGTTGCGCCCCCAGGGATCTCTCAAGCCCCTAATCCGGTTGCACCCTCTCTGGGATCCCTTGACTCTGCCACGCTGAGTGCCCTTTCCGCTCGCACCCTGCAACTGCGTTCTGACCGCCAAACCTTTGATCAACGGGCCGAGGTTTTTGAAGCCGAAGGCAATGTGGAAATGCGCTTGGGCCGTTCTGTTTTGCGGGCGGATCGGATGCGGATTGAGTTGCGGCAACGGCGGGCGGTGGCGGAAGGGAATGTCTCGATTGAGCTGGATCAGCAGCGCATTCAGGGATCCCGACTGGACTATGACTTTGAGCAAGAGCAAGGATCCCTATCCGATGCCTTCGGACAGGTGGATATTGGCAGCCTCGGTGCCGGGATGCAGGGATCCCAAGGAGCAGCTGCCCTTGGCCCAGAGCGATGGGTGCGGTTTCGAGCAGATCAAATTCGCTTTGATGCCAACAACTGGGAGGGAGACAACGTTCGGCTGACTAACGATCTTCTGGATCCGCCCGAGCTAGAGATCCGCAGTCCACGGGTAACCTCCAACCTGCAAGCGGATGGTTCCAGCCTGCTGATTGCTGAGTCTGGCCAGTTGGTCTTTGATCAAGCCTTTTTCCTACCCCTGCCGATTCGCCTGCGCTTCGACCAATTCAACCGTCAGCCGCCGGTCAGCATTTTCTACGATGACTTCGACCGAGAAGAATTGCGGCGCGGTCTGATCCTGCAACCCAATTTTGAGCTGCTGCGGGATCCCAACCTGAGCCTGGTGTTTTCTCCGCAACTCTATCCGCAACGCCTTTGGGGGAGCGATCAAGGGATCCTGGATGGCATTGGGCTGCGCACCGATTTTCGCTGGTTGCAACCGGAGCAGAGGGCGCAAACCTCCCTATTTGTGGAATTGAGGGGGATCGTCTTCGAGGAGTTTGCCAGGCGGCTGCGGGCCCAGATGGAGCACCAGATTACCACAGGGGATGGGGGCCAAGTCACCTACACCTACGCCTACCGGGAACGCTTCTTCAGTGGGCGGTTGGGGTTTCAGATTGTGGAAAATCGCCTGGGAGCCAGCTATAGCTCACCCACCCTCCGTCTCGGCAGCACTGGCCTAGACCTCACCTATCGGGTGGCAACTGACCACATCGACGCGCTTGGGCAAGCGGATGAGATTGACACGGATCCTGATCTGGCCCTGGAAAATGCCACTGAACGTATCCAGCTAACCCGACTGCAACTGGGGGCCACCCTGAATCGCTCCTTTGCTCTTTGGAGCCCCCCCTCGACGGTAGGGGATGGGGATCCGCCACTGCGGTTTTCTGCTTTGCCCATCGAGCAAGGGATATGGCTCAATACCGGCGTCAGTAGCAGTCAGTCTCTCTACTCCAATGGCCGTGCCCAGAGCTATACCTCCGGCAGTGTCGGCATTGATGCAGTGATCGGGGCTTTTGTGGCCGATACCTTCGACTACACCAACCTGAGCGTGACCTACTCCAATGGTTTTTTGGCGGGGGCCTCGCCTTTTTTGTTTGACCGCATCACCACACGAGAGCAATTGGTCTTGGGCTTTTTGCAACAACTGTACGGCCCGCTGCGGGTGGGGGCAGAAACCACTGTCGATCTACAATCCGGCCAGCAGGTGGATACCACCTATCGCTTAGGCTACGACCGGCGCACCTATGGCTTTAGCCTGCAGTACAATCCTGTACGCCAGTCGGGGGCTCTAGAGCTACGGGTGGAAGGTTTGAACTGGGATCCTAGTTCCACCTCAGAGGAAAGGCCTATCTCAGGATCGGGCCGCAGCGACCCTTGAACCTCACCTCTAATTAGGATACAAAAATGTGATTTTGCTCACAGTTTATCCAAAGTTCCTATAGCCAATTGGGACGATTGACTGCGGGATCCAACGTAATTCTGCCTTTCTAAACAAGGGAATTAAAAACGATGGGATGGTAAGTTAGAATACAGATCAGGTTTTTTAGAATTTATTTTTGTCAATTGGGATCGTCGTATCGCAGACTACCACAGTGATCCCCAGCCGGTGTTAAGGTAGGTAGTAGGCTGAGCAAAGTGGGCTGGTGACCCGATCATGCAAACACTGGATGCGATCCCCGATAAAAAATTGTCAGAGCGATTAACCTGTAGCTACATCAATGCGACCAGCTCTATTCAAGTGGCTCGCATCACCAATATTGAAAATTGGTATTTTGAACGAGTGGTTTTCCCAGGCCAGCGATTGATATTTGAGGCAATGCCCGAAGCTAAGCTAGAAATTCATACGGGCATGATGGCCAGCTCTATTCTGGCGGATACGATTCCCTGTGAAAAGCTGCGTGTGCGGGAAACAGAAGCTGTAACTGTAGTGGCCTAGGTAGGTTTGGTCTAGTCTTGTTCCTCTGCCCCCTCTTGGGCGGTGTCACGAGGGGAGAGTTGGGGTTGTAAGCTCCTAGAAGGGCGGGGGCGCTCTGTCAAGGGAATTTGTAGAAAACGGGCACTGAGTCGGGCAAGGCTGGTTTCCTGCCGCTGAGGGGGCCAAGGGATCTGCAACCAGCGGGCACTCAGCTCCAGCAACGTAGGGGCAGGTGTCGGGGTGGGACTAGGCAGTGGTGTCGGCGTCGGATAGAGGTCCGTCCGCGGTGGCCGTGGGGTGCTGACTCGGAAAGCATCTCGAGGCGGTTGGGTTAAGGGCACGTTCGGATCCCCACATCCCATCAGTCCCAGCCCGCCAAAGAGCAGTAGGATCCACAGTCTTCCTAACCCCCTATGTCCCATAAACGCGCAACTGAACATCCCTAACAGGGTATCATCGGGATCCCATGGGCAACTGAAGCCACCCGCAAGGCTCAACCCAACTGCTCCACCAGTTCATCCTCTTTAGACCCATCAGAAGACTCAGAGCTGGATGCAGACCTGTCCTCTTGCGATTGCGGCTCTTCTTCGTAGTCTCTATAAATAGAGCCCGCCACTTTGCCACGAAAAACGACGTACTGATAGATGTTATAAAACAGCATAATCGGGATCAAAAAGCCGATGAAGACCAGCATAAACACCAAGGCGCTAGGGGCTGCTGCCGCTTGATAGATGGTGATGCTGGGGGGGATGATGTACGGAAAGATGAGGATCCCCAGTCCCCCAAACGAGAGCACAAACAACAGCACTGTCCAGACGAAGGGCTCAACTTCTTTCTTCTGGCGCAGACTTCTCAGCAGCAACCCAATCAGCAAAATCGCCAGCAGGGGGATGAGGGCAAAAATATACACCAAGGGTCGCTCCAACAGGCGCTCGCGGGTTTGGTTATAGAGCACTGGGGTGAGCAAAGTGACCAACCCTGCCCCGATCAGCGTGGTCCAGGCGGCGAGGGTGGCGGTGCGGTAATGGGTCTGTTGCAGGGATCCCTCAGTCTTGAGGATGAGGTAGGTGGAGCCAATCAGCACATAGCCCTGAATCAGGGTCAGAGCCACCAATATGGTCTGCCAGCGCAGCCAATCCCACTGGGTGCCGATGAAGTGGCCCGCCGCATCCACCTGGATCCCCTCAAAGATGCTGCCCAGAGCAAACCCTTGGCCCAACGCCGCCAGAAAACTACCCGCCCCAAAGGCGATGTTCCACAACAGCTTGCGATTAGAGTGCTCGCGAAACTCGAAGGCCACCGCCCTGAAGATGAACCCAAAGATCATCATGAAGATGGGGATATAGAGGGCGCTCAAAATTGTGGCATAGGCCAAGGGAAACGCACCGAACAAGGCTCCTCCCATCACCACCAGCCACGTCTCGTTGGCATCCCAAACATTGCCCAAGCTGGTCATCAAAATGCTCCGCCGCTCCTCTGAAGAAGCCGTCAGTGACAGGATGCCGACCCCTAGATCGAAGCCATCCAACATCACGTAGAGCAGCAAAAACAGGGCGAGGATGACGAACCAAACCTGAGGCAAAAAGTGTTGTAATGCTTCCATATAAAGAACCTAATGCAATGGGGCGGGCAGACTTTCAGGCGTTAACCTCAGTGGGGCGCTGATCCGGCACAATCTCCGGTTCCACCGGCTGGGATCCCGGTGGGGGCAACTCCAGATTGGGCCCATTCAGCAGAATACGTCGGCCGAAGTAGAGGGCCGAAACGAACAAGATCCCGTAGATGGTGGTGAAGAGGCTCAGAGATCCCAGCACATCGGTGGCGGGAACATGGGAGGCTGCATCCGAGGTGCGAATCAGACCATAGACCGTCCAAGGCTGACGACCCACCTCCCGCACGATCCATCCCGACTCAACCGCGATGTAGCCCAGCGGCGCCGCGAACAGCCAGGCCCGCATCAGCCAGGTTTGTCCGGCAATCTGGTCATCGGCTAACTTGCCCCGCAACCACTGCAGGGTGCTGACCAACATCAGGGCAGCCAGGAAAAATCCGATGCCCACCATGATGCGAAATGAGTAGTAGATGAGCGGAATCAGGGGAGGACGATCATCTGGGGCAAAGTCTTTCAGCCCCAGGACAGGCTTTTGTAGATTAGGTTGTAGATCCAAGATCAGCCCCAACCCGTAGGGCACCTCCAGCGACCAAGAGTTGATTTCACGCTCACTGTCGGGAAGAGCCAAAAGCGTATATCCGGCAGGCTCTCCTGCTGGCAAAGTCTCCCACTGGGCTTCCATGGCTGCCAGCTTAGTGGGTTGGTTTTCCCGCAGATGGAGGGCACTTTCGTGGCCCACGGCAATTTGTAAGGGTGCCACCACAATGGTGGCTGCCAGGACAATTTTGAGGGACTTGCCAAAAAACTCAGGATGGCGCCGGTTAAGCACATACCAGGCACTGATGCCCCCAATCACAAACAACGAGGTCTCGAGAGTGGCCAAGAACATGTGAGAGACGCTGTTGAGCATGGCCGGGTTGAAGATAGCGGCAAAATAGTCCCTCACCACAAACTTGCCATCCACTAACTCTCCCCCCACGGGGGTCTGCATCCAGGAGTTAGCCGTCAAAATCCAGAATGTCGAGAGGTTGGCCCCAAAGGCCACCATGATGGTGGAGAGATAGTGAACGACTCCGGGCACCCGGTTCCAGCCAAACAGCATGATGCCCAAAAAGCCCGCCTCCAACATGAAGGCCATGGATCCCTCAAAGCCGAGAATGCTGCCAAAGAAGTCCCCCACCGCTTCCGAAAAAGGCGCCCAGTTGGTGCCAAATTGAAACTCCATGGGCAGCCCCGTGGCTACACCAATGCCAAAGTTAAGCAGATAGAGCTTGGCCCAAAACCGCGCGTGGTGGTAGTAGGAGATAGCGCGGGTGCGCAACCACATCCCCTCCACCAAGACAAGATAGATGCCCATGCCTGTGGTCAAGACAGGCCAGAGCATGTGAAAGGAGCTAGTCAGGGCAAATTGCATCCGTGACAGCACCACCGTATCGAGAAAATGAGCCATGAATGGGGTTCGTAGTGGGAAGAGAGAAGCCCCTTGATTCTAGTCAACTTTTTCAGCGCTGCTGATGAGGCCTTTGTTTCCCTTAACTCACACGCTTAAGCTCAACTGGATCCCAGCGGATCTTGAAGAATCTGTGGAAAAACAGTCCGGAACTTTTCTGGATAAGGATTTGGGCATGAACAGCGTGTCCTAGTCTACAAACTATTGATCATCGGGATCCCATGGCCCGAAGCTGGGTTTGCAGGTCTGCTTCTAAGTTGGAAAGCTCCCGCGCCATGATGACATAGCGGTTCGTGGTCATGTTCTTGGCAGTGAATTGATTTAGCAACTGTTGATCCCGCGAGACCAACTGCTTGAAGTGGTGATCCACAGAAGCCCGAGGATTCTCGATTAACCGTCTGCCTACTTGCAAAGCGATCACCAGCTGAGCTCGCACCTGTAGAAACACCGCCTGAATGTACTTTTGCTCCGCATCGTTGAGTTGTCGAAAATCTCGCCAATATTGCCCCCCCTGCACAGATTGCTGCAGCTCTTCCACCCAATGGTTGTATTCTTTAACCTTGCGGGCCAAGTCAGTGACAAACTTCATAATCTCGGGATCGCTATTGAGAAGATGAGCCTCCTGCCAGAGCTGACGAATGCGGCGCAGTCCGTGCTCCAACTGCAGATTGGCCCTCAGGATCACCAGCAAGACAATCCATAGGATCCCGGCAGCAACTGTGTAGAGCATCCAAAGGGCGGGATCCCGAATCCCAAAGAACACCGTCAAAGCGATCGCCAATAGGCAAAAGGCTGCCGCACCCCAAAACCGTAACCGTTGTTGTTCCAAACGCAGGTACTCCACCCGTAGATCAAATGCCTGACAACAAGCCTCCAGATCCGCAGCCATGATCTGGCGAAACTCGTTCACGGAGATCTGTTCAGCACCAATCATTGAGTGCACCAGTGAACACAAGTGGATGTGGGTCGAGTTGCATCAGGGCTCACCTGGCCAATCTTGAGCAGATTCTGTGCTTTCTTCTAGGGGTTCTAGCGCTTCATTGGCCGGAACCACCATCAAGCCATACCCTCCCCCACGGCAAAAATCGACGATCTCCTCCGTATCAAAGCGCTCTGACACAGGCTTGGGAAGTCCCTGTTGGGCCAGTCTTTGAGCATATTTTCTTGCCCCAAAAGAACTTTCAAAGGCAAGAACGATATCTTGCCCCCCAACTTGGCGGGTACAGATCCCCTCCTGTCCGTTTGTCTGGTAAAGCAGCACAATCACCTGCGCAGGTAAGTCTTCCGGGCTGACCAATGACAACACGTTCTCCGGCTGGGATCCCTGAGGTTGAGCTCCACTCAGCAACACATCCCGCGCCTCATTTAGCCGAGCCAGTTGCACCTCAAATAAGGGCCTTTGCCGCTCATCCTCAAGCTCTGCCAAAGCGGTGCTGAGGGTTTGATATTCCTGAAACAATCGTCCCCGGATTTCTCGTTCGGTTGCATCCGGCAGAAGGTTGAGAATTTCAAGGGCTTCGGCAGTGTTCATCAACAAGCTCTGATCTCAATAGAATCGACTATTCAGAATCATTGCCTAGACTAACCGCTCTAGGAACTCTAAGGGAGAAATTCTTTCGGGTATCCGCTTGTTTTCTGCTTGTTTTAGGTTTTATGCTGCCATCTGCCCCCAGTTTGGAGGGCGGGGTAGGGCTTATTGAGCACGATGATGGCCAGTACTGCCACGGGGTGGCTCAGCACGGGGATCCAACATTGATTGGCCAGAGGAAGCAGGCAAAGCAAAGCCCAGCTCAAGCGCTTCTCGAGCTAGCAGAGCCAATAGCGTCGGATCCGACTGAGCATGTTCTACCCGTTGCTTAAGGTTGTTCCATAGGAGTGCTCGGTGGATGCGTTCCAACTCTTCTTGCTGTTCACGTGTCATGTTGCCTCCCCTGTGCTGTATCGATCTTAACTAGAGGTACGGGATCCGCTGTCAGGGAACGTTGATAGACTTCAAGCTGTGCAACACTCAAGGAACATAAGCGGGGATTTAGAGGCGAATGCCGGTTTGTACCCGCCAGAGAGCTGCATAAAGACCCTTTTTGGCCAGCAGCGCATCATGATCCCCAAATTCAGCAATGCGACCTTGTTCCATCACATAGATCTGATCTGCATCTCGAATGGTAGAAAGACGATGAGCAATCACAATGGTGGTGCGATTGCGGGTAATCTTCTCGAGGGAGCGCTGGATAGCCGCTTCCGTTTCGTTGTCGACAGCGCTGGTGGCCTCATCCAAAATCAAAATCGGTGGATCCTTGAGAATGGCACGAGCAATGGCCAACCGTTGCCGCTGACCACCGGAGAGCTTCTGGCCCCGCTCGCCCACAATCGTGTCGTACCCTCTGGGCAAAGTCTCAATAAACTCATGGGCTTCCGCCAGTTGGGCGGCTTGCACAATCTCCTCAAGGGTGGCACCAGGGCTGCCGTAGGCGATATTTTCCCCAACCGTGCCGTGAAACAAAAACACATCTTGACTCACCCAACCGATGACCCGCCGCAGATCCCGCAGGTTCAGTTGGCGGATATCGATGCCATCCAGAGCAATCACACCAGAGCGAATTTCGTACAGGCGCAACAGCAGCTTCACCAGCGTACTTTTGCCAGACCCTGTGGCCCCGACAATAGCAATGGTTTGTCCAGCCGGGATCCGCAAATGCAATTGCTCAATGACGGGCTGGCGGTCGTGATAGGCAAAGGTGACATCTTGTAACACGATCTCCCCCTTTACCTTTTCTTTGACAAGGGGAGTGGTACCCGATTGGATCTGAATCGGAGTGTCCAACAGATCCAGCACACGATTTGTAGAGGCCATGGCCCGTTGATATTGATCCATCGTTTCCCCCAGGCGCGTGAGGGGCCAGAGTAGCCGTTGAATGAGAAAGACCATCATGCTGTAAACCCCGACCGACATCAGGCCATCAGCGGTTTGGAACCCCCCAAACAACAGCGTTGCTGCAAAGCCCAGCAAGATTACATTGCGAATCAGGGGAATGAAGGCGGCACTGAGGGCAATGGCTCGAAAATTGCTCTGGCGGTAAGCTTCGCTATCAGCCCGCAGGCGCTCAACTTCAGAGTCTTCCGTTACAAAGCTCTTAATGGTGGTCATGCCTCCCAGATTATTGGCCAGGCGACCACTGAGGAGGCTCACCTTGCCCCGCACCTCCGCATATCGGGGCGCTAAATACCGCTGAAAGAGTAGGGATCCCCAAATCACAAACGGCATCGGCAGCACAGCCGTCCAGGCAATGCCGGGAGCCAGCAGCACAAAGGCGATGGAGATGATGATAATGGTGGCAGCCACATGAATCAGCTCATTGGCGCCAATATCCAGAAAGCGCTCCAGTTGGTTAATGTCATCGTTCAGAATGGCCATCAGGCCACCGGTGCTGCGCTCCTCAAAGTAGGCGGTCTCTAGCTCCTGGACGTGGCTGTAGGCATCTAGGCGCAGATCATGCTCGATGTTTTGGGCCAGGTTCCGCCACAGCCGTGCATAGGCGTACTCAAAGGCCGACTCCAACCACCAGATGAGAAAGCTCAGGCCCGTCAGGATCAAAAACTGGGTACGCAGATCCCCCAGCTCCCCAACTGTGAACCAGTTGATCAGACGACTTTCTCGCTGGGCCACGATGTCGATGGCAGCGCCAATGATAAATGGAGGAGCTAGGTCAAAAAATTGGTTCAAGACCGAGCAGAGGGTGGCCAGCCCCATTTGCCGATGGTAAGCCCGTCCATAGCTGAGCAACCGCAACAGGGGATGCGGTTTCTGGTTCGGTGGCGGGGATCCCTTCTGGGCTGTCGTCAAAGACGCGAGAGAGGACAGGCGAATGGTATCTGTCATAACCAGAGAAAGAATCTGAAATCTGAGGTAAAGCTTAAGTTAGCCTAGCAAACTCTTTTGGGCCTTCATTGTTCAGATGCGTGATGTTTAAGTTGAATGGGTTTTGCAGTCGGGATCCCTGGGGGTGAACTGACAGGAGAGAATAGAGGCAGCTCCGACTTAACTCGATGCAAGCTGATGAGTAACTCCGCAGAACCGACCCTTTTGGATGTCTTAAACGAAGTGCGCCTGATTCGAGCGGATGTGGCGCGAGACATTGCCCGTTTGGATCAGCGGGTAAGCCAGTTGGATGCTCGTGTTGGGCAGTTAGATGAGCGAGTGGGTCAGCTAGAGCATCGTGTTGGCCAACTGGATAACCAGATTACACAGAACGACGAACGGCTGCGGCAAGAGGTGCAGCGGTGGGATGAACGGTTCTTTAAGTTTGCCGAGGACTCCGCCAACCGGGCCAACACCTTGATTGCCGGGTCCACTATTAGCGTGATTGCCGGGGTGATCCTTCTCCTACTGCGGCAGTAGCCGAGCAGACTGCAAGCGCTGAGCCAGGTGAGTATAGCGACGCTGGACACTCACTTGCCGCACGGCAATGGCAATGGCTTTTAAGGTACCCACCAACCAGGCCCGTTGTTTGGCGCGGGTAAGGCCGGTGTATAGCAGGTTGCGGCTCAACATTGGGAAATGCTGGGTGTGAATGGGCAGGATGACAATGGGATATTCGGAGCCTTGAGCACGATGAATGGTGATGGCGTAGGCCAAGGCCAGTTCATTTAAATCGGCAAAATCGTAGGGGACAAGACGGCCTCCGAAGTCAATGTGGAGCTGTTGTTCTTCGAGATCGATGCTGCAGATGCGGCCCAGATCGCCGTTGAAGATGCCCAAATCGTAGTTGTTGCGCAGCTGGATCACCCGATCCCCTTCGCGGTAGAGCCGTTTGCCCCGTTCCAGTTGGGCGCAATTGGGCTGAGGGGGATTGAGTAGCGCTTGTAGAACGGTGTTCAGATGGTTTGCCCCGACGAGGCCACGGTTCATAGGGCAGAGGACTTGCAGGTGTTTTAAGGGATCCCAATCTGCTCCCATTTGGGCCGGAAGGGTTACCGTGATCAGAGTTTGAATTTGCTGGATCACCGTTTCCGGTTCAATGGCCTCGACAAACTGACAATCTCCACTGAATTGGGGCATGCGTCCTTGGTTGATGCGGTGGGCATTGCTAACGATCTGGCTTTGGGCCGCTTGGCGAAATACCTGGGTTAGGTGCACGCTAGGGATCCGTTCCGAGGCCAGCATATCCGCCAACACCTGGCCGGGGCCGACACTGGGCAGTTGATCCTGATCCCCCACCAGCAGCACCTGCGCTTGCGGCGGGATCCCTTTGAACAAGTTGTAGGCCAGCACCAGATCCAGCATCGACACCTCATCAATCACCACCGCATCGGCAGCCAGAGGGTGATCGGCATCTCGTTTGAAGCGCATTAGGCGCGGGTCAAACTCCAGCAGGCGGTGGAGGGTTTTTGCCTCTTGTCCGGTCACTTCCGCCAAGCGTTGAGCCGCCCGTCCAGTCGGAGAGGCCTGGAGAACCGTTTTGCCCATGGCTCGCCAGAGGGCAGTGATGGTACGGGTGGTGGTGGTTTTGCCGGTACCAGGGCCACCGGTCAAGATCAAGATGGGCTGCTGTGCTGCCATCAGGACAGCCTGGTGTTGCTGTTCTGAAAGCTGGATCCCCTGTTGCTCGGTATAGCGGGCTAGCCACTTGTGGACACGCTCCAGATCGATGGGTAAGGGGGAGCCCAGTCGTTGCCGCAGTAAATCCGCCAGTCCTACCTCTGCCACATAGAGGGGTGGGTGATAGCAGGCGGCAGAGCCATCGGGAAGTTTTTCTGCTTTGATTTGGTCTTGTCGTACCTGTTGGCGAGCGTTTTCCCGCAGGCGTTCCGGGATCCCAGCTGAGTCGGTTAATCCCAAGAGGGCGGCTGCCTGAGCAATCAGGGCCTCTATCGGCAAATAGCAATGGCCTTCTTCGGTGGCGGTGAGCAGGGCATAACTGAGTCCGGCTTGCAGTCGAGCATCGCTATCGGCAGGGATCCCTAGATTTTGGGCGATCTGGTCGGCGGTTTTGAAGCCAATACCCCAAATATCCTGCGCCAGTTGGTAGGGGTTGCGTTGTACCGTGGCGATGGCCGCATCCCTATAAGTTTTGAAAATCTTGACGGCATGAGTGGTGCTCACCCCATGGGATTGCAAAAACAGCATCACCTCTTTAATGGATTTTTGTTCTTGCCAAGCCTGTTCGATGTGTTGCACCCGGTAGGATCCCACCCCTGGCACTTCCCGCAAACGACCAATCTGCTGTTCGATCACCTGCAGGGTTTCCAGGCCAAAGTGCTGCACAATCCGCTTGGCAGTGGCTGGCCCCACTCCCTTAATCAGACCGGAGCCAAGATATTTTTCAATACCGGTCAGGGTGGCCGGTTGGGTTTCCTGAAAACGGTCGGCACTAAATTGGGATCCGTATTGCGGGTGCTCTTTCCAGGATCCCCACAGTTTTAGGGTTTGCCCCGGTTGGATTTGCGGAAAATAGCCTACCACTGTCACCAAGTCTTCTTGGCCGCGTACTTGCAATCGGGCGACGGTATACCCATTCTCAGGGTTGTGGTAGGTGATGCGCTCCAGGATGCCTTCCAGCTCTGGGGTAATGATCCAGCTTTTTTCGCTCATGCTTTGTTCACCGAGAGCTAATCCTGTCCAGAGCTAGGGGATCCCCAGGCAATGCTTTTTCCAGAGAATGGAAGGGATCCCAGGGCAATTCAATCTGAAAACAGGTGGAATTGAGTTGGCAATCTAGAGTGACTTGCCCACCCAAAGTTTCCACCGCTTTTTTTACCAGTGGCAGCCCCAAACCTGTTCCCCCTTGATGGTAGCGATCCAGTGCAACAACTCGATGGAATTTCTCAAAAATACGAGGCATCTCTTCTGCAGGGATTTGGATGCCCGTATTGATTACTTTAATGAAGAGTGAGGAATCCGTTGGGTAAACAACAACCTGAATCTGTTCATAGGGGGGAGTGTACTTAATAGCGTTGTTGATTAATTCACTCAAAATTCGGTTAAGTAGGCATTTATCTGTAGTGAAGGGGGGCAAGTCTGACGGAATCTGGCAGAACAGGCTCAATTGGCGCTCTTGAGAACGCAACAGAAACTCTTCTAACAAAACTGGGATCCAATGTTGCAGGCGGAGGCTAGACTGTTCAATTTTTTGGCTGCCGGATTCTAGCCGTTGCAAATCGAGGAGATTATTCACCAGCTCCAATTCTTTGGCCCATTCATTATTTAAGATGCTGAAGTATTGAGTGTGTGAGGCTGGGATCCCTTTGAGTTCCATCATTTTCATCGCCATACGCATAGAGGTAGGGGGGGTGCGCAACTCATGGGAAACCAGATTGAGAAAATCTTCTTTCATCTGATTCAGTTCAGTTAGTTTTTGCACCTGTCGTTGCAGTTCAGCATGTAGGCGAGCTTGACGAATCCCGATTGCACACTGGCTGTCCACCTGATTAGCTAAGCGGATCTCGGCAGGGGTAAACTCCTGAGTCTGTGGACGGATCAGTCGTAAAAAGCCCAGTATCTGCTGCTCATTTTCGATGGCGTGCACCACATTAACCGTCCGCGGCCAAGGTTCACAGAGGCGACAAAAAAACATTGTCTTCCTTTGCAGCAGCTGTGAGAGAAAATCAAGATTCACCTCTTGTAGGGATCCCTGTAAATTCTCATCATAAATCGTATCTTCATAGGCAACCTGATACGACAAAGATTCTGGCAAATTAACACCAAAGTTACACGGTTGAGGAGGGTCAAAGAAGTTAATGTTACAGCAGGAGAGATGGAAAACCTCGGCTAGCTTAGAGACCGTTGCTTGCAAAACATCTTCTTCATTGAGACTAGAGCGAATTTCATCACTTAACCACCGCAGCAGTTGTTCGTGATTCACCAGTCTTTGCAGTTCTTGATTGCGCACCTGCACTTGGTACCGCAGTTCATCATTGGTTTCTCGCAGTTGCTGTACCAAATTAGATTGTTGAATAGCAACGCCCAGTTGATTGGCTACTTGGCCCAGAAGTTGAACCTGCTGATCTGTCCAAGAATAGGTCTGGTTCAGGAAATAAAGGGAAAGCCCTCCCCAGGTTTCCGAGCCAATACGGATGGGGATGATCAACCAAGCTCCAGGATAGCGTTCCGAGATCTTTGCATTGAGCGGATCAGACACGATTGCAGTGTTGTCGATGCGGATTACCTGTCCCTGTTTCAATAAATCGGCAATTGGGTTGTTCTGATCAGGGATTATCAAACCTTCCTCTTCGGTCAGTTCTGTCAAGGGAGAATAGATCGCTTGCCGGCGCCAAATTTCTTCGGCGGGCAGATATTGGTTTATGGAAACCTGATCCACGGGAATGAGTTGGCCAATTCCGGTCGTGGTGGTGCGGAAAATATCCTGGATTTCGAGAGAGTCGCGGATAGCTTGGGTGATTTGATGGAGCAGCTGCGATTGGGCAAATTGTTCTTGAAGGGCTTGTTCCGCATGTTTACGGGCGGTGACATCCAAAATCATTGTGTCCCACAATACATCACCATTTTCAAGCTGTTGCGGTTGTCCTGCTGCTTCCAGCCATTTGAGTTGTCCAGAGGGGGTGCGAATTTGCCAGGCCCAGTGCCAAGGTTCTAAGGTTTGAGCAGATCTCACCACCGATTCGACCATAGCAGGGCGATCTTCTTCCAATACCATTTGCCACAGCGGACGGGCATCTTGCTGTACCGCTTCGACCTCTAATTCCCACAACTGAAAACAACCGGGACTCATGTAGGTGACTTGATCAGTTCCATGTGACATACTCCCGACACTCATGCTGACGCATAGAGTGCGGGCTTCTCAGTGAACGGGCGTATCCTGAGCTTTTTTATACTCCACGGGATGCCCCACCGCCGAGTGTTTTATATTGATGGCAGC
>JAUQVI010000021.1:0-21250 GCA_039794885.1 Thermostichus sp. DG02_5_bins_236
GCTTGCTTGATGGCATCGTTGATCAGGTCATCGACGGCACTGGCCATGACCCGCTCGCGGCCCACCTGGCGCATGACGATGTTGCGGGGGGCTTTGCCCTTACGAAACCCTTGAATCTGGATGTTCTGCACCAGTTGACGCAGGGTTTTTTCGTAGGAGCGCTTCACCTGGTCGGCTTCTACCACGATCTTGAGGCCAACCCGGCTGCCAGGGCGTTTTTCTTGTGTGACCTGCATAGGGACGTTATTCGCTGAGTAAGATGTGCGGACGGAGGTTTAATAATACCTCAACAGCCCGTAGGCCATCCTAACCCACTCCCACGTCTTTCTTGAGGGCGTGCCATTAAGCTGGGGATCCCTCCGTGGCCACTTCTTCCACGGCCTGGATTTCCTCTTGGGGTTCGGCGCGTTTGCTGGGGGGCAATTGCTTCACTTTCCCTTCTAGCTCTACCACCATTTCCTTCAGTTCTGTGATGGCCACCTCTTTTTCTTGCAGTTGCCGATTTTTCTCACGGGCCTCAATGGTGAATTGCACCCGCATCCAGAGGCTATAGAGCCAGGCCAGAGTGGCACCAATTCCAGAGGCAGCTAGCAGTTCCATCACTAGAGGGCTTTCGATGCTGACGCCAGGGGCAAAGGTAACCGTGACAGGGGTGGCGTTTTGCATAGCGAAGAGGGCAATGGCCAGGAGGGCCGTAAACAAGATCAGGTAGTTGAACAGTCGCATCGCTTTTCTCCTCGAAGGGATCCACTACGGCTTGCCAGCACCAGGATACCGAGAAACGCAGGTTAATTTACGGGAAAAACTCCGGTTAAAAATCTCCCTAGAAAAACCAGCCGTAGCTGTGTAAGCCTTTGCCCAACAGGTTCACCCCCAGATAACAGACCCAGACCACCACAAATCCAAGGCTGGCTAAGAGGGCGGGGCGTCTGCCTTGCCAACCTTTGGTGATGCGGGCGTGTAGATAGGCGGCAAACACCAACCAAGTGATTAAGGCCCAGGTTTCTTTGGGATCCCAGCTCCAGTAGGTACCCCAGGCTTCGTTGGCCCAAACGGCCCCTGCAATAATGCCAATGGTGAGCAATGGGAAACCTAAACCGATCAACCGATAACTGGTGTTATCCAGGATTTCCGCCAGGGTCAGTCGCTGCAATGGAAGGGGTTCAAGGGGGGGGGCGGGTAAGGACTCCGTCCCGCTGTCGCTTAAGCGTTGCGTAGCAACAACACGATCAGGCGAAGGGGATGTAGCGTCGTAAGCGGAGCGGATCCCGGCGGTAGCGTAGGCCAACTCTGAGACAGGGGTAGGATCCGCCACCCATTCGGGATGGGTTGAGTGCTGTGGGGTACGAAATTGCAGACCCAGAGAATTACCTTTGAGCCGCACCGGTTGACCTCGGGTGACAATCAAAAAGCTCACCGAGAGAAGGGATCCCACCAGCAGCGCTGCATAGCTAAGCAACATCACTGTTACATGCATCATCAACCAGTTGGATTGCAGAGCGGGTACCAGCGGTTGGGCCGCTTGCATGTCCTCCGGCAACACCAAGGCGGCAAAAGCGACAATCCCCGTCACCACCGGAGCTGTCATCACCCCGACCCAGCGGCTACGGCTCCAGTAGAGCGCTACCAGATGGAGTGTGGTGATCCCCCAAGCTAAGAAAAACAAGGATTCGTAGAGATTGCTCAAGGGGAAATAGCCCGCATCGATCCAACGGGCTGCCAACAGGGCCGCTATCGTTAGGTTAGTCCCGATCATCCCCGCCAAGCCCAATTCTGCCAAGAGCTTCACCTGGGGGAAGGTGGCTCCAGCCCAGTAAAGCAACATCGCCCCAAAACAGATGGCAAATGCCCCATTGTTCAGCAGACTTTGCAACTGGGTGAGATCCATCCCCCCTGTGAGCGCCAGTAAAACCATATACGTACAACCTCAAAAATTACTCATCCCAGATCGGATGAGTCAGCTGATTCCATTCTAGGGGCGCAGAAGGGATCCTCCCCAAAGGACACATGCTGGTAATGTGGGGATGGCTTGTCTGCAGCTCAGCAGAACACTGATTTTGCTGGCTCTTGAATTGGTTCAGGATAAACGCGACATATAACTACGTTCCGCTAACGCGACCGTGTTGTTGGGATGTGAGGCTCATGCAAGAACACACTGGAAACGCCAGGACAAAAAACTCCGTTCTGCCAATGGGAAGGGGTTTGGGTTGGTGGTTGTGTCTCTTGGCCGCCCTCTGTTTGGTCTCCTGCGGAGGATCCCCGACTGAACCGGAAGAACGGCTACCCCAACTAGAACGAGTGCCTGTGCCGACGGAGATTGCCAGACTAGATGCCTATCTAGAGTACTGTCATCCGCAGGTGCAGATCCTCAGCCCGAAGCCGGGAGAAGTACTGTCTGAGGGGCAGGTCACAGTGCGCTTTGCCGTGCAGGGGTATCCGCTTTTTAAGGATCCCCAGTTAGGACTCGGCCCCCATCTCCATGTGGTGTTGGACAACCAGCCCTATGTGGCCTATTACGATCTCGCCACTCCCCTCATTTTTAAGGATTTGGAGCCGGGATCCCATACCTTACGGGTGTTCGCCGGAAAACCTTGGCACGAGAGCTTCAAAAATTCCGAAGCCTATGCCCAAGTCAGCTTTCATGTGCTGGCCCCAACACCGGAATATGTGCCACAACCGCAACTGCCCCTGCTCACCTACAACCGACCCAAAGGGAGCTACGGGGCCGAGCCGATTCTGGTGGATTTTTGGCTAGCCAATGCGCCAGTGCGGGAGAGTCTATTAACGGATCTGCCGCGGGATTGGCGGGTGCGCTACACCTTAAATGGGCAATCGGGCTTACTGGATCGCTGGGAGTCTTTTTATCTGAAAGGCTTTAGGCCCGGTCGCAATGTCATGGTGGTGGAACTGGTGGACGGCAAAGGCGCTCCCATCCGCAACGTGTTCAATAGTGCCGCCCGCGAGATTACCTATACTCCCGATGGTCAAGATACCCTCTCCCGGCTGACTCGGGGAGAACTCCGCGCCGAAGATGCCCTTGGAATAGTGCAGCCCAAACCTCAAGCCACACCTACGCCCATGCCAACGGCGACCCCCAGTCCTACAGCAACGCCGACTCCAGAACCTAGCCCCACCCCCACCGCGACTCCCACTCCTGTCCCCAGTCCAACTCCTCCCCCCCAGTCCACACCCACTCCAAAACCCACACCCACAGCAACTCCAACTGCTACACCGACCCCAGAACTGACCCCCACCCCTACTCCTAGTGCCAGTCCAACCCCAGAACTGACCCCCACCCCTACTCCTAGTGCCAGTCCAACCCCAGAACCCAGTCCGACCCCGGCCTCTGCCCCGCGTCGGCAGCCCCGTTTTCAATTGAGTCGGCCTCGGCCCACCCCAGAACGGATCCCGACAGAGTTATCCACACCCGTCCTAACACCACCACCTGTAGTGGTTACCCCCAAGCCCACTCCAACACCTGTTCCGACTCCCTCACAAACCCTAGCTACTCCACTGCCGCGAGTTACTCCCGTACCTCTAGAAGCGCGGCGACCCGTCAAGCAGCAGGGATTGCGGCTCTTACCCCCTGGCTTCCATAGCCCAGCAGATGACCTCTAGGGGCTGACAGGGTAGAACACGAACATTAACACTACGGCTAGTGCCTCAATTAAGTATTGGCGCTAGCTTTAGTAGTGTTCAGAATGATGGGATCCCTAGGGATCCCATCTTTGTGCTTTGGTATGCCGATAGGAACTACAGCTCGAATCTAAACAGGCCAAAATTGCTCTCAGGGATTCCTATATTCCTTGTGGTGCAAGCCTTTGGTAGCTTTCAAGAAGTGAGTTCTGATGAAAGACTTTGTGTAAATCAAGATTTTTGGCATCAATCTAAAAGCGAAAATAAAAATTTTCTTGGAAGATATTTTTGAATTAAGATTAGTTTTTCTAGTCTTTTAAGAACACACAAAATAATGCTTTTGGTAATAGCTATAACTCTTGAGTCTTCTCTAGGTAGTGTAACAAGACTGTAAGAATCCACTACAAACACTACAGGTAGTAGGTAAGAATCTTTGGTTCAATATATTTAGTGAATCAAATCCTCGATGTAAATTCTGGTTTTTTAGGGCCAAAACCTTTACGAAAAGCCTTATCTGTTGGTATGAATAAAATGCTGTTTGTCGAAAAGCCAACTTCGCCAAAGGGAAGAGGGCCTCGCACAGCGGGAGGAGTGGAAGTCCTGACAGGGCGTGAAATTATGGTGTGGGGTTTGACATGTCGGAAAATCTTGACCTGCAAGATGCGGTGGGACGTTTCTTAAAGACCATCGGTCGTTACTCGTTGCTGACTGCGGAAGAAGAGTTACGTTTGGCTCACCAGGTTCAACAGATGGTGATGCTGCTGGAGCAGCGCCAGAACTATGAATCGGTAGAAGACTGGGCCAGACGGGTAGGGATCCCTTTGGGAGAGCTGCAGCAAATCCTGCGACATGGAGAGGCGGCCAAGAAGCGGATGGTGGAATGCAATCTGCGGCTGGTGGTGTCGATCGCTAAGCGCTATCGCAATCGCGGCTTGCCCTTTTTGGATTTGATTCAGGAGGGCACCATCGGCCTCACCCGAGCGGTAGAAAAGTTTGATCCCACCCGAGGGTATAAATTTTCCACCTATGCCACCTGGTGGATCCGGCAAAGTGTTAACCGTGGGATCCAAAACAAAGGCCGCATGATCCGACTGCCGGCCCACATGTATGAGAAAGTCTCGCAGGTGAAACGGCGCTACCGGGAGTTGTCTTCCGAAAAGGGATCCCGTCCTCAAGCTGAAGAGGTGTTTGAGTCTCTGGAGATTGGCGATAACTACCGGGATTTGATTACCCGTCACATGGCAGAGATGCGCTCCCTCAACATGGGGGTAGGGGATGAAGACGGCACGGAATTGCAACACTTTATTCAAGACGAAGACAACGATCCCGTTGAACATCTCAATCGAGTTGCCCATCGGGAAGAAGTGCGTACTCTAGTGGGTCAACTGAGCGACCGAGAACAACAGGTGATCGTGGCTCGGTATGGATTGGATGGATCGAGTGGCCTAACGCTTCGGGAAATTGGCGAACATATCGGTCTTTCCCGGGAGCGGGTACGGCAAATTGAGCGGCGGGCTTTACGAAAATTGCGGCGATTGCAACAGGAATACTCCATGCCCAAAACTGGCAAGCGGCTTAACCCCTTGAACTAACCCACTGGGATTCGGAAGCATGTTTACTCCCTTCCCAGGATAAAATTATCGGGACGAACAAGCCTCTAGTCCAGTCACAGAGCGGATCGATTTCAAAAATCTGAGAGTGGGAAGGGAGTAACAGCGTCAGCGCCCGCTGCGACTAGGCTAGAACCCTATCTTGTCTTGGCTAGAGGGCTGACCTGGCGTGGAGTTGTTGAAAGTTTTGATCCCATTCTCCCAGCGTCGACGTTGGATGCGCAGCTGGGTGCGGTGGCGTAGGCGAGTGCGGCGCTTTTGGTGGAGCAGCAGTGGGGATTGGCGTTGGCTGGGGGAAAAACCCATTCCAGTAGCCAGCTTGAACCGCTTGATCTGGAGAGACTCGGTTCCTTCCCTCAGTTTCTTTGTCATGCTCAGCCTCTCCGGCATTATTTCTACCTTGGGTCTGTTGGCAGGCAGTACGGCAGTGGTGATTGGGGCGATGATCATCGCGCCTTTGATGGGCCCCATTTTGGGTATGGCCTATGCTGCGGCTGTGGCCAATCGTCGGTTATTGAAACGGGCTACCCTAACACTATTGATCGGCAGCTTAACCACAGTCCTCAGTGCCATCCTGATTTGCCAAGTTGCCGGATTGCGGGACTTGAACGATGAAATCCGGATGCGCACTCAACCGACGTTGCTGGATCTGGGGGTGGCTTTGGGGGCGGGGGCGGCGGGGGCCTTTGCCAAATCCCGTAAGTCGGTAGCGGATGCCTTTCCAGGGGTCGCGATTGCAGTCGCCTTGATTCCGCCCTTAAGTGTGATGGGTATAGGCTTAGCCCTTTCGGATTGGGAAACGTTGGGGGGATCCTCTTTGTTGTTTATCACCAATCTGGTGGGCATTATTTTCAGCGGTATCCTCACTTTTCTCTGGCAGCGTTATGGATCGTTGGAGCGGGCACAGGGGGGGATTGCCTTTGTAGGAATGGTTATAGCGTTGATTGGGATCCCGCTGGGGATTTCACTGCGCAATTTACTGTTGCAATCCAACACTCGTCAGCAGGTGCGAGAACTGTTGCAAAGCCAACTGGCTCCCCTTGAAAAGGTTCACCTGCGCTCTTTGCAGGTGCGGCAGCGGCGACAGGGTCTGGAAGTGGATATCGAAATCTCTGCTCCTCCTCAGCAAATGACGGAAGCCGATTTTCAAACGGTGCAAAACTTTTTGCAGGATACCCTAGGGCAACTGGTGGTACTGCAGGTGAGTTTGATCCCGGTACAGCAATTTCAACTGTCCACAGATCCTGAAGGGCAACCTTAAGCCTGAGTGCGATAAAAAGGTCGTTTCACCCCCTCGGCAGGGTAGCGCTGCCCCCGAATCTCAATCTCCAGCTGGGATCCCACCTTTGCCCAATCCGGATCCACGTATCCCAGACCGATGCCGTAGCCCAAGCTTGGAGAATGGGTGCCACTGGTCACATGGCCAATGGGATGGGATTGATCCAGGCTAGCGGTGGCCCAAATGGTATAGCCAGTGCGGGGAATGGCTCGTTCTAGCATGCGAAAGCCCACCAAACGGCGTCGGATCCCCTGGTTGTGTTGGGTTTCTAAAGCCGATTTGCCAATGTAATCATCTGGATTGTTTACCAACCAAGCCAAGCCTGCCTCGAGAGGGGTAGTGGTTTCATCCATGTCTTGCCCGTACAGATGCAGTGCCGCTTCCAGCCGCAGTGTATCGCGGCAGCCCAATCCACACGGTTGCACCCCCGCTTGCATCAACTGCTCCCACAAAAAAATTCCATCCTCAGGGCTGAGCATCACTTCAAACCCGTCTTCGCCGGTATAACCCGTACGGGCTACAAAGATCGCCTCTTCTGAGAATCCTTTCTTTCCGTCAAACTGCCCGTGCTGAAACCGCCCCAAATCCGCCAGGGATCCCTGTAGATAGGGTTGTAAGGCTAGCTCTGCCTCTGGCCCCTGCACCGCCAACAACACCTGAGTGTCGGAGTCATCCTGCAGTCTGACCCCAGGGATCCCTTGCAAGTGCCGGTAGAGCCAGTCCCAATCCTTCTGGCGAGTGGCTGCATTGACGATCACACTCCAGTGTTCACCCTCGGCTTGAGGGGGATGCCTATAGAAGATCAAATCATCCAGAATGCCCCCCTGTGGGTTCAATAGGACACTGTAGCGACTGGATCCCACTGGTAAAGGGCGCAGATCTGTAGGCACCAACCGGTTCAAATGGGATCCCAGCTCAGATCCCCAGAGGGTAAATTTGCCCATGTGGGAAATATCAAACATCCCCACCTTCTCCCGAACGGCACGATGCTCCGCCACCACCCCTTGGTACTGGACCGGCATTTCCCAGCCGGAAAAGGGAACAAACCGGGCCCCCAAAGCTTGATGAAGGGCAAACAGAGGAGTGCGCTGCAGTGGAGTGGAACTCATGACGGGATCCCTGAAAAGGCAAGGACTACAATAAACTCACCGTCGCACATTTTCTTGGAGCCGATACCATGCGTCTTCTCCACACCATGATCCGCGTTGGCAACCTGGAGCGCTCCCTACAGTTTTATTGCGAGGTGTTGGGGATGCGCCTGCTGCGCAAGAAAGACTACCCAACAGGGGAATTTACCCTGGCTTTTGTGGGATACGGAGATGAATCGGAAACGGCGGTCATTGAGCTGACCTATAACTGGGGCACCGACCACTACGATCTGGGCAACGGCTATGGCCACATCGCCCTGGGCGTGGAAGATATCTACGGCACCTGCGCAGCAATTAAAGATCGGGGGGGCAAGGTGGTACGCGAACCTGGCCCGATGAAACATGGCAGCACAGTGATCGCCTTTGTCGAGGATCCGGATGGCTACAAAATTGAGCTGATCCAGACTCAATCTTTGGCGGCTGAACCGGAAAAAGTGGCTGCGGTGGGTAGTGCTGCCTAAGCCAGATTGACCTGGGATCCTGAGCCTCAGTTGGCGGATCCGCCCACCGTCAACTGACCCAACACATTGATATCAAAAGTGAAGTTGATGGTGACAGAGTTGCCGTCATAGGCCTCGGGCAACGGTAGATAAGGGGCCGCTCTCTGAATCGCAGTCAGAGCCGCATCGTCGGTTTGCTGGCTACCGGAGGTGCGCCCCAAACGGACATTCTGCAAATCTCCAGCTCGACCGACCGTGAAAATCACCACGGTACGGCGGGAGGCTCCCGTCTGACCAGGGATCCAATTTTGTTCAACTTTTCGCTGCAGAGCCGCTAACCAGGGACCCCAGTCCACATTGGCGCGTGCAGCCACGCTGGGGGGGTTGGGAGCCGATTGGGTGGGGTTGGCCAGCCCACTGGCACCACTGCCTTGCACACCGGCACCGTCACTGGGAGCAGAGGCACTGACTGGGGGGCCCAATTGGGAAGAATCGGAGGGGCGCTGGGCTGGGGGCGCTTCTGGTAACGGTTGGGGGGCGGGCGGAACGGGAGCCAATTGACTTAAGTCTGAAACCCGCTCACTCGGCTGCACCGGCAAAGGTTCAGCAGTTGGCGGTGGTGTAGGGGGCGGAGTGGCTGGAGGAGCCACCGCCACAGGAGGCGGAGTCGGCGTTGGGATAGGAGTGGGGACAGGGGTGGGAGGAGGAGGGGCTGGAGTCGGCGTTGAGGTGGGTTGAGGGGGTGCTGGAGTCGGCGTCGGTGTTGGCGTGGGAGTGGGGGTGGGTGGGGGTGTTGGAGTAGGCGTTGCAATGGCAACTTCGGCAGGAGCCGGTGGTGGTGGTACAGGGGCTGGCTGTTCGGGCTGAGGCGGTTGTGGTTGCGGTGGGGGTGGAGCAGGGGCTTCTTGAGGAGGGGCTGCCTGGGATTGAGGAGGGCTGCCTTGAGAAGGAGGCGCTTCTACACGCTCACCCCCATCGCGGGAATCCACATCGGAAACCAGCTCAGCCTCATCCGGCGGCTCAAGATCTTCTGGATCCAGGAGAATAAATTCAATGGCCTCTTGCTCTGGCTCTCGAATTAGCCAAAGACGGCCTAAATAGAGGAATCCCAACAACAGCAGCAGATGCAGCAGCAAGGACAGCGCCACCATCCAAAAAAAGTTGCGAGATTCATCCTCGCGGCGGCGTTGTTCAACCAAAGTGCTGGTCATGGCCAGGATTGCCCTCTTGTGTTCTCAACTCTCTCAACACACCGAGTTGTCCTCTCGAATACTCGGCCACACTAGCTAGTGTTATAACATCCTGCCGGTTTTGGCCCCTGCGCAAAGGCGTATTGTCCATCTCGGGCATGAGAAGGGATCCCTCAGTGCAGCACTTGGCTTAAAATCGCCTACCCTGAAAGAGCAAGGATCCAATCCAAGTGGACGGGATCCCTAGGTGTGCTGGTTTGGAGGGTTGCATGGAGCCGATCCGCTTTCATCTTGCTTTTCCGGTTGCGGATATTCCCCTGACCAAAACCTTTTACGGGGAGGGTTTGGGCTGTGATATTGGCCGAGAAAGCCCGGCTTCCGTCATCCTCAACCTGTATGGGCATCAGCTGGTGGCCCACCTCACCCACGAAGAACTCACCCCACAACGGGGCATTTACCCCCGCCACTTTGGCCTGATTTTCCCGGAACAGGCGGATTGGGAGTCCCTGGCTGCCCGGGCTCAGGTGCGAGAGTTACCCTTCTATCAAGAACCACGCTGGCGCTTTGTCGGCTCTCCGCTGGAGCATGGCACCTTCTTTTTGCAGGATCCCTTCTACAACCTGCTGGAGTTCAAGTGCTATCGCCATGCCTCCGCCATCTTCGGGGAGCGGGAATTGGCCTTGATCGGGGATCGGGAGGGTTGATTCTTGGCACAAGGGACTCGGTTGGCAGCCTCCGGGCGTGGTCCGATTTGGCAAATGGATTTTACAGCCGTTCCGCTACGAGATGAGCAGGATCGGCGGGTTTGGGAGCTGCTAGTGTGCGATCCGTCCGGTCAGTTTCGCCAAGCTCAGTATTGCAGCAACCAAGAGGTGAACAGTACTTGGGTGGCGCAACAGTTGCGGAACTATGTGCAGGCTGCCCCTCAGCCTCCTTCCGCCATTCGCGTGTTTCGGGCTCGCATGAGTTCCATCTTGCAACGGGCCTGTGATGGGGTCGGGATCCCGATGGTGCCCAGTCGGCGTGTTTATACCCTCAATGCCTGGATGCGGGAGCGGGCGGAACAGGTCTATCCCCACGAGGCGCAATTCACCTATAGCCCCGAATCTCCAGTAGAGCCGGATCTGCCGGATCCCACCCGTCTACCCGACAAATTACAAGGGGAACGCTGGGCCTTAGTCACTTTACGGGCAGCAGACCTACAAGAAGCGGAGAGCTGGCCGACAGAATTTGGGGAGCTATTCCCGGTGGACTGGTCAAGCCTACCCCCTGACACGATTATCCCGGGTTTGGTGATCACCTCTCAACGGGCTCTACCCATGGCAGCCTGGATGACGGGGATCGAGCCAGCCTACCTCAGCATTGTGCAAGAGCAACTGATCTTGGAGGCAGGTTTGAATGATCGCTACCTCTTTGCACCCCTGAAAGCAGAAAAACTGCGGGCAGAAGCAGAAGGCTTTGCCAAACGCCAGCACCTAGCCCAAGGGATCCACTTCCTGGCCATTCAAACCGATCTCAACACCCAATCTTTCGCTGGGTTCTGGCTGATGCAACATCCCTAAGTGCTCCTTTATCTCGTGACACTAATCACGACACTGCGCGAGCCGATAGCGCTAGACAGGCCCAGCCGATTAAAAAGGCCACCCCACCCACAGGCGTGATTGCCCCTAGCCAACGCACTTGTGTGAGGGCCAACCCATATAGACTGCCGGAAAACAACACCACGCCCACCCCAAAGGCCCACCCCGCTGCCCACAACACCCCTGCGCCGGGTAGCCGTGCCAACAGTACCGCCACCAATCCCAAGGCCAGCGCATGGATCATCTGATAGCGCACACCCGTCTCGATGAGCTGCAGGGATCCCTCGCTGAGGTGGGTCCGTAAAGCATGGGCAGCAAACGCCCCCATGCCCACCCCCAATCCCCCGAAAAGGCCAGACAAGGCCAGAAAAATGTTCATCTGCTACTCCTGAACGTGCTCCACACCGCTGACGCGAAAGGGCTTTCTTACATCTTTTCTAGCTTCGCTGCACCATCACGGTTTTGCGCCGAATTGGCTCCGCTTGTCACCTCCGTTGCTCCAACGGCAAAACCAACAGTTACAGTAAAAGCGGAATGGGTGTGGGTTGCAGGTGGCACAACGGTCTGGCAAAAGGTTTCCCTTTGGGGTGCTGACCCTCTGGGCTGGGATCCTGTGTGGATGGCCGGCTTGGGCCAACTCGTCGGCATCTATGAGCGAAGATGGGGATCCCGTGCCCACTACCCTCTCCGCTACTCAGGACTCCGTCTCGCTGTCACGACTGGGTTTGGATGGACAAATTGTAGAAGATAGCCCTGTCCTCCGCCGTTGGCTTCAGAATCCCCCCAATCTCCTCGAGGAAATCCGCAATACTCCTGTCTTACCAACGCGCCTACAGGCCAACTTCGAGTCCTCTTCCCACTGGCGTATTGGCCTTCAGGATTTACGTTTGGCCGATCGCCTCACCCTCAGCGGTGATTATCGACAATCGGCAGATGAGCCGGAAGACCGCCAGTACGGGTCGGAAATCCGCTACTTTCTAGCCCCTATCGGATCCAACTTTAACCTGGCGCCCCAACTGGGGTATCGGGCCTTAGAGCAGGAGGATCGCAGTCTGAGTGGAATGAGTTATGGGGCATTTGCCGTTTTGGCCTTCGCTCCCGGAGCTGCTGATTTGACGGGTAGCTATAGTTGGATCCTCCCTAGAGAACAGCAGGAAGGACAAGCCACGCTGGCTGAGGTGACGGCAGCCTACGCCATCAGCCCCTCTTTTCGCCTTTCCGCCCGTTACAGTCTGCGTCATTCAACCCTGACCCGGGAATCTAGCTTGGGTTTTGGCGTGGAATGGATCCCTTAGCTGCGCCTGTTGTGCAAGTATCGAGTGCAAATACCGAATCTACAGTGAATCGAGAGCTTTTCGGTAAAAACGACTGCAACCCGTGCAGACAAATCTAAGGGTTGACCAGAAAATTGCGCAGCCTCATGTTTTGTGTAAGCTTGAAAAAAGCTGTAACGTTTGCTTGCCCAAGATACTCCACAAACCCCATAATGTGGGCTTACACCTTTCTCCAGCGGTTCTCTTGGGTGAGAAGAATCCTAACCTAGTTGTAGACCTGACAATAAAGTTGGAAAAAGCTGTAACTTCGGTGTCTGGCCCTGGCCTTTTTTTCTGTTCGCGGCTGATCAGCAGCGGTTACTGCAAAATGGAGCTTGACTGATGCTGTTTTGGGTCGCAGAACCCTATCGAATTTTACACTTACCATCTAGGAGGGGGATCCGTGATCCAACGCCCAATTATTCTTGGCATTGTCGGCGATAGTGCTGCTGGAAAAACCACCCTCACCCGTGGTATCGCCCAAGTCTTGGGGGAAGAAAATGTCACTGTTATTTGCACCGACGACTACCATCGCTACGACCGTAAACAACGGGCCGAACTGGGGATCACTGCCCTGCACCCTGATTGCAACTACCTGGATATCATGCAGCAGCACCTAACGCTGTTGCGCACTGGCCAACCGATCTTGAAGCCGATTTATAACCACAACACTGGCACCTTCGATCCACCGGAATACATCAAACCCAACAAATATGTGATTGTCGAAGGGTTGCTGGGCTACTCTACTCGTGGAATGCGAGATAGTTACGACGTCAAGGTTTACTTGGCTCCCCCAGAAGATCTGCGTGCTCTTTGGAAAATTAAGCGGGATACTCGCAAGCGGGGATATTCAGAAGAACAAGTGCGAGAAGAACTGCACAAGCGAGAACCTGATTCAGAAGCCTTCATTCGTCCACAACGGCAATGGGCCGATGTGGTGGTGAGTTTTTACCCGCCTCCAGAAGGATCGGCACAGGACGAATTATTGCTTAACGTGCGCCTCGTGCTCCGTCCCACCATCCCGCACCCGGATTTTTGGCAAATTCTCAATGCTCGCAACGGCCATTTGGGATCCGCCATCCGACTTGATCTGGATCGAGATATGGGCAAACCGGTGGATGTGTTGGGGATCGACGGCCATGCCACAGCCAGTCAAGTGGTGGAACTGGAGCGAATGCTTTGCAATGAAATCCCCTACTTGGGCAAATTTTGCAGTTTAGATACCAACCCTAGCATTGGCAAATTAATCGGCACAACCGGCGAGTTGTTGCAAAGTTATCCCCTCGCCCTGACGCAGTTATTGATCACTTACCACATGCTCAAGGCCGCCAACATCTACCAGTAGTAGTCAGTGTAGAACAAGTAGAACTCTCTAAGCCTGAAGAGGCTTTTAATGGGCATCCACCCCTACAAGGCCGCCTCATCCGAGAGCTGTGAGAGATGGGCGATCAGCCGATCCACCAACTGCGAGAGGGTGTCCCGTTCTTCTGGGGTGAAGCATCCATAGGTATGATCCCGCAGTTCCCAAATTAGGGGGGGCAAAACTTCCTTCAGCTTTTCCCCAGCTGGGGTCAGATAAACTCGCCAGATACGTCGATCCTGGGGATCCCGTTGTCGCCGAATCAGATCCCGTTTTTCCATGCCATCCAATACACCGGTCATGGTGCCCCCCAACTGCTGTAGGCGCTCACAAATGGTGGAGGTCGGGATCCCGTCTTCTTCCCAAAGACAGCACAACACCACCCAATGGGAGGGGGTCAAGCCAAAAGGCTCTAAATGAGACTGAAATTGCCGCCGTACCAACTGGGATAAAAGCCGAATGCGATACCCCAACGAATTGGGTGCGAGAACATCCTGCCACCGCTCCAGGAAAGCCTGTTTCTCCGATTTCACCATCACCATAGTTCGACTGTTCCCCATTGGTGGTCTAGCCAGAATGCTTAGAGCCTAAATTGTTTCATTCTATCCTTTAAGAAGAAAAGTGGTTTATGGTCTGTTACAAAAGTAAGCCTGTTTTGCTGGTCTGAAATAGAGTGGCCATCAGGGTTTCACAGGATGTTTGCCAAGGCGATTCTGTTGGCACTAGAGTAGCCTCAAGTCTTGCTTACCCCCTTCGCGCTCTGCACGACCCGGAGGGTCACCGTCATTTGTGAGGTTCCTATGCTGCCAATTCCCCAGTGGTTGCCTCCCCGTCGTCGTTCCCTTTGGGCCGGGATCCCGTTGGCTTGTTCTTTGGCCTTGGGGGCCTGTTGGACGAACCGTACCGGAGCCGAAGCTCCTCCTCCATCCCAGACTGTACAGTCCGGATCTCCGACATCCGCCCAAAATCCTTTCCCCCCCATCCCCACCCCACCGCCGCCACTGCCTTCTCCTACGGGTACTCCGGGTGCGCCACCTTGGTGGCCCCGGTCTCAGGCTCAAGTTTGGGATTACTCCCCTTATGCGCTGGTGCTATCGGGCTTTTTGCAGGGGGTAGCGGCCCAGGGCGGGTCGCTTTCCCAACAGGGGATCCTGCTGTGGACACCGCAAGGAGATCTATTGGCAGAGCATTTGCTGGATCAGCCTTTGCCGGTGGGGGCCTTGGATCAACTGGCAATTAGCTTGATGGCGCTGGAGACTTGGGGCTATGAACACCGCTTTGCTACCCAGTTTTTGACCACGGGCCGTCTGGTGGGAGATCGCTTGGTGGGGGATTTAATTGTCGTTGGCAGCGGGGATCCCTATTTTACGGAAGCCGATGTGCAAACCTTGGCGCGTTACTTGGGGAATTACAATATCCGTCAGATCGATGGGGAGGTGAAGGTGCTGCCCTCCTTCCGTCTGCTGGGGCAGACGGATCCCTTGGCCAGTGGTCGCCGCTTGGTGACTCTGCTCCAGGAAGGGAACCAACCCATTCCTGTGACGGGATCGGTTTCTGTTGTGGAGCAAGTGCCTGCCGGTACCTGTACCCTGGTCATCTACACCTCGATGCGTCTGGGATCCCTGTTGCAAGTCCTGAATGGCAGCAATGATCGGGCGATGGCAGAAACCCTATTGGCAGAGTTGGGGGGTGCAGCTGCTGTGCAGGACTACTTACAACATCGGTTGGTAGGCTCTTCCCATCTCCATCTGGATGAGGCCATGGCTCTGGGGGCAGAGGATATTGACCTGGAAAAAGAAACTCAAGAGCTGCATCTCTCGCCGAGGGCTCTTGCCAACCTTTGGGAACATCTGAGCCTTGCTACAGGCGGGGATCCCTCTACCGTTTTGCCCATAGCAGGCATTGGCCACAGTACCTTGCGGGTGCGCACCTTGCCTCTAGGCACTTCTGCTCAAGTGGGATCCGCAGCGGATCGGCTGATGGTGATGGGGCAGTTGCCGGATGGCACCAACTTCATTTTGCTCAACCACGGGCCAGATCTGGGCATTTTGCGCCAGCAACAGGATCAATTCCTGCAGGATGTGTTGGCGATTAACGAGCCTTCCCGCCGTTGACCCTCACGGGTAGTGAACTTGCGCGAACCCAAACTCAGGGTTATTTCCCGTCGGATCGGTGGGGATGGCGTAGAGTTTTTGTCCCCACCCGCTTGTTCCGCCAGATACAATGCCAGAACCCTTTCCAACTGGATGCCTATTCACAAGCCGTCACCCGTGTTGCCGAGCAGGTGAGTCCTTCAGTGCCTCACTCAGCTGCTTGGGGCAAGATCAACATACCATCCCCAAAGGAATAAAAGCGGTACTCCTCTGCCAAGGCTTCCTGATATAAATCCAAAAGTCTTTGCCGCCCGGTCTCGCTACGCGAGGTGCGGGGCACCATCAGTGCTGCCACCAACATCATCAAACTGGAGCGGGGCAGGTGAAAATTGGTAATCAATCCTTGAACGACTCGCCAGGAATAACCGGGATAAATAAAGAGGTCACTGCTCCCCTGCCAAGGTTGCAGGGATCCCGTTTTTGCCGCCGTTTCTAGAGAGCGGGCCACCGTTGTCCCCACCGCAATCACCCGCCCCCCCCGGGCTTGGGTTGCCTGAATTGCCTCCACTGTTTCTACCGGAACCTTAAGCCACTCGCTATGCAGATGGTGTTCGGTTACCCGTTCCACCTCCACAGGCCGAAAGGTGCCCAACCCGATATTCAGGGTGATATAGGCGGTCAGGATCCCAGCTTGAGCCAACTGATCCAAGAGCTCTTCGGTGAAATGTAGCCCTGCGGTGGGAGCCGCCACGGAGCCCGGTTGTCTGGCCCAGACGGTTTGGTAGTCCTGCGGGCGGGCTTGATTCGACTGGATGTAGGGCGGAAACGGGATCCGACCCACCTGTTCCAAGACCGTTTCAAACACAGCTTCTCCGACCCACTCAAATTGGAGGATTCGCCCACCCGTGCTCGCATCCATGGCTTGAACCGTAGCTTCCAGTCGATAGGGCATGACAGATCCCTGCGGATCCCAAAATTGGATCCGATCCCCCACCTTGACCCGTTTGCCCGGTTTCACCAAAACCCGCCAGATACATTCCCGGCTCCCTGGCTGAACAGGTTCCAACAGCAAGACTTCCACCTTCCCCTTAGCCGTAGCTGCCGGGATCCCCTGTAAAGGCGGAGATGGGGCTTGGAGATCCCTGTCCCGAGGCAGCCTTGTGCCAAATAATCGTGCGGGTATTACCTTCGTATCGTTTAGAACCAGCAAATCTCCTGGCCGTAAAAAATGGGGCAGATCGCAAAACCGCCGATGCTCATGGCTGTTTTCCCGCACCACCAACAGGCGTGCCTGATCCCTAGGCTCAACAGGAGTCTGGGCGATGCGCTCAGGAGGGAGGGTGTAGTCGTAGGCAGCGGTGAACAGGTCAGGGTGTAGCTCGCTGTCAGCCAAAGGGGAATCGGGCATAAATCAAGCTGGAATGGGATCCCGTGGAGGGTGAGAAGTCCAGCATAGCCGCCTGGATCCCTGGAATTGGGGGCAAGGAAGTTTTGCGCAGGCCAACTCAAACTCTAGCCACCACCACCTGTTGGGGTTGATCCTGATACTTACCCACCCGGTCGGCATAGGTCACTTCGCAGGGTTCCCCTTCTAAAAAGAGTAGTTGCACCACCCCTTCGTTGGCATAGACCCGGCAATCGGCACTGGAGGCATTGGAAAATTCCAACGTTAGATACCCCCGCCATCCCGCTTCTGCAGGTGTGAGGTTGGCAATCAGACCCACCCTAGCGTAAGAAGACTTGCCGATACAGATGACGGTGATGTTGTCGGGGATCTGTAGCCGCTCTAGGGCTACCCCCAAGCCGTAGGAGTGAGCCGGAATGATGAAGTAGTCCCCTTCGGAGTCGTGGTGTAGATCCACTGATTCTAGGTTTTTGGGGTTAAATCGCTTCGGATCCACGATGGTGCCGGGGATGTGGCGGAAGATTTTAAATTCCACCGGCGAAAGGCGAATGTCATAGCCGTAGGAGGAGAGGCCGTAGCTCAACACCGGGCGGGTCTGCCCTGTCAAGTTTACAGTGCGCACCAACTCCGGTTGAAACGGCTCAATCATGCCTTGCTGAGCTTGCTCACAGATCCAACGGTCATTTTTCAGCATGGCAGTAGCATCTTCTCCGGTAGGCGACAGAGTTAAAAGGAAGGGTTGACAGAAGACGTAGGCTCTAAGGCACGTAAGCGTTGGCGCAACTGCGTGATCAAATCTGCCCGTTCCAACAGCGAGTCGGGCATCTCTGGGCCAGTGATCACCATATCCATCGAAATGGGCCGCTGATCGATCAAAGCCAACACATCCTCTTCCGGAATCAGACCCAGCTTCATGGCCAAACTCAGCTCATCCAACACCACCAGGTTGTAGCGGCCACTGCCGATGGCTTCCTGGGTAAAGTGCCACAGCTCATCCAGGGCCACCCGCTCGTCGGGATCCAACTGGGGGGTATCGATGCAGCGGTGCAACCGACAGCGCGCCCACTCCAATGAGCTACCTAGCAACAGACGATTCTCTGGTCCTTGGTTGATCCCACCCTTGAGAAATTGCACGATCAGCACTTGAGTCCCCTGACCCGCCAATCGCAAAGCTTGGGCCATGACGGGAGTAAAAGGGCCGCGACTGGGGTTGGTGTAAAGCTGCAGGGATCCCTGAGGGATCAACTTGGCAGATCGCTCAGGCGGGCTAACCTGCTCTGCAGATCGTTTGGCGCAGGCAATCGAAACGGCATCCTTGGGCGAGGGCATGGGATCCGGGGAGGCAGTGCAAACCACGTTTTCATCTCGTGAGCGGGCCGAAGAACTGTATTGCCGAACTGACATGGCACAGGGCCTACAAGTGGTGGGGAGTAGTGACTATGGATTCCATGAAACACCACCTGTGCGTATCCGTCAACGAATTAGTTCTGGCTCTGAGCGACGCACAAATTGTCCTCAATGCAGTGCCCAGAGGCACAATTCTTGTCCATCCTAGCTTTTCGTCGTGAGCAGCCTCGGCAAGAAAAGAAAGAGCTTTCTAAGCAGATGCGACATTTTTTCCATGACGGCTTAAGAGGCATTCTCTATTGTGTATTTCATTGGGAGGAAATACATATCAGGATGGGCATAGCCAAAAAATAAGATTGCTTTGCAGATAAAAATATTGATGCTTTAATGATATTGACGAGAGATGTTCAGAACAGATTTAACAGGAATAATCATGTGCTCAAGCCTTGCCTGAACTGAAAAATTGCCTTCTCTTAAATAGAATATATAGAGTAGAAAGAGGCCTGAGATGTAAGAGTAATTTTGTTTTATATTGTCAATCAGCTTTTATCTTTTACAGCATAAATTTTCGACTTTTTCATGAAAAATAATCGATTTTTAATTCCAAAAAATAAAAGATGACGAGGAAGATTTTAGGTTTTTTTGAGAGTTGGACTGGCTCTCTGTGAAATTTTGTGTATTCTTGTCTTATGGGGTTCATCGTTTGTTTACCTCAGGATTTTAATTCATTTTCTCTGTTAGCTATTCAGCTGCTATTCTTGTATGGTATTTGCTTGAAACTATTATTGTGATAGATACGACTTTGATATTCAGAAGGATCCTGTTCAAGACTGGCGAACAGAAGCGCTGGATCCCTGAGGGCTGGGGCTGCCGGGATCCGGCCTCTGCTGTAAAGGGGAATCTTTCTGGCCCAAGAACTGCCTACTTACCGAGGGAGATCTGATCCCAGAGAGCGTCTGAACTATCATCAAAGCAACTGGGAGACGAATGGGGATCCGACCGTAAATGGGAACGAACCCTCCCCAAAAGATGTCCCAACTGTTGCGTTCTCGCTAAGCGAGGTGCGTAGCACCATCCCCTTGCTCAGGAACTCGAGATTGTCTGCTCCGCTCCCCCCTATGGATCCCTTGAATGACTCTCTGAACAGTGCAGCGCAGGAACGACCCTACTGGTTGGCGTGGGCACAGGTAAAGGGGATTGGCCCCCACCGTCTGAAGCGGCTACGGGAGTGTTTTGGCTCTTTACAACGGGCTTGGGAAGCAGATGAACTGGCCTTGCAACAGGTAGAGGGGATTGGCCCTACACTGGCCCAGTCGATCCAATCAGCCCGTTGCCAGTGGATCCCGGAGCAAGTCCTGGAGCAAACCCTCAAGCTAGGGATCCCGTTTTGCACCCCTGCGGATCCCGACTATCCGCCCTTGCTGTGGGAATTGCCGGATCCGCCGCCGATTCTTTACGTGCTGGGAGATTGCCCCACTTGGGAACAGCCTGCAATCGGGATCGTCGGCACCCGTGCCCCCACCGCCTATGGTCGTCACTGGACAAAGCAGATTAGTACTGCCCTGACCGAAGCCGGATGTATCGTGGTATCTGGGTTGGCGGCTGGGATCGATGGTGTGGCTCACCAAGCCTGTTTGGATGCCGGTGGAAAAACAGTGGCTGTGGTGGGGACTGGCCCAGAGGTGGTGTATCCTGCTCAACACCGACCGTTGCACCAGCGCATTCAAACGCAAGGGGCGATCCTCAGCGAATATCCGCCCGGTACACCCCCTGCCAAAGAACATTTTCCGCAGCGCAATCGCATCATCGCTGGCTTGTGCCGTGCCACCCTAGTCATGGAAGCCCCCGAGCGCTCTGGAGCTCTGATCACCGCTTATTTGGCCAATGACTACGGACGGGAGGTGTATGCTCTGCCGGGCACTATCGATACAGCGGCAGCCCGCGGCTGCCTCAACCTAATCCGAACAGGTGCAGGCATGATCTTGGGGATCGAAAGCTTACTGGAAGATTTGCGGTTGGTTCCGGGATCCCCTCGGGCAACCGCAGACTCAGGATCCACTGAATCCGGGAAGGCCAAAGCTAGCCCCACTGATCCCGATCAACAGATCCTTTGGCAAGTTTTGGGATCGGAACCGATAGGAATTGACGCCCTAGCCCAGACCACCCAGATGGAGATCACCACCCTATCCAGTACATTGCTGATGATGGAGTTACAGGGTTGGCTGATCCAACTGCCAGGAATGCGCTACCGCCGTGCTCCTTAAGAAGGCAGCGACAGAACCGTAACTGGATCTCCGACCGGCTCTCGACAGACGGGATCCTGGTGGCGGGGGGAATTCACATGGGTACTGACCGGATAAGCCACCATCGCCTCCGGGGGAAAAGGGCACAACAACGGCACAACCTGCTGGGGATCCTGAACGTTCGGATCCAGCCAGTCATCGTAAGTTTCTGGGGGCAGAATCACGGGCATGCGCTCATGCAGAACTTGCATCAACGGATTGGCGGTGGTGTTGAGAATGGCACAGGTCTCGACTACAGACCCTTCCGGCCCCTGCCAGCGTTCCCAAATGCCTGCAAAGGCAAACACAGGCGGTTCACGCCAGCAGGACGGAGTTCTTTCCTGCAGATGAATCCAGTAGGGTTGTTTGGTTTGGTCGGATCCTGTCCACTCGTAAAAACCATCCGCCGGGATCAAACAGCGCCGTCGCCGTAGTGCCGTTGTGAAGTACCCGACGCTCATTGCTACGCAATAGAGCGCGGGCTTCTTTGTTCATCGGGACTTGCCTCCGAGAGGGTAGACTTGCGCCTTCCTCCCTTTGGTCTTACAGTCCCTCCCAAAGCAGAAG